>PBZM01000031.1 GCA_002731015.1 Gammaproteobacteria bacterium
CCTAGCGCGAGAAGCGGGATTTCCCCTAACGGTTTTGCCTTGAGTACTTCAGTTGTTACTATCGATGGACCGAGTGGCGCGGGGAAAGGCACTGTTGCTCGTAACATCGCGTACGCATTAGATTTTCATTTGCTCGACTCCGGTGCGATTTATCGCATTTTAGGTCTCGCAGCCATGGAGCAAGGAATAGAATTCGATGATATTGACGGTTTGGTAGCGTTAGCAAACTCGCTTAAATTGAGTTTTCCATATGATGAAAAGCATACGAACATTATGTTGAACGGTTTCCCGCTGGGCAACAAACTGAGAAATCAGATGGTTGCCGAAGCGGCGAGTAAGGTCGCACTTAATCCCTTAGTGCGAAGGGCGCTGATGGATTTGCAGCGTCGTCAAGCCAGAGAGCCAGGACTAGTGGGGGACGGACGTGATCTTGGGACCATTATTTTTCCGGATGCTGATTTGAAAATTTTTTTGGATGCCAGCTTAGAGGTGCGAGCGGAGCGAAGATATTTAGAATTAATTGATTCTGGTCAAATAGTTGAGCGTTCCGCTATACTACGCGACCTCGAAATTCGAGACATTCGAGATCGGACGCGTGAAATTGCGCCGCTTGTGCCGGCTTATGACGCATACGTGATTGATAGTTCGAAAAAAACTGTCGCCGAGGTGGTGATGGAAGTGCGAGACCTGTGCAGAGCGAAACGCTTGGTATAGGGTGGATGAAGCTTCGGTAACGGCATCAGCAGGTACGCTTACCGAGGTAAAAAACCAACTCCGTTTGGGCTGATCAGGCGGACGGCAGTGAGCCGAAAAAATAGGATATTTGAATGAGCGAAACTTTCGCAGAACTTTTTGAGCAGAGTCTGAACGACATTGATATGACCCCCGGCGCGATCGTGGACGCTGTTGTGGTGGCTATCGAACCAGACTTCGTCGTAGTTAACGCTGGTCTAAAATCTGAAGGTGCTATCCCCAGATCACAATTTATGAATGAATCTGGAGAATTGGTGATAGCAATTGGCGATTCAGTCAAGGTCGCGCTCGATGCAGTTGAAGATGGTTTCGGAGCGACACGTCTGTCGCGTGAGAAAGCAAAGCGTGCAGAGGCGTGGATTGATCTCGAAAAAGCACACGAAGAGAACGCGGTGGTCATGGGAATAATTAACGGCAAGGTTAAGGGTGGTTTTACCGTTGATCTTTCGGGTATACGCGCCTTTCTTCCGGGATCTTTGGTCGACGTTCGTCCGGTGCGTGACGTCGGACATTTGGAGAGCAAGGACCTCGAGTTTAAAGTAATCAAGCTAGATCAACGCCGTAACAATGTGGTTGTCTCGCGTCGGGCAGTACTCGAGCAAGAGAATTCAGAAGAACGCGAAGCTTTGCTAGAAAACCTAGTGGAAGGGCAAGCAGTTAAGGGGCTCGTGAAGAATCTGACGGACTATGGCGCCTTTGTTGACCTCGGTGGCGTTGATGGTCTTTTGCACATCACCGATATGTCATGGAAACGGATTAAGCATCCATCAGAAGTCGTTGCGGTTGGTGACGAAGTAGATGTGAAGGTATTGAAGTTTGATCGCGAACGTAATCGTGTATCCCTCGGTCTGAAGCAGCTTGGTGAAGACCCTTGGATAGAAATCAAGAACCGTTACCCTGTAAATACTCGCGTAAACGCGCGCATCACAAATTTAACAGACTATGGTTGCTTCGCCGAAATCGAAGAAGGTGTAGAGGGTCTAGTTCACGTATCAGAAATGGATTGGACAAACAAAAACGTGCATCCGTCTAAGATCGTGTCATTGGGCGATGATCTCGAGGTTATGGTTCTTGATATTGATGAAGAGCGCCGTCGTATTTCGCTTGGTATCAAGCAATGCAAGATCAACCCATGGGAGGCGTTTTCGCTCACAAATGCTAAAGGTGAGAAAGTCTCCGGGCCGATTAAATCGATCACTGATTTCGGCGTATTTATAGGCTTGGAGGGCGGTATCGATGGTTTGATTCACCTATCAGATTTGTCCTGGTCCGAGGCAGGCGAGGTAGCGGTACGTAACTTCAAAAAAGGCGAGGATCTTGAGGCGGTTATCTTGGCCGTTGATCCCGAGCGGGAGCGTATTTCACTTGGCGTGAAGCAGTTGGAGGAAGATCCGATGGGAGGCTTCTTGACCGGAAGTGAAAAGGGATCTTTGGTGAAAGGTACTGTGACAGGAGTTGAGGCTAAACAGGCAACCGTAGATCTGGGTGATGGCATTATTGCAACTCTCAAGGCCTCTGATCTGTCTCGCGACCGGGTTGAAGATGCGCGTAATATATTGAACGTCGGTGACGAGGTTGAGGCGAAGGTCACAAATGTTGATCGAAAAACTCGTCAGATTTCGTTGTCTATTCGTGCACTGGAAGAGGCAGACGAGAAAGAAGCGATGCGTAACCTGAATGAGTCGCCAACTGAGGAAGGCGATGTCGGCCCGACAACGATCGGCGAACTGATTAAGGCTCAGATGGAGGGCCGCGAGTAAACTGAGAGCTGAAGCCGGGCACCACCCGGCTAGCAATATCGGAAGATTATATGTCAGGTGTTACCAAGTCGATGCTCATTGAACGTATCGCAATACGATATCCAGCCCTGCCTCCCAGGGATGTGGAATTGGCTGTTAAAGCCATTTTTGACCGAATGAGTCGCCAATTGGTTGAAGGGGGGCGAATCGAATTACGTGGATTTGGTTCTTTTTCTTTGCATAAAAGAAGAGCACGCGTTGGACGAAATCCGAAAACGGGTGAGTCGGTAGTGTTGGATTCCAAGGCAGTACCCCATTTCAAGCCAGGTAAAGAACTCCGC
The DNA here is from genome assembly GCA_002731015.1 of Gammaproteobacteria bacterium. Lineage (GTDB taxonomy): Bacteria > Pseudomonadota > Gammaproteobacteria > Pseudomonadales > Litorivicinaceae > HIMB30. Next base: position 2,834 of record PBZM01000031.1, read on the forward strand.
GAAGCGGTTAACAGAATTTTTCTGGATTCCCTCAAACCGTGAGGTTGTTAAAGCGACTTGTCACCTTGGTTTGGACTGGAGCTCTTTTGGTGATCGGTTGTGTTCTATACCTCGTAAACCCTGATACTGTAACGGTTGATTTAGTTTGGCTGGAAATCCCAGAAACTAGTCTCTCAGTTATTCTTTTCGTGACTTTTTTTATTGGCGTGATCACTGGTAACACAATATTTTTCATTGCATCTCTGTTCAGAACAACGAAACCACGACCGCTCAATGACTGAACGACGTATTATTGTCGCGCTGGATGTTTCCAACGCCAACGATTTGCGTAGGCTAGTGAAGCAGATAAAGGATAGTGATTGTCGAGTCAAGATAGGAAAGGAGCTGTTCACGTCCATTGGACCTCTGGCTATTGAGATTTGCCACGACGCAGGTCTGGATGTTTTTTTAGATCTGAAATTTCATGATATCCCTAATACATGCGCGAAAGCGGTTCGAGCCGCCGCACGATGGGGAGTGTGGATGACAAACCTGCATTGCTCTGGCGGAGCTGACATGGTAGCGGCTGTACGTGAGATGCTTGAAGGCGAATCGCATCGCCCGCTCTTGATCGGTGTCACAGTTTTAACCAGCATGTCCTTAGGCGAGCTCCGTCAGCTCGGGATTGAGCGTGATCTTGAATCTCATGTCGATTATTTGGCTAAACTTGCCCACGTTGCCGGACTGGATGGAGTCGTTTGTTCAGGCAAGGAAACACATAGGCTTCGTCAATCAATTGGTGAGGATTTTTGTTTGGTGACGCCCGGTGTTAGGCCGAAGTGGGCGAATAATAATGATCAGGTGCGTGTTGTGACGCCTGCTCGAGCTATCGCAAATGGATCGGATTATCTGGTCATCGGTCGGCCCATTACAGCCTCTGAATATCCTCAAGATGCGATCGCCCGAATAGTTTCTGAAATTTGATGGTTCCTTCAACTTACTCAAGAACTCACTATTTTATATTACCCTTTCAATTAATCTTTGGATAAATTGGTTGGTAATTGTATCGATCATATTATCGATATTAATCATCATTATTCGTGAGAATATTAGCTTGGATCCAGTGAAAGAGAACAGACCTGTTTGGATTGTCGTAGGCCTAAAGAAGTCCCAAGAAATAATAGTTCGGAAAATGATAAATACAGTTTGATCAAGGCGATATACCTAATGCGAGGTTACAACATTGGTAAAGGTAAGACATATTCGAGAAAAATTGAGACAGATTGATCAGGGGCTTGATTGAGTTATGAGTACCAAAAAATAGGTATAGAGGCCTTGACGACGCACTGTCTAATCATTACAGTTCGCGACCATCTAATATTCCGCGATAGCTCAGTTGGTAGAGCAGAAGACTGTTAATCTTTTGGTCGCAGGTTCGAGTCCTGCTCGCGGAGCCAACTTTCACTGCCTTTGCAAATTTTCTCAAACGAATTTTGTCGTGTGTGGCTATTTAAGCACGCTCTAATTTGTTGTATTTTTTCGGCTTTTACGTATTTGGTAATTGTATTGGATTATTATTTCCTGACCAATGAATATTTAGGATCTTCATGATCAGATTACTAGCTTATCTATTAGGCTTCCTACCGGTGATGGCATTTGGGCATTTGCCCGGGAGTGGTGGCGGGGGATTTTTGACGGGATTCTTGCACCCGATTGTGGGAATCGATCATCTGATAGCAATGGTCGCGGTTGGCTTGTGGGGTGCGTTTTTAGGTGAGCGAGCACTCTGGATCTTACCGATCGTGTTTCCATCAATCATGGCAGTTGGAGCTGCGATTGGGATTTCGGGCCTCGAGATTCCCTTAGTTGAGTCTGTTATAGCCTTATCGGGTGTTGTCTTCGGTACATTCATCATGTTTCGGTTTAAAGTGTCGCTCACGATAGCTATTTTATTGGTCGGAATTTTTGCTATTTTTCATGGTTACGCGCATGGGCTAGAGATGCCAAATCGGGTCAGTGCGGTTACTTATGGAGCTGGTTTTGTGGTAGGAACGGGTCTGTTACATTGGGCTGGAATTGTCATCGGGTTTGGAACTAAGTTTCCTCGCGGTGAATTACTGGTTCGAGGCTGTGGTGGTGTGGTCTCATTGATTGGTCTGACATATCTTGTTAGCTAGACTGTTTGTGGCGTCCGTCGCCTATGGTGTAACACAAACCGGATGGGCCCACGCGCTGAGTACTGATCCAACCGTAATCGAGCGAATCAACGTGGGGTTGGTGCTGCCGTCGGAATTGAGTCTCACTTGGATTTTTTGGCTTCTTTTCGGATTATGGGTTGCGCAGAACTCCGATAGGGCGCGGTATTTATTTTTAGGAGCCGGATCGGGCGTTGGGATGGGCTCGATTGTGGCTCCAATTGGGATTGATATGTCGATGTTGTCATTAGGTGTTGCGCTACTAATCGGGGCTTGGATATGCCGCGGACAGCCTTCGAATAAATGGATCGCTGCTATCACTGTTTCCGTGTTTGGTGCGATGACGATTTCAATGGTTTTTTCTGCTCACATCGATATATCACAGGACCCGTTAATCCGAATAATTGCAGTAATCTCGATGATGTTTGGCGCGAGCTTTATTGGTGGTTTGTTGAGGCAATTTGTGGTGTGGTTCCCGGGACAAACGCCGATGGGGTTGCGTATCCTGTCAAGTTGGACCGTGGCATTTGTCACGATGCAAATTGCAATGAGTGCAGTAGGGTAATGAGTCACGATATCTCACATCCATTCGAAGTCGTTTCAGACTACGATCCTGCAGGGGACCAGCCGACAGCGATTGAGATGCTCGTTGAGGGGGTAGAGGCAGGTCTCGCGCACCAGACGCTTTTGGGTGTAACGGGCTCAGGTAAGACCTTTACGATTGCCAAAGTGGTCGAACGTATAAAGCGTCCGACGATCGTGATGGCTCACAACAAGACGCTTGCAGCTCAGCTCTATGGAGAATTCAAAGAATTTTTTCCACACAACGCTGTAGAGTATTTTGTGTCTTACTATGACTATTACCAGCCAGAGGCATACGTTCCTGCGAGCGATACGTTCATTGAGAAAGATGCATCAATCAATGACCATATCGAACAGATGCGATTATCGGCGACTAAAGCATTACTTGAGCGTGAGGACGTCATTATTGTCGCCACAGTATCGTCGATTTATGGCTTGGGGGATCCCGAAGCTTATCATGAGATGGTACTGCACCTAACGAGAGGGTTTACGATTGACCAGCGTCAGATTCTAAGACGTTTGGCTGAATTGCAATACAAGCGCAACGACATGGACTTCGGACGTGGGACCTATCGGGTACGCGGCGATGTCATTGATATCTTTCCGGCCGAGTCCGATCGTGAGGGTGTGCGTGTCGAGTTATTTGATGATGAGATCGAACAGCTTTCATATTTCGATCCTCTGACTGGAGAGATGCTCCGAAAGGTTCCTCGCTTGACTGTGTACCCGAAGACTCATTATGTAACGAGCAAAGATCGACTTGTGAATACTCTTGGCGATATTAAGGCCGAACTGAAAGAGCGATTAGAACAGTTTCGAGAGCAGGGAAAATTGCTTGAAGCGCAACGTCTCGAACAGCGAACTAAATTCGATCTCGAAATGATTGCAGAACTTGGCTATTGCCAGGGAATTGAGAATTACTCTCGTTACCTTTCGGGACGGCCACCGGGTGAAGCTCCACCCACACTTTTCGATTACTTACCTCCGGATGCGCTACTGGTAATTGATGAATCACATGTAACCGTACCTCAGATTGGCGGTATGTATCGTGGCGATCGATCAAGAAAGGAGACTTTGGTTGAGTACGGATTCCGATTGCCATCTGCACTTGATAATCGTCCACTGAAGTTTGACGAGTGGGAGTCACTGGCCCCTCAGATGATCTTTGTTTCAGCGACTCCGAGTGTTTATGAGAACGAGCATCAGGCGCAGGTGGCTGAGCAGGTCGTCCGTCCCACGGGACTGATCGATCCCACTTTGGAGGTGCGTCCGGCCGGTTCTCAGGTTGATGATTGTTTGAGTGAGATTCGTGTGGTCGTTGCGGAAAATGAACGGGTGTTAATTACGGTTCTTACAAAACGGATGGCGGAGGATCTGACAGATTACCTTATGGACCACGGCGTAAGGGTCCGATATCTGCACTCTGATATTGATACCGTTGAGCGAGTTGAGATTATTCGTGATCTGCGAAAGGGTGAATTTGATGTGTTGGTGGGCATTAATTTGTTGCGAGAGGGGCTTGATATGCCTGAGGTCTCCTTGGTTGCGATAATGGATGCTGATAAAGAGGGCTTCCTGCGCTCTGACCGTTCATTGATTCAAACGATCGGCCGGGCCGCGCGCAATGTGAATGGTCGTGCTATTTTGTATGCGGACAAGATTACAGATTCTATGCAGCGGGCGATGGATGAGACAGAGCGTCGCAGAAACAAACAAATCAGCTTTAATTCCGAGCACGGAATCGTCCCAAAAACGATCAAGAAACGCATCGATGACGTCATGGAGGGCGCGCATCGTAATGCACCGGATTCGCGTGGCCGAAAAGCAAAAGACAAGGCGTCGAAGGCTACAACTGCGGGATTGATGCCCGAGAATCCGAAAGCGTTAACTCCACAGCAACTGGCAAAAGAAATTACTCGTCTTGAGGAAGAGATGTTCAAGGCCGCTAAATCTCTCGAGTTTGAGCGCGCTGCCGCTATCCGTGATTCACTCGCTGAACTTCAGTCGCTTGCGTTCAAGTAAAATCGTACTTAGCGATGGGATTTGGCTTTAAGAGTGGGATTAGTACGCGGAAGAGAAGCTCGGTTCAATACGA
>PBZM01000032.1 GCA_002731015.1 Gammaproteobacteria bacterium
GGCGGATTTTGTCCTTTTTTTAATTCGGAAAATGTGGGTATCGACAGCCATAGTAGGCTCACCAAATGCTGTATTCAAAACCAAGTTGGCAGTTTTGTGACCAATACCTCGTAATACCTACAGCGCATCGCGGGTTCTCGGATTTTCCAACCATACTCATCACGCAAATTGGTATAGGTCTTCAGAATGTTCTCCGCCTTCGAGTTATAGAGGCTGATGGGTTTTGATACAGTCTTTAACGGTATAAATACCGAGGAGAAGCATGACTTTGGGCATTTTTGCGTTCGGATAGAGCTCGCGTGTGGCCTGATTTACTGAGATACCGGTCGCTCGTGCAGAAAGTAGAATCTCGACCAATAGTTCAAACGGCGTTGCTTACTCGAGTTCTGTTCTTGGATCAAGTTTTTGATCTCCGAGACATACAAAGATTTTCGCACTGATATCCCATTCATGAGATCTCTCCAGTCGTTCGAACCCGACGACGTTTACTATCAGATTTGGTGTTTGACCTGAACCGTTTGAGTAATTTTTGGATGACCTGATGTAGAGCGACCAGCATGCCGAGGATGATAAATGCCCCAGCAGGCAGAGTCGCTAGAATGATGATATCTGAGACCCACTCGCGGATGGCGCCGAGGCTGACTAGCACAAAGAAAAAACCAAGACCCTGCGCGAGACCATCCATGGTACTGATCAATAGTGGTTCTCGTCGGGCAAGTGACTCGGCACGTCCGAGTATCAAACAATTAGTAACAATCAGTGGAACAAAGATACCGAGTGATTGATACAAGGGATAATGAAATGCTTGCATCAACAGTTCTGCGGAAGTGGTAAGTGCCGAAATCACCAGAACAAAAGAGGGCAAACGGATCGCTTCATCCACGAGGTGTCTAATCAAGCTAATTGATGCATTGGACATAACCAACACAAAAAGTGTGGCTAGCCCAAGACCGATTGCTTTGTCTATGGTATTGGATACCCCCAGAAGTGGGCACAGTCCTAGTAGTTGAATCAGCCCCGGATTTCTGTCCCACAGGCCGTTGAGCCAGACCGTGGTGAGCTTCATTTTCCACTCCCTACAATCTCAGGATAGGTTTCAAAATAGGCCAGCGTCTCCGCCAATGCCCCGACTACAGCCCGCGGTGTTATTGTCGCACCGGTAAAGCTATCGAACTGTCCCCCATCTTTAGTCACAGCCCACGCTGTAGGACTGAGATCCACATATCGCAGACCATTGAATTGCAAAATCCAATCGGTCTTTTGAACGTCGATCTTGTCACCAAGGCCCAGTGTTTCCTCGTAATCGATCGCTCTGACCCCGAGGATCCGTCGTTCGGTATCAAGCGCAAGAAGTAACTCGATGGTTCCACTGTATCCATCGAGAGCTCGAAATGGGACCACCGCACCGATCTGTAGTTTGCCATTATTGATTGGGGTCACTGGTAACGGGTTATTGAGTGAAACAGGTGCGTCGTTAGCTAGCACTTTATTGATTGGGGTGCCGATTTTAACCTCACCGAGAAAGGGCTCGGCAATCGAGTACAGCCGCTTATTCCGCGCATCCTCTTTTGATTCAATAATCATGGGCTCCGTAATCACATAAATAACCCCGACTAGGGAACTAGCAATCAGACCAAAGAGTGCGAGACGAAAGGTCATTGTCGTGCCCCCGAGCCCTTTATATTGGAATCATGACCCCTTATGCGTGGTCTCGTGTAATTATCAATCACGGGCACTGCGAAGTTCATTAGCAGCACCGAAAAAGCAATCGCATCCGGATATTGTCCGTAGGTCCTGATTAAGTAGGTTAGAACACCAACACCGATCGCAAACCAGAGCCGTCCTCTGGGGCTGGTCGCCCCCGAAACCGGATCTGTCAGAATGAAAAATGCAGCGAAGACACCCGCCCCCGCGATTAGGTGAACCGACACAGGTGTCGCGGTGTCGGGGTCGATACTGAAAAATGCGCTAATCACAATAAGCGTGACCAAGAGCCCAACCGGGGTATGCCAGGTAATGACACGCTGATAGATGAGCCATAGACCACCGATCAGGTAGGCCAATGCTGCCCACTCGTAGCCATAAATAAAACCAAGATGGGAATCGGTAAAGAGTGGATGATCTGATGCTTCTATAGCAGTCAAGGAGAGGAATTCGGTCCTGTAGAGGTCCAGAACAGTGGCCCCTGTAAGCCCGTCATTCGGCTGACCAACGTAGGCGATCCAAGCAGCGTCGATGCTCGGACTTGTTAACGGATTTATCCAAAGTGTTGTCATCGCTACGGGCGCTGAAATCAGCATCAAGGCATATCCGAGCATGGCAGGATTAACAGGATTTTGACCAAGCCCCCCATAAAGGTGTTTGCCAAGAATGATAGAGGAACCACTCGCAGCGACGGCCAACCACCATGGTGCTGCTTGAGGTAGCGACAGTGCAATCAGGACGCCTGTGAGTACAGCCGATAGATCCCCGAGGCGTGGTGTGAGCTCGCGACCACGCAATGAAATACAGAGCGCCTCCGCAGCGACCGCTGTCAGGACAGCGGTCGCCAGATTGAATAGAACCCCCGGCCCAAAAAAGACCGTCATGGTGACGATACCTGGAATCAATGCTAGCAATACCAAACGCATTACGATTGCGGTATCCCGAGGTGGATAAGCAGGCCGCTTGATCATGAGGCCGCCTCCCGGAGTTTCCTCGCTCTTTCCAAGGCCTCACCACTTTTCGCTCTGCGAACCGAACGTTTTAGGTCCTGCTCTGCGGCGATGCGTTTTAACCTTGCGTTACGAGTTTGGAATCGCTCTCGCGCCTCTAATGACAGTTGTTTTTCTGCCGAAACTTTTTCGGCTTGAAACCGGCCAAGGCGAAACCATTCAGCGAGATGGATATGACTTGGACACACTGCGTTGCAAGCGGCGCACTCAACACAGTCTGTAAGGCCCTCATGAACTGCGTGATTTAGAGCTCCTGCTTTTAGAGCAAAAAGCATCAATTGTGGTTGCAGATGGGCGGGGCATACGGTGGCACATGCGCCACAACGGATACACGGTGACTCTGGTGGAAGCTCGCCCTTTGTGAACCGGTCTGATGAAATTAAATCAGGATGCTCTGGCACCCAAGAATCCGGTGCCTTCGGTCTTGGAACCATCTCTATGCAATCAACAGGACACGGATCAACGCACAGATCACAGCCTGTACAGTCACTGCTAATAACTGTATGCATGAGCTTGTTGGAGCCGACGATTGCATCCACCGGACATGCCTGAATACACTTCGTGCATCCGATACATTCTTCTTCGATGATGAGAGCAACCAGGTCCTGCTCGATAATGTTTTCATCAGCATCCAGCTCAAGAGAGTCGATACCCAGAAGATTCGCGATACGGTCAACGGTGGCTTGTCCGCCCGGTGGACAACGATTTATTGCCTCTCCATTTGCTATGGCTTCCGCATAAGGGTGGCACCCTGGGTGTCCGCACTGACCACATTGCGTTTGTGGGAGCAGTTCGTCGATAGAATCGACCAAAGGATTTCCATTGACCCTGAATGCTTTTGACGCATAGTGGAGCACGGTTCCTCCAATCAAGCCGATCGCTGAAAGCCCGAGGATGCCTACACCGATTGACATGATAGATTCTGTCACGGTCGGATCATCCCACTAAAGCCCATAAACGCGAGAGCCATAAAACCAGCGGTAATCAGTGCAATTGAGGGACCTTGGAATGTCTCAGGAATATCGGCCAGTTGTAAGCGCTCACGAACTCCTGCGAACAATATTAAAACCAATGAAAACCCTGATGCAGCACCAATCCCATAAAATACGGATTCCACGAGCGTGTGGGCCCGGTTGGTGTTTAAGAGAGCGACTCCCAAAACGGCGCAATTAGTCGTGATTAGTGGAAGGTAAATACCAAGTACGCTGTGTAGAAGTGGTGACGCCTTCTTTACGGCAAGTTCGGTAAATTGAACGGCTACAGCGATAGCGACAATGAAGGCCAAGGTACGTAGCCACATCGCGTCTAGTGGAACTAGCAAGAGACTCTGCAGCAGGTAGGCCACGACAGAAGATAATGTGAGAACAAAGGTCGTAGCGAATGACATACCAAGGGCACCGTCAATTCGTGATGAGACGCCCAAAAACGGGCAAAGCCCGAGGAATTGGACCAAAACAAAGTTGTTGACAAGGGCTGCTGAAACGATGATGAGCAATAAATCCGTCAATCGGTCTCTCCAGACAATTCAGAACTTCTTACGCGAATATAGAATCGAGAAAAACCGGCTGCTTTTTTTTTTGTGTTTCATCGAATACCCCTAGCGAACACGCTGTCCCGCCTTAGCACCTCGATCAGGTTCTAACAAGTAGATATCTGCTCCTCCCGGGCCTGCCGTGAGGATCATGCCTTCTGACATCCCAAATTTCATTTTTCGAGGTGCCAGATTCGCAATCATAACTGTTTGGCGACCAACGAGATCTTCAGCCTTATAGGCCGCTTTAATCCCACTGAAAACCTGACGGGTTTCACCGTCAAGATCGAGCGTGAGTCTTAATAACTTGTCGGCACCCTCAACAGCTTCAGCAGCAAGGATCGTTACGACTCGTAAATCCACTTTGGTGAAGTCATCAATCGTGCACTCAGGTGCGATTGGTTGAATATTGGTTGTGATCCCAGATTTGGAATGATTATCAATTTTAGTTACATCAGGCTGAATTATGGCCTTTACATCCTTCATCTCAATCCGGGTTAAAAGTGGGGTGAATGGGGCGATACTATGATCGAGAAGAGTGTCATTCAGTGTCTCATAGTCAAGCGAGTCAACTTGAAGGAATTCCTGTACCTTATCTGCGAGCGTGGGTGTCACGGGCTTCAGATAGAGCACCAGCATCCGGAATGCATTTATGGCTGTAGTGCAGATTGGCTGCACCTCTGCCATCGTGTCTTGGCTCTGAGCGAGCTTCCATGGTGCCACCTCTGCGATCCACGCGTTGACGTCATCAGCGAGCGCCATGATTTCGCGAGTGGCTTTAGAAAACTCGCGCATTTCAAAGGCAGACCGAATATCTGGGCCCTTCGCCCGGATGGCTTCGACCAGTCCGGGGTTTGCCAGATCAGCAGACAACCGACTATCGAATTTCTTATTAATGAATCCGGCGGTTCTACTAGCAATGTTCACGAGTTTTCCGACTAGGTCTGAGTTGACCTTCTGGACGAAATTGTCGAGTGAAAGATCAATGTCCTCAACGCTAGCAGAAAGTTTGGTGGCGAAGTAATAGCGCAGGTATTCAGGATCTAAATGGTCGAGATAGGTTCGTGCCTTTATAAAGGTCCCACGGGACTTTGACATTTTACGCCCGTCAATGGTGACGAAACCATGCACATTGACACCGGTTGGTGTGCGGTAATTTGCTTGATTCAGCATTGCTGGCCAAAAAAGGCAATGAAAATTTACAATATCTTTACCAATGAAGTGGTAGATCTCTGCATCACTTTCGGGACCCCAGACAGAGTCAAAGTCAAAATTATTTGTGTCACACCACTCTTTAAAAGCACCCATGTAGCCGATTGGTGCGTCGAGCCAAACATAAAAATACGTTCCCGGGCGATCGGGGACTTCGAAACCGAAGTATGGGGCATCGCGAGAAATGTCCCAACTCTTGAGTCCACCTTCAATCCATTCAGCGAGCTTGTTGGCAACTTCCGGTTGCAACCGGCCTGATCTAGTCCAGTTTTTCAGAAACTCCGTATGCTGATCAAGCTCAAAGAAGAGGTGCTCCGTATCCTTGAGCACAGGGACCGCTCCGGATAGGGTCGATTTCGGGTCTTGAAGTTCTGATGCGTGGTAGGTCGCACCGCAGGCTTCGCAGTTATCACCGTACTGATCATCGGCACCACATTTGGGGCAAGTACCCTTTACGTAGCGATCTGCAAGGAACAGTCCCTTCTCGGGATCGAATAGTTGTGAGATCTTGCGCACCGTGATGCCGCCCACATTACGTAGACGCGAATAGATCAGTTCCGAATAATGCTGGTTGGCCTCAGTGTGCGTTGACGAATAGTGATCAAAGTCAATATGGAAACCGCCAAAATCTGCTTCGTGCTCTGTCTTGACATCGGAAATAAGTTCCTCCGGTGTAATTCCGAGCGTTTGTGCGCGGAGCATGATCGCGGTACCGTGTGCATCGTCGGCGCACACATAGACGCATTTATGCCCGCATTGCTTTTGATAGCGAACCCAAATGTCAGTTTGGATATACTCAAGCATGTGGCCCAAATGAATTGAACCATTAGCATAGGGCAGGGCGCTCGTGACTAAAATTGTGCGTCTTTCTGTGGGCACAGGCTGCGTTCCTTGTTACGGTGCGTGTTAGAACACAAGTATACCGGTACTGGCACTAATTTTGGCTGCCTGTTATTCAAAACGGAGACGATTTTGACCCCCTCTATCCGTGATCGTGTGACTGCTATCCTTTCAGAACATAAAGATCCCTATCTTGAGACTGATCTTGGACGAAACGGCGCTCTAACCCGATGTGATCTCAACCATGGTGAACTATTCATTGAGCTCACGTTTCCGTACCCTTTGGCTGGGACGATACGAACGCTCGTCGGACATTTGAAACCCAAACTCGAGGGAATAAACGTGGTCCGGGAAGTGTTCATCCGGATTTGTCACAAGGTTCCTATTACGACCGCGCGCGCGGGGACGGAATCCATATTGGGTGTTCGACAAGTATTTTGTGTGGCCTCGGGAAAAGGTGGTGTGGGCAAGTCTACGACAGCGGTGAATCTCGCTCTCGCGTTGCAGGCTGAGGGTGCAAGTGTAGGACTTTTAGATGCAGATATTTATGGGCCTTCTCAAGCCTTGATGCTTGGGGTTCAGGGTCAACGTCCTGAGACACCGGATAGTAAAACATTTAATCCAGTGATCGCGCATGGTATCTCCGTGATGTCGATAGCATTTTTACTGACAGAACGCTCGCCGACAGTTTGGCGAGGGCCCATGGCCAGTAGTGCGTTCACGCAGATGCTCCGCCAGACAAATTGGGGTAACTTAGATTATCTCGTGATCGACTTGCCACCTGGAACGGGCGATATCCAACTCACGCTCAGCCAGCAAGTTCCCGTGAATGGAGCGGTCATCGTGACTACTCCCCAAGATATAGCATTACTCGATGCGCGTCGTGGTATCGAGATGTTCAAGCGGGTTGAGGTACCTGTGCTAGGCGTAATCGAGAATATGTCACTTCACTGTTGTTCGAAATGTGGGCATACAGAGCATTTATTCGGGAAAGGCGGCGGGGATAAAATTGCGGCAGAATATGATACCGCACTGCTGGGTACCCTACCTTTGGATCTGGATATCAGGCAGGAAACTGACAGCGGTAAGCCCTCTGTCATA
>PBZM01000033.1 GCA_002731015.1 Gammaproteobacteria bacterium
AAACTCGCCGGGGTATCGGCACGTATCTTGGTGACAGAGGGCGCCGAGAACTCGTACGAGATATCCAAAGAAATGTATGCCTTTAGTCGGATCAGTCTGTTTGAGTTGCTAAAGACCCAGGAAGAGCTGTTTAGCGCTGGCCAGCGTCTGATCGATAGCATTGTTGACCGTGCGCTATCGAAATACCGACTGCTGCATGCGGCCCAGCAGCTTCCGGAGGTAATCTTTGAAGGTTGAGCCCGAGATGATGGAGGGGCTGCAGCCCGGACCGCCAGAGGTGTCAGAAGAGCCCCCGAAGGTTGCGTTGTTTGATTATCCGATGGCTGAGCTGGGCGCCCTCGTATCTGGTGCGCTAGGGCAGACGATTACACCGGCCGAATTCCGAGCCCTCGAGCCCATTGACCAGGTCTACTGGACCCCTGAGGAGCTTGGGGCGGTAATGTCGGACCATGGCTTCGTGGTTCAGGAAGGCCAGGTATTTGAGGTATTGCATCCGGGCCAGATCAAGTCCCTTAGGGAGGTTGTCCTAGTAGCGCTGTCTAAAGAAAAAGCCTGGGTGATGTCCTTCGATGAGTCCGCGAATACGTGGAAAGGGGTCGGCACGGGCGACGCGGGTAAGTTCCCGTCCGACCTCGGTACTGAGTTTGTCGAGCCAGAGCGGTGGACGATTTTCAAGTACAGCCGACGCTCGGCCGAGCATCTCGCGGTGGTGCCTGGGATCGAGGCTCACTGGTTCTGGTCGACGATATGGACCAACCGAGACCTCTATCTACAGTCGGGCCTCGCCGCGCTTCTGACGAATATTTTTGCGCTCGGCGTCTCGATGTTCTCGATGATTGTCTACAACCGGGTGATCCCATCGAACGCTATGGATTCGCTCCTCGTTTTGGTGTCGGGGATGCTTTTGCTGATGATTGTCGACTATGTCGTGAGGACTGTCCGTAATAGTTTCCTGAGCGTTGCCGGGGTTGACTCAGACTTGTCGCTCGCGGATAAGCTCTTTGCCCAGGTACTAGACCTGCAGTACAAGTCAAGAAACGGAACGGTCGGGGCGTTGGCGAACACATTGAAGGAGTTTGAGCATATTAGGGAGTTTTTCGCGTCCGCGACCCTCGTATCACTAATCGATGTGCCGTTCGCATTCATTTTCCTGGCTGCGATATATTTGGTGGGCGGCTACATGGTGATACCGGTGGTGGTCGGTATCTTAGTCATGTTAACTGTGACCATGTACATTCAGCCACGTATGAAAGCTCTCGCTAAGCATTCGTTCGAGGACGGACAGACGAAGCACTCTGTGATGGTCGAGTCCCTGACGGGACTCGAGACGCTAAAGCTCTTGGGGGCGGGTGGCTTCATGCGGCGCAGACTGCGTGAGGTCCTCGAGCGCCAGGCAGATATTTCGGAGCAGACAAAGGATGGTACCCACCTCTCTACCAATGTGGCCCAGACCATGCAGCAGATGGTCCAAATGTCGGTCGTCGCGACCGGGGCAATACTAGTGGCCGATGGTGAGTTTGGATTTGGGGCTATCATCGCGGCTACTATACTCTCGGGTAAGGCCATCGCACCGTTCGCACAGCTTTCACAGTTACTGGTCCGGCTGAATCAGATAGGCGTGAGCTACGAGGCTCTCAAGGAGCTCATGTCGCAACCGATAGAGCACCCTCAAGAGAGATCGTTCCTGCCCCGGAATCAGTTCAAGGGCTCGGTCGAGTTTAAGGACGTTACCTTCACCTATCCGGGTCAGCAGGAACCGGTCCTGCAGAATGTCTCGTTCAAGGTTGAGCCCGGCGAGCGGGTCGCAATCCTGGGCCATGTTGGTTCGGGAAAGACGACTATCGGCCGGTTGATCGCGGGGCTCTACGAGGCCGACTCCGGTATGGTTCTCGTCGATGGTGTGGATATCCGCCAGATTGCTCCCTCTGATTTACGGGAAAACCTCGGTATTTCGACGCAGGACGTCTGGCTCATGTCGACCAGTATTGAGGAAAATATCTCGTTAGGGGCGGTCGATTCCACGGCAGAGCAAGTGCTCTGGGCGGGCGAGTTAGCGGGCGTCAGTGAGTTTGCGAACAGGCACCCCGATGGTTACAAACTGAAGTTGAGAGAGCGTGGCGAGTCACTCTCGGGTGGACAGAGGCAGGCGATATCTCTCGCAAGGGCGCTGGTAAGGAAGCCCCCTGTGTTGATTCTGGACGAGCCTACCAGCTCAATGGACGCTCGCTCCGAACAAACCTTCGTCGCGAGGTTCCAGAAGGCGAAGTTCGACTCAACCCTTATTCTTATAACGCACCGGACGTCACTGCTTAGCTTTGTGGACCGCGTGGTGATTATGGAATACGGCAAGATCGCGGGCATGGGGACGACCGAGCAGTTCCAGCGAGCCCAGACAGATCGCAAGGCGGCCGCCGAGATTGTTAAGAATGCGGTATCCGCGCAGGCCGGCAAGTCTCCGACTTCCGCCGCTTCAAAACCTGACGCAAATACCCCGGCGTCGGAGGGCAACGCATGAGGTCAATGATTTTGAGGAAGACACTGGTTGTCGTCTCTTTTGTGCGAGCGCTTTTCGCATCGACAGGCCGAAGAGGGGCCTCGACCAAGCGACGGTTCCTTGGCGTTGTTTTTTTTGCGCTACTGGGGTTCTCGACCTGGGCCGGTTTATCTGAGTTCGATCAGGTGATCAGTGGCGAGGCGAAGGTCGTCCCCTCGCAGCAGTTGCAGACGATTCAGCATTTCGAGGGCGGGATCGTGAAAGAGATACATGTCCGCTCGGGGATGGATGTTACTCTGGGGCAGGCTCTAATATCGTTGGATCCTCTCGAGTCTGGCGCCGAGTACCAGGCAAAGAGGTCCGAGTTTATACAGGCTCTGATCCGAGTGAGGAGACTGTCGGCCGAGCACGGCGGAGTCGCACCGGTTTTTGATGATGAGTTGAAGAGCGTTGCGTCCAGCCAGATCGATAACGAATTATTATTGGCCAAGGCACGAAAGGCTAGGCTCGGCGCGTCACTCGCATCATTCGATTCACAGATCCGACAGAAGCAGAGCGAGCTCGAGGGGGCCGCGAAGACGCTGGCTCTGGTCAAGGAAGAGCGGAAGGTCATCCTTACCTTAGTGAAGAAGGGCTTAGAGCCTGGTCTGGAGGCGGTTCGAGCAGAGAAAACCTACGCCGAGACGGTGGCAAGGGTGAACGAGATACGGGCCGCGATCGATGAGGTAAAGGACCGTCGCTCGGTCACCATACAGGAGTACAGCGCTGAGATCCTCGACGAGTTGGCGCAAGCTTCTCTAGAGCTTTCTAAGCTCGAGCAAGCTGTGAATGTTGCGGCTGACAAGTCAGATCGGAGCGTTATTCGGAGCCCGGTCGCGGGCACCGTGAACAGGGTACATACGACCACGGTCGGTGGTGTCATCCGGCCGAGTGACCCGATCGTCGAGATAGTACCCAAGGACTCAGAGCTCCTGTTCGAGGCGAAGATTAACCCCGCGGATATTGGTTACGTGAGACCCGGACAGAAGGCGTTACTGAAACTCAGTACCTACGACTACTCGGTCTATGGAGTCTTAGAAGGGTACGTGGACATTGTCGGCTCGGACTCGGTCGAGGAGCAAAACGGGGAGACCCATTACCTCGTGAAGCTGGTCCCGACCGGGCAGATCACGTCTACAGGTAAGGTCCTTGAAATGAGGTCCGGTATGACGGCACAGATTGACATTATCGCGGGCAAACGATCCGTATTAGCTTACCTCTCATCACCCATCACCAAGACCTTAACCTCCGCGTTTACTGAGAAGTAGACCCTATCTTTTAACCTTTGATTCGTCAGTAATTATGATTCCTGAGATCATCAGAAAATAAGATTACTGTCGCTGACTCGCCTGTTCTATGATACGGGTGCTGTTACTGATGAGGTGTTCCATGAGTTCGTATCGAGTAGCTGTCTTGGCTGGCGATGGAATTGGTAAAGAAGTTATGCCAGAGGGGATCCGTGTGCTAGATGCCGTCGCGCGGAAATACCGACTGAATATAACGTTCGATCATTTCGACTTTGCATCGTGCGATTATTATATCGAGCACGGCCAGATGATGCCCGATAACTGGAAAGAGAAAATGATGGATTACGATGCTATCTACTACGGTGCTGTCGGTTGGCCGGAGACTGTACCTGATCACATCTCACTCTGGGGCTCTTTAATCCAGTTTCGTCGACAATTTGAGCAGTACGTGTGTCTGCGACCAGTCAAGTTAATGCCTGGGGTACCTTCGCCTCTGGCAAATCGAGAGGTCGGAGATATCGACTTTTATGTTGTCCGCGAGAACAGTGAGGGCGAGTACTCGAGCGTTGGCGGTATCATGAATGAGGGGACTGAGGGAGAGTTGGTGTTACAAGAGTCGTTGTTTACTCGGCGGGGCGTTGATCGGATCATGAGGTATGCGTTTGAGCTCGCGAAAACACGAAATAAAAGGCACGTGACCTCAGCTACTAAATCCAACGGGATTTCGATCTCGATGCCCTACTGGGACAGCCGATTTGAGGAAATCTCAAGGGCCTATCCAGAGTGTACGACCGATAAATATCACATCGATATACTGACCGCGCACTTCGTACTGAACCCCGACCGGTTTGACGTGGTTGTCGCATCAAACCTATTCGGCGACATTTTGTCAGACCTGGGCCCAGCGTGTACGGGAACAATCGGTATCGCTCCGTCCGCAAACATAAATCCCGAGCGAAATTTCCCTTCCTTATTCGAGCCGGTTCATGGATCCGCCCCGGATATCTTCGGCAAGAACATCGCCAACCCGATTGGGATGATTTGGAGTGGTGCCATGATGTTGGATCATTTAGGCGAGGCCCCTGCCGCGGCCGACATCATGACCGCGATTGAGGAGGTTCTAGAGTCAGGCCCCCGGACCCCCGATATGAGGGGTACCGCCAATACCGGCGAAGTCGGACAAGCGGTCGCAGAGGCAATCTCCTAGGTCTCAGTGGGGTAAGCATTCATCGCTCCAGCGAGGTACGACATTGATGCTCACAGAGATGCGGGTCTCGTGTGACCGGTTCGGATGGACGAGGTGGCGCATAAATGCTGTCCAGATAAAGATTTAGCCAGCGTTTGGCTTGACCCGGTGCTCAGGATCGACTTCGCCATCTCCCGGGTCGCCGTCACATTTGTCTGGGGCCTAGGATCGAGGAAGCTGATGCAGTTTGGTGTTTGGCCATCACGGCCAGACGGCAACGTGTCATCTTTCCAAATCAGCACGCGGTAGGTTTTATTAAGCTATGCATGTGAATGATTGTGATAATCGCCCATTTGATTCATGTTGGCTCACGCCCGAACCGCAAAATCGAGACCGTAATCGATGCTTAGATTATCGGCATAATGATCGACAGCACGTCATACAGGTTGGGTTCACGAATGGACCACTGGATTTTGATCATCGAACAGATTGTTACTGAGACAATCCGTTGTCATTCGGGCTCCCTGAATATCGAGCTTCTCACTATGTTTCGATCAAAATAGAAGCGTCTTGGTCGTGACCGGGTAAAATGATCTCCATGGGCTGGCTCGGCCTCAGATTTGCACGTGTGGGGGTCGTCGGATCGCTGGTCTCTGCTTACACCTCCGAAGTGTGTCACACTTCAGGTATGGAACTGCAGAGAATTTAATGATGCTAGTGTGTCTTTGCCGGCTAATCGACTCCGACGATTTTAAAACAGACGACGCACTCGAAGCACGAATAATGGATAGCGACTTCCAGTGTGGACAGTGCCAGCTTTACTATCTGATGAGTCATGGTTCGGAGCCTACAGGCCAGTCTACTGATGATAATTGATACACAAGCTAATATTGAGTTGCGCGGTGAATTAAATCGAAAGTGGAACCCAGCGTTTCGCTGTAATACTGTCAGGTAAACCCTGCGTGGTGGCTCCATTGTTTTTTGGAGGCCTGCCGCTTGACCATGACCAATAGGTTGTAAAACGAGGCCTTTCGCTTCTCGCTCAAGACGATTTTTATGCCGTTCAAGAACCTCCTGCCAATCCTGTTTGTTGTCCTCTGGTCATCCGCTTTTGTTACCGGAAAGATCATAGTTGTCGATGCCTCGCCGTCGACCGCGCTCGGGCTACGTTTTGGAGTCGTCACACTGGGTCTGCTGGTATTTATTTTTTTCAGGGATGAGCGACTTTGGGTCAACGGACGATCATTCCTAGAGGCCTGTGTCACCGGTATTTTGTTTCACGGAGTCTACCTGACAGGAATATTTCACGCTGTGCTGAATGGAGTCCCCGCGGGTTCAGTCGCGTTGATTGTTTGCTTACAACCTCTCCTCACCGGCGCGCTTGCCGGTTACTTGTTCTCTGAGGTTGTCTCGACCCGGCAATGGGCAGGGCTGTTTCTGGGTTTTGCCGGTACCGCGTTTGTTGTTGATGTTGGGATGGAAGACCTCTCGTATTCGGTGGGTTTGATCTGGGCGCTACTGGCTCTGGTAGCGGTCACAAGTGCGACGCTGCTACAGAAGCGGTTCTCTGGTCGTATCCCTCTGCCTACCAATAACTTTTACCAGGCGGGTGCTGCTACGTTTTTTCACGTACTCGTTGTATTGGTCTTAGAACCGGTTCGGCTAAACATAACAGACTCTCTTGTCTTGGCGGTATTTTGGCAGATCGTCGCCGTATCTTTTGGGGCGTTCAGTATCCTGATGTACCTACTAGCCCAAAATTCAGCAAGTGAGACCGTTGCTTGGCTCTTCCTCGTCCCCCCTCTGGCGGCTATGTTCAGTTGGTTTCTCCTTGGTGAGAGGCTAGAGCCTAATGATTTTATTGGTTTTGCTGTCGCCAGTGCCGGCGTCTATTTAGCCACGAGGGGCAAACAGACCAAGGAATCACAGCCTGAAAGTTGATCAGGTATTTATCGGCTAACTGCCCCGATACGTAGAGTATCCGTAGGGGCTCAACAAGAGCGGCACGTGGTAGTGCGAGTCGTCTGAGATACCAAACCGAATCGGTACTTCATTAAGAAATGGGTAATTAGGTAGCTCTGTTTCCCGTGATCGGAGGTACTCCCCGGCTTGGAACACGATCTCGTAGACACCAAACAGTGCATCGTCTTCTGCCAATAATTTTTCTGTTATGCGGCCGTCTGCGTTCGTCGTGAATACTCCAAGGTCCTTGGCGTGGGGCTCGAGGCGCTTAAGAGTGATTTTTAGGCCTTGCGCCGGAGCGCCTCTAGCCGTGTCAAGAACATGTGTTGAGAGAGTAGCCATCAGAACCTCAGCTTGGACAATCTTGAACTAGTGGAATGCTTGCATTTCGTTTTTGCGGCTAGCCGCAAGAGGCCCCAAAGACCGAAGGCAAGCCAAGGATGCGCGGACATGTAAAACAAGTCCATTTTAATGTCTCTCTAACCAGTGACCCAAAATTGCTCGCTCTTCGGGTGTCATCTGAGTCATATTACCCACGGGCATTGCTTGGGACGAAACAGATTGCGCGTAGACCTGTGCCTTGTATTTCTGGACATCAGCCAGGGTCTCAAGGATCACACCCTTCGGCGGAGCGGTAAAGCCCGCTATCGTGGGTCGCTCGGCGTGACAGTTGGCACAGTGAGCCGTCACGATGCTGTGCACTTGCTGATCCGTAACGACCTGCCTCGCATCAAGCACTAAAGTTTCTGGCCTGGTCCACAGTGCGAGTATAATGATTAACACCGACGCCGTCGGCCACTGCCACCTGACTCTGAGTCCATCAGCCCCAGTGTGGCACGTATTGAAGTAGTCACGAATAATCGCACCGATCAAGACCACGAGACCTACCAGTATCCACAAATCTTCACTGACAAACGTCATGGGGTAGTGGTTTGAAAGCATCATGAATAGGACGGGTAGCGTTAAATAATTATTATGTGTTGAGCGTTGCTTTGCCTGCCGGCCGAGTGCAGGATCAGGCGACTCGCCGCGTTGAAGACTGGCCACCACTTTCTTTTGGTTGGGGATGATGATGAAAAATACGTTGCCCGTCATCCAAGTCGCAACGACAGCGCCAACATGCAGGAGCGCCGCACGCGCACCGAATATCTCGCTGTAGGCTAGGGCTGCTAAAATAATGATCATGTAAACGACGGCCCCGAGCAGCAGCAGATTTTTACCAATCGGCGTTTTGCATACGAGGTCGTAGATGATCCAACCCACCACCAGTGAACCGACTGAAATTCCTATAGCTTGAGCCACGGAGAGATCTCGGACCGAGGAATCGATCAGAAACGCCTGTGCTCCCCAGTAATAGGTGACAACTAGCAGTGCAAAGCCACTGATCCACGTAACATAACTCTCGTATTTAAACCAGTGCAGTTCTTTTGGCATCGACTCTGGTGCTACCAAGTATTTTTGAACGTTATAGAATCCACCACCGTGGACGCTCCAGGACTCACCATGCACACCGTCAGGTAGCCGGGTCGCCTTGCGGAGAGACAGATCTAGCCATATGAAATAGAACGAACTACCAATCCAAGCGATCGCGGTGATCACATGGAGCCAGCGAAGTAGTAGGCTCGCCCATTCCATCCAGTGTTCGACCATATTGAATCCTCTAGGTAGCGGGTTGTCTGTTTGGCAGAGACCTTAAAGGTCGTTATCCTAAATAGACACCTCCAGTTGGTTCTCATGTTATCAAGAAAATGTTGATAACCTCGAGCGAGATGTTTGCGATAATACGTTGTCAGACGAGGAGATAACTATTGAATGCACAATATCCGCGTGATCTAAAGGGTTATAAAGGGCAGCCGCCTCATGCCAATTGGCCGAATCACGCCCGTATCGCCGTTCAATTTGTCCTTAATTACGAGGAGGGTGCGGAGAATTCCGTGCTCCACGGTGATTCAGCGAGTGAGATTTTTCTTTCGGAGATCATAGGCGCTCAGCCTTTTGAGGGCCGTCGACACCTCTCGATGGAGTCAATCTATGAATACGGGTCGCGGGCAGGGGTCTGGCGGATTTTGGAGCTGTTTCGGTCGCGCCAGGTTCCTCTAACGGTATTCGGTGTCGCGATGGCCATGGAGAGAAATCCAGAGGTGGTCGAGGCGTTTTTGAATGACGGACATGAGATCGCCAGTCACGGCTACCGTTGGATCAATTACGATGGAATCTCGGAATCGCGAGAACGAGAGCACATTGAGAAAGCGATCGAGATCCATGCGCACTTAACCGGTATGAAACCTGTTGGCTGGTATACGGGACGGACCAGTGAACACACTCGAGGTTTGGTCGCTCAATATGACAACTTTGAATACGACGCGGATGATTACTCCGATGACCTCCCGTTCTGGAGTCGGATCGAGACAAGACGTCCGCATCTGGTTGTGCCTTACACACTCGACACTAACGACATGCGTTTCGCGACACCGCAAGGATTCCACTCGAGCGAGCAGTTTTATCAGTACTTAAAGGACGCGTTTGATGTCCTGTATGATGAGGGTGAGGATACTCCCAAGATGATGTCGGTCGGCCTACATTGCCGATTGATCGGTCGCCCCGCACGTTTTAGGGCGCTCCAAAAATTTTTGGACTACGTACAGAGCCATAATCACGTATGGATTGCCCGCCGGATTGATATCGCGAGGCATTGGGCCAAAGAGCACCCGTTTGGGGGTAATCCGTGAGTGGAACCCCCTACCCCAAGCCACTGGAGCGCTCAGATTTTTTTGATATCTTCGGTGGTATCTATGAGCGCTCGCCATGGGTCGCTGAGGCTGTTTATCCAAAGATACACCGGGGCATTGACACAGCGTCAATGGCGGAGGTTATGCGGTCCGTTGTTGACGCCGCACCGTATCAGGATAAACTAGGTTTGTTACGTTTACACCCAGACCTAGCTGGCCGCTTGCGCCTCAGCGAGCTGACCGAATCATCGAGATCGGAGCAGGCAGGGGCAGGCCTTGATCTATGCACGCGTAAAGAGCTGGCGGAGTTCCAAGAGCTCAACGCTATCTATAACGATAAATTTGGGTTCCCGTTCATCTTTGCCGTCAAAGGTTTTCATCGTACCGAAATTCTAGACGCGTTCCGTATACGAGTTAAGCACGACCATGACGAAGAATTTAAGACAGCGATCGAGCAAGTACATCGGATTGCAGAGTTGCGATTGGAGGCCATAGCTGATGAAAATTGAGACTAATCTACCCGCGTTCGCCGTGAACTGTGAAAATCTTGCGAGCGCGAAAGCTGGTGCAGAGGCGGTGGAGTGTAGCGATGATTTTTTTGCAGATAAATCGAGATTGCTCTTAGATTCGGAGCCTGAATTTTACAAGGGTTGGTTTGATGATCATGGCCAGTATATGGACGGCTGGGAATCTCGACGCCGGAGAACTACTGGACATGACTGGTGCCTGGTCAGGTTGGCAAAACCAGGGCGAATTGTCGGTTTTGATATCAACACGGCTCATTTTACCGGTAACTATCCGCCGGGGGCATCGATAGATGGTTCCTCGAGTGAGGGCTTGCCCTCAGAAGGAGATTGGCAAGAACTGCTATCACCGATCAGCCTGAATGGGGACCGTCAACATTTTTTTGAGTCGCAGTCCCACGACAAACCGATCCGATGGGTGAGGTTAAATATTTATCCAGATGGTGGAGTGGCGAGACTCAAAGTTTATGGTGAGGCAGACGTCGCTCATGGTGGTGACAGCAGCGATACGCAGCCCGAAAATGAGCTGTCTGCCCTCCGCTTGGGCGGTCGTGTGGTCACGTACTCTAATGCACACTACGGTAATCCAGAGTTCATCCTGACCCCTGGAAGAGGGAAGAACATGGGGGATGGCTGGGAGACGGCGCGGCGCCGGGTTCCCGGTAATGAATGGATTATTATACGGTTGGGCAGATTGGGAATCTTAGAGCGCGTCGAGATTGATACGGCGCACTTTAAGGGAAATTTTCCTTCAGGTTGCACATTGCAGTCAGCACTATCCCCTAACCTCCAAGAGGAGGCACTGGTTGCTCAAGCAATGTTCTGGGACGAGGCTTTGGGATACCAGGAACTCTCCGCAGATTCAATCCATTCCTTCGACTTAAAGCAGTCGGGCCCGGCATCTCACGTCAAGCTCAACATCTATCCAGATGGCGGAGTGTCTAGGGTGCGTATTTTTGGGAAGGTAGTTTAATGCTTAGAATCCAACCGCGGCCGCTGACACGCGAAAACTTCGCACCATTCGGTGATGTGATTCAGATTGACGGGTCGGAGCAGTTTGAAATCAACTCTGGTTATACGACTCGGGTCCATGATCTGATAGATATCCAGCTAGATGGAGAGGATGCCAGGCCTCAGTTAAGTTTCTTCTTAGGCCGGCCCCGGCCTCTAGAAATCGTTACGTTGGAAAAGCATCCTCTTGGAAGCCAGGCGTTTTATCCGGTGGAAGACAAACGCTGGTTAGTTGTCGTCGCAATCGAGCCAGAGGCAGAATCAGTCCGAGCGTTCTGGGCCAGTGGCAGGCAAGGTATTAATTACCACCGTGATATCTGGCACCACCCCTTGCTGGTGCTGGAGCCACAGCAGTTTGTGATCATCGACCGAGGCGGTGACGGTCCCAATTGCGACGAGAGAGAGCTTGATACTGCTGTTCTAATTGAGATAAGCGGATGACCTTTGTGCGCCAACTGGCGATCGCGAGGCCAGTAGTTAGAGGTCCAGGTTATTGATTCTGCATGGTTCCACGGGGCGGATTCAGCCGACTATTATCAAGGGCATCGGTTGTGTTCTGAGCCTGCTGAAAGAGGGCGGCGATGTGGCTGTTGTACTTGCCGAGCGATATCTGGATATCGCGCTCGGTTCGGTTGATCGCCTGTGCGGTCCGGACTACGGGCGGATCACAGTTTCTAGTGCGCGAAATGAGATCAGCTCCAAGTCCGTTCGTGGTTTAGTAACCACATAAGTAGCTATGGGACGATAGGTAGAGCAATCTCAGACCTCGCGGTTTAAGCCCTCCGCCTTTTTGTTGCATCGCAACGACCAAAGCATCTTTAGGTCCGGAACCAAAGGAATTTTAAACGAAAGCTAGTGGTCATCGGTCCCGTAGATACGATCCCCTGCGTCTCCGAGTCCCGGGAGAATATAGCCTTTGTCATTTAGCGCTTCATCGATCTTCGCTACCACAATGTGAACGGTTGGGTACTCTGAGGTAATACGTTGTATACCCTCGGGGCAGGCGAGTATGTTGACCACTGTTATCTGTGATACCCCCGCATCTGCGAGTTTCCTCAGTGCGAGACACAGGCTGTTCCCTGTGGCCAGCATCGGGTCCACCACGATGCAATGCCTGTCCCCGATGTCGTTGGGTAGATTGGTGTAGTAGTCATCGATCTCGAGTGTCACTGGTTGACGGGCCAGTCCAATGAACCCTATCGATGCCTCGCTTATGAGATCCCGTAGCGTCTCTGCCATAACATTACCGGCTCGCATAATCGAAACGATACAAGGCCCTGGCTTCGTTATCAGCTGGCCAGATGTGACCCGGAGCGGTGTCTCAACCTCAACGTCAGTAACAGGGAGATTTTTTGTTGCCTCAGTTGCCAGAAGGATTGTGATTTCTTTGACAAACTGCCTGAACTCCCGGCCAGATGTTTGCACGTCTCGAAGCCTAGTGATCCTGTCAGTGATGAGCGGGTTATTGACTTCGGTTAGTAATTTCATAATTCGTAGCCTTTCTTTTCGGCTCGTCCTTGGCCAATTTGTTTGCCAAAATCATTTTGGTGCATTTGCTGAAAAAAAGATGTATTACTTGCACCAAAAAAGAGCAATGATAAATCGATTTTTTGTGTTTCCACCTACACATGTCTCATCGCACCGCACTTTCCATGGTGTTTTTTTTTTGGCATGACTTTTGGTAACACCAAACGATAAAAAAGGAAGTTAATGAACGCGCTTGAGGTCATAGGCCTATCTATAAAATACGACGATGTAACAGCAGTATCAAACGTAACCTTCAAACTGGCACCCAATCAATACTGTTGCTTGCTTGGCCCATCTGGCTGCGGGAAAACGTCGACACTGAGGGCTATCGCTGGGCATGAGAACGTGTCAGAGGGTGATGTTCTTGTTGACGGGCAAAATGTTACGGACTTCCCTCCGGCAAGACGGCCGACGTCCATGATGTTTCAAGACTACGCGCTTTTTCCTCATTTGACGGTGTTAGACAACGTGGGGTTTGCCCTTAAGATTGGTGGTATGAGTAAGACTGAGAGGCACGCGGTGGCTCTGGACTACCTAAAAAAAGTTCAGCTTGACGGCTTTTCAAATCGGTTGCCTGCCGAACTCTCGGGTGGACAGCAACAGCGGGTTGCACTGGCTAGAGCTCTGGTGACCTCGCCTAAACTGTTATTGCTTGACGAGCCTCTGTCGGCGCTAGACCCGTTTCTGCGTATTGATATGAGAGCAGAATTGAAGGCGATGCAACAGTCACTGGGCATACCATTCGTTCACGTCACTCACAGCCAGGAAGAGGCTATGGCATTGTCTGACGTGGTGATCGTTATGGACGGGGGACAGATCCAGCAGGCGGGATCACCTCGAGAAATATATGACACACCCGCCAACCGATTCGTCGCAGAATTCATCGGGGGCCACAACGTTATCGAATCTGATCGCGGGCTGGTTTCTGTGAAGTATAGTGAGCTACAGATACATGCTGAGGGCCAGACTAACTCAGAAATTGAGAGGATTGAGTACCTCGGTCAGCATCTTAAGGTGTCGGTAGCCACTAGCTATGGGACGTTGCACGCCTTCACGGATGATAAAGCTTTTTTAAGTCTAGGAATGACGGTCGGAGACAAGTGCAACACTCGTTGGGATCCGGAAACGGAAATTTTACTTAAAAACTGAGCTACGGAGGCTTTATGTCTGAGAAAACTCAAGAGAAAACGTCAGGTCTATCTAGACGATCCTTTATGAAAGGTGCGGGAACTTTGGCCGCGGCGTCAATGTTTGGCGGTGTTGCGCCTTATGTGATGTCGAGTGAAAAGAAGGTACTTCGTTACCTCGGCACGGCGGTGAACCAGGACACTAAAATCGGTGAGAAAGCTAAGGAAGATCTTGGCATTACTATCGAATACATACCTGTAACCACCGACGAGGTAACTAAGCGAATTCTGACCCAGCCAAACAGTTTTGATTTGGTGGACACAGAATACTTCAGCCTGAAAAAGTTGGTCCCATCGGGGAACCTGATAGGCATGAATGCCAACAAGATTAAGGAGTTCGACAATATTGTCACGGCATTCACCAAGGGCGAGGTTGCGGGCAAGAAGATCGGTGACCAGGGTACGGCCCCAAAGAAGGTATTCTACCTCGAAGGCGAGAGGTCGAAAAAGTTTGCAAGCTCGCCGACAGAGTGGGTGACACTTGTCCCGACCGTGTATAACGCCGATACGCTGGGAATCAGGCCTGACCTTATTGGGCGCCCGATCAACAGCTGGGCCGAGTTACTGAATCCTGAGTTCAAGGGTAAGGCCTCGATCTTGAATATACCTTCGATCGGGATCATGGACGCGGCGATGGTCGTCGAGGCCATGGGGGAATATAAATACCCTGACAAAGGAAACATGACCAAGAAAGAGATTGATCTGACCATGAAGGTCATGACTGAGGCGAAGAAGGCCGGCCAGTTCCGGGCTTTCTGGTCTGACTTCAATGAGAGCGTGAACCTGATGGCATCCGGTGAGGTTGTTATCCAGTCGATGTGGTCTCCGGCGATCACGGCGGTGCGTACCAAGGGAATTCCGTGCGTCTATCAGCCACTCAAAGAGGGCTACAGAGCCTGGGCTGCCGGTTTCGCTTTGCCTTCCACAATCAAGGGACAGAAGGCAGACATGGCGTACGAGTTCATCAACTGGTTCCTTTCAGGATGGGCGGGTGCTTATTTGAACCGTCAGGGTTACTATTCAGCAGTGCTACCGACGGCCAAGGCCAACATGGAAGCCTACGAGTGGGACTACTGGATGCTTGGCAAGCCTGCCGCTAAAGACATTATGTCCCCGAACGGACAGAAGCTCGCGTCGGCCGGTGAGATTCGCGACGGCGGTTCCTACGAGGATCGGATGGGCGGTGTCGCGTGTTGGAACGCTGTGATGGATGAGAACCGTTACATGGTCAGAAAGTGGAACGAGTTCATAGCCTCTTAGGCGGACTCAATAGGGGGCAGCGTAGTTGCCCCCTAGTTTTGGGAAGGGTATGACTAGATCAACCAGCAGTATTCTCGCGGTGCCGTTCGCTTTGGTGCTAGCGGTGTTTTTCGTTTTACCTCTGTTACTGGTTGTGGTGGTGAGCTTTTGGGACTACACCGAGTATTCCCTTATTCCTGATCTAATTCTCATGAACTATGCGGAATTGCTGCACGGTTGCTTTGACTGGGATCAGGGCCTTTGCACAACCTTTGCCACCTATTTATCGACCTTTAAGTATGTATTCTTGACCTGGTGCTTCACGCTTGTCATCGGTTTCGGTGTGGCACTGTATCTGGTGTTTTGTGTCCGCAGCTTAAAAATGCAGATCGTCCTCTTTTTGGTTTGTACTATCCCGTTTTGGACATCCAACGTGATCAGGATGATTTCTTGGATCCCGCTCCTTGGAAGGAATGGAATTGTGAATACAGCCCTGATGAGCATGGGGGTCATAGACCAACCAATAGAGTGGCTTCTATATTCTGGTTTCTCGGTTACCTTAGGTTTTGTGCATCTTTATACCCTGTTCATGGTGGTCCCGATTTTTAATTCTATGGCAAAGATTGATAAGTCGCTCATCGAGGCTGCCAAAGACTCAGGCGCATCCGCTTGGCAGATCATAACGAACATTATTATCCCGTTGAGCCGCTCCGGGATCATGATCGGTTCGATTTTCGTGATCACAATTGTCGTTGGTGACTTCATAACAATCGGTGTTCTGGGAGGACAACAGATCGCTTCGGTGGGTAAGATTATATACGTAGAGATGAGCTATCTTCAGTTTCCGGCGGCGGCGGCCAACGCGGTTGTCTTAGTTTCCATCACCCTGCTCATGGTTGCCGCTATGATGCGAATTGTAAACGTGCGCAAGGAGCTTTAGCGATGTTTTCGAGAGCTCAAACCGCATGGCTGACGATCTTCTTTAGTTGCTTTGTTATTTTTCTTTACGGGCCTGTCTTATCGATCATCCTTTTGGCATTCCAGGGACCAGAGGGAGGTTTAACGTTTCCGATGAGAGGCTTTTCCCTCCATTGGTTTGAGGAGCTCTGGCGTGGGCTTGGTGTCGTTGATATCTCCCGGGGGTTACGTCGTTCCTTGTTCCTGGGAGTTTTAGTGATGATCTTCACTGTCGTCCTCAGCCTTTGCGCCGGTCTTGCTTTCCGGAAAAAATTCCGAGGCTCTGGGGTCCTGTTCTACCTAACCATCGCCAGTCTGATCATACCCTCTATTGCGATAAGTCTTGGTATCGCTCTGCAGTTTCGTTTGCTTGACGAGACTGTGAAGTGGCTCGGCCAGACATTAGAAATACAGTGGATCATCGACGACTTCCAGACCTCGATGGGCCTCATCGCGTCAGGTCTTGGGACGCACCTAACGTGGACACTACCCTTTGGTCTTTTGATTATGTTTGCGGTCTTTAACCGCTTCAATCCGAGTTACGAGGAGGCCGCACGAGATCTCGGGGCGACCCCGTGGCAAACTTTTTGGGGTGTCGTTTTCCCGCTAATCGCGCCCGCGCTTGTGGGTGTCGCGCTGTTCGGGTTCACGCTCAGCTATGATGAACTCGCCCGCTCTTCTCAGGCACTGGGAGCGGTGAATACTCTCCCGTTGGAGCTCAGGGGCCTCACGACGACAGTAACCAACCCATCGATATACGCTCTAGGGGCTGTGACTACGGGGGTGAGCTTTTTGGTCATTGGCCTGTCGCTTGGTCTTTTTTGGGTACTCAGGAGAAAAGCCGGTAACATCAGATGAAGAGTCTCTCCACCGTGTGCTTCATTAATCCGAACAGCACCGTATCCATGACCGATACCTGCCGTCACACGTTTGATCGGATTGGTCTAGGGAGTAGCCCAAAATTTGAGTTTGTGACAAATGACAAGGGTCCGGCGGCTATTCAGGGTGCGCGGGACGGTGAGGTTGCGACCGAGGCTATGCTCGAGTTAGCGGCAAGGCTTCCTGACCACTATGGTGCTTTTGTGGTGGGTTGTTTCGATGATACCGGTGTTGAGCGTTTACTCGATAAGGTGAAGAGGCCCGTAATTGGTATCGGCCAAGCGGCATATCACTGGGCATCTTTGCTGTCGCAGCGGTTTGTGGTTTTGACCACTCTAGAGGTCTCGGTCCCAGTCATCAGGGAGTCGATCCGGAGGCAGGGATTCGATTCTCAATGTATCGACGTCATCGCGAGCGGTATACCGGTACTTGAGCTCGAGCGGCAGCCGAGAGATGCACTCAATATTCTTGATGACCTCGTAGGGGCTAATGTCGATTCTCACGGTGAGGACGTCGCTCTAATTCTCGGATGTGCAGGTATGACCGAACTGCATCAGGAGCTGTCTAGCAGATGGGCTGGTCTTAATATTATCGATCCCGTCGCCTCCGGGCTCCGTCTGTCGAGCGTCCTGTGCAAGGGGTGAGATTGCGGTGAACCAGTGCCTGATGTATGGGTCGAACCTTTCCTGGCCTGCGAGCTTGAGCTGTGAGTTTCACAAGACCAGCGCCGGTGGCACTGCGCTGGCGGAGGTCCAGCACTCGGGACCACTGCGGGTACAGAAGTTATTCCATGATCGGGATCTGGCCCACTGCTACGTATTACATCCGCCAGGTGGGATGGTTTCGGGTGACGATCTTCATTGTCGGTTCCACGTCCATCCAGATGCGAGAATACTCGTGACCACGCCTGCCGCCGGGAAACTGTATCGGTCACGGAGCAATGAGTCGTTACAGATCGCGGCGACAACAGTACAGGTTGATGATGGGGGTATATGTGCCTACCTTCCACAGGATACGATCGTATTTAACGGGTCCAACGGTAAGCTCGAGACCAATGTCTCTTTGAGTTCCTCGGCCTCGTACTTCGGTTGGGAACACACAATCTTCGGACGTTCGGCTGGCGCGCTTCCATTCGTGAGTGGTCAGTTGTCTCAGTGTCTGACCATTTCTCGCGACCATAAGTTGCTCTACCGAGATCGTCTACAAATAGACGCCGAAGTGTTAAATAGTGGAAGTGGTTTATGTGGAATGACGAGCCTAGCGTCGTGCATTTTGATTCTGCCAGCGGAAGCCCAAGGATCGGACGAGCTTGTCGAGACCTGTCGTTTGAGTCTCAAGGGGTTCGAGGGGATTTCCGGAGTCACGGCAATTCGTGATGGACTGATAAGTATCCGGCTGTTGTCTTCTCTTTCAGAGGATACCCGGACCGCACTGGAACGACTGTGGTCTGCAGTCGGAGAATTCCTTATGGCAAGAAAAGTCGAAACCCCGAGAATCTGGAGGACATGAATGGAATTAACCCCACGCGAGAAGGATAAGCTGATGCTCTACAGCGCGGGCCTAGTGGCGGAACGACGCCTCACAAGAGGGCTTAAGCTAAACTACCCGGAGGCGGTTGCGTTGATAAGTATGGAGATCATGGAGGGCGCGCGAGACGGACGCTCTGTTGCGGAACTGATGCAACTCGGACGCACAGTACTCACCAGAAACCAGGTAATGGAGGGCGTCGCGGAGATGGTAGATGAGGTGCAAGTCGAGGCAACCTTTCTTGACGGAACCAAGTTGGTCACGGTTCACGAACCTATACAGGAGGAACTGAAGAAATGATTCCAGGGGAGACAAGCATTCAGTCGGGAGATTTACTTCTAAATGAGGGGCGTGAGACCGCGTCCGTTTTGGTTGCTAATACTGGCGATCGACCGATTCAGGTTGGTTCCCACTATCATTTTTACGAGACCAATCCCTGCCTGCAATTCGATCGAGAAAAGGCCCGAGGCTTCCGCCTAAATATTGCCGCAGGCACAGCTGTTCGGTTTGAGCCGGGCCAGGAGCGTACAGTCGAACTAGTCGCCCTGTCAGGTGACCGGATCGTTCGCGGTTTCAGAGGGCTAGTCATGGGCCACCTAGAGGGTTAGTTATGAAGATCTCGAGAAAGATATACGCTGATCTGTACGGGCCTACTGTTGGGGATTCTGTTCGCCTTGGTGACACAAACCTGTGGATCTCACCTGAGTCTGATACAGCCGTGCCCGGCGACGAGGTGACCTTTGGTGGAGGAAAGGTGATCCGCGATGGTATGGGGCAGTCGCAGCGCTTGGGCGACGAGTGTATGGACTTAGTTATCACAAACGCGCTGATCGTAGACCACTGGGGTATCGTAAAGGCCGATGTCGGGATCAAGGCGGGGAGGATCGCAGCCATCGGCAAGGCAGGCAACCCAGATATCCAACCGTCGGTCACTGTGGTTATTGGCCCCGGGACAGAGATCGTCGCAGGCGAGGGCAAAATCCTGACCGCAGGTGGAATTGACTCTCACATCCACTTTATCTGCCCACAACAGATCGACGAGGCACTAGCGTCTGGGATAACTACTATGCTCGGAGGTGGCACGGGCCCCGCAACGGGAACTAACGCGACCACGTGCACACCGGGCAAGTTCAACATGGAGATGATGATGCGGGCGGTCGAGGGTCAGCCCATGAATTTTGGTTTCCTCGGTAAAGGTAATTCGAGTAATCGGGAGTCATTGATCGAGCAGGTCAAGGCGGGAGCCTGCGGGCTGAAATTACACGAAGACTGGGGCACGACGCCCCAGGCAATCGACACGTGCCTGACGGTGGCCGACGAGACTGATACTCAGGTAGCGATCCATACAGACACGCTGAATGAATCAGGTTTTGTTGAGGAAACCCTGAAGGCGATTTCTGGCCGTACTATTCACACATATCATACCGAGGGAGCTGGGGGTGGGCACGCTCCAGATATCATAAAGGCGGCGGGCTTACCGAACATCTTACCGTCGTCGACCAATCCCACACGTCCCTACACGATAAATACGGTTGACGAGCATTTGGACATGCTGATGGTCTGTCACCACCTGTCGCCAAATATCCCTGAGGACGTTGCCTTCGCGGATAGTCGTATCCGGAAGGAAACGATTGCCGCGGAGGATATCCTTCATGACAAGGGAGCGTTCAGTATGATTGCCTCTGACTCACAGGCTATGGGTCGCGTTGGTGAGGTGATAACACGGACCTGGCAAACCGCGCACAAGATGAAGGATCAATTCGGGTCACTGGAATCAGACCCAGATTGGCATGACAACCTCCGGGCTAGGCGGTACATCGCAAAATACACTATTAATCCAGCTATCGCACACGGGATAGCGCATGAGGTCGGGTCTGTAGAGGTCGGAAAAATGGCTGACCTAGTGCTTTGGAATCCGGCCTTTTTCGGGACCAAACCGGCATTGATTTTGAAGAGTGGATTCATAGTGGCGGCGCCAATGGGTGACCCAAATGCTTCGATCCCGACACCGCAGCCCGTCCATTATCGTACGATGTTTGGAGCGATGGGGTCGTCAGCCGATCGTTTGTCCGCGACCTTCGTGTCAGAGTTGTCGCTGCGACAGGAAAATAACTGGATGTCAGGAACCAGACGGCAACTTAAAGCGGTTAAAAATATCAGGACCGTCAAGAAATCTGACATGGTGCTCAATGACTTTCAGCCGATGATCGAGGTCGACCCTGAAACCTATGAGGTACGGGCAGATGGCGAGCTCTTGGTCTGCGAGCCGGCGACATGGTTGCCATTGGCCCAGCGCTACTACTTGTTTTAACGGAAAGGCTCAATGTTAAAGATCACCGAGAGACTTGACCTTGCTGAGCGTTATGATGCAGTTATCTCACTTGACTATGACTCTCGTAAACGGGGTCGCCTTAAGACCCTGACCGAGACGTCAGAGGACGCCGGTTTATTTCTCGAGCGTGGCAGGGTCTTGACGGATGGTGATTATCTGAAGGCAACAGATGGACGAGTAGTCCTTGTGCGAGCGGCCGTGGAGCAGCTTACGCGAGCCTCGACAACAGACCCGTTACTACTCGCAAAAATATGTTACCACCTAGGCAACCGACACACACCGGTTGAAATTCAGCCCGGCTCGGTTTTTTTTCAGCGAGACCATGTTCTGTCCGACCTTTGCAGCCAATTGGGGCTGGGGGTCGAACACGTGGAGAGGCCATTTGCGCCGGAGAGAGGGGCCTATGGTAAGCACGCTCGAGGGCACCATCACGATGACTAGGTCGGAGCACTTTATCCAGGCGTTGCATTTGTTTTCGCCCAGCCTTCCGATAGGAGCGTTCGCCTTTAGTCAGGGGCTCGAGGCGGCCATTGAGTCAAGACACGTCCACGACGCGGAGTCGCTCAGATGTTGGTGTGATAGCGTGATGCGGTTCTCTTTTACAACACTCGATTGCCGCTGCGCTGTCCGCTCATACCGAGCGGATTCTGAGTCAGTCTTCCGAGAGGTAAATGCCGAATTACTTGCGTCCCGTGAGACACGTGAGTTGTTGCAGGAGGATCTTTTACTTGGTGCAGCCATGAAGAAATGGGCGATAGATCAGGGCGTTAACGTTCCCGAGGCGGAAGAATATTCACTAGTGTGTTTGTATGGTTGGGTTTCCGCGAGGTATGAGATTCCGGAGGATTGGTTGGTCTCAGGTATCTTGTGGTCTTGGCTTGACAATCAAATGCTAGTCGCCGCCAAAGCGATTCCGCTCGGTCAGAACGCATTGCAAGGCATCTTGTCCGCTCTGAAACCTGTCGTGGCTGAGTGTGTTGGTATGTCGAGGCAGTCAGCTACGACAGAGGCACACAGTACCGTCCCTCTGCTCTCGATCTTGAGTGCTCAACATGAGACTCAATACTCGAGGCTTTTTCGTTCCTAGGAGATACAGATGCAGTCACTTCGCG
>PBZM01000034.1 GCA_002731015.1 Gammaproteobacteria bacterium
CGTGTTGTGGGACGATAACCCAGCACAACTCGTAATAAATGCAATGGCACCGGCGGAGGTATCGTCAATTCTGATGGATGAGGATAATCGGTCGATGGATGTTGCCGTAACTGGTGACAATCTGGCTCAGGCGATTGGTCGAGGTGGTCAGAATGTCCGACTGGCTTCAGAACTGACGGGTTGGAAACTTAATGTCATGAGTGAGGAGCAGGCCGTTGAGCGACAAGAGGTCGAATCCGAAAAACTTGTAAATATGTTTTTGGTACGCCTCGATGTTGACGCTGAACTTGCACGGGTACTAGTCGAGGAAGGTTTTACGTCAATAGATGAGGTCGCTTATGTGCCCGTTGAAGAGATGCTCTCAATTGATGGATTTGATGAAGGCCTTGTCGAGACTCTGAGAGCGCGCGCGAGAGATGTACTTTTGACGGCCGCTCTGACTGGAGACGAGTCACGTGAGCCTGCAGATGACTTATTGACCTTGCAAGGTATGACCCCCGGGCTCGCTTATCAATTGGCTGATCGTGGTATTTGTACGATGGATGATTTGGCTGAATTATCAGTTGATGAATTGACCGAGACCGAGGGTATTGATCAAGCAACTGCGGCAGTCCTGATCATGAAGGCACGTGAACCTTGGTTCGCAGAGACCGCTGATGAAAGTAGCGAACAGGAGTAAGTTTTGTCAGATACAACTGTGAAACAGCTGGCCACGTTAGTTGGTATATCGGCTGAACAATTACTCGCTCAGATGACCAGCGCTGGTATTGAGAAGTCGTCGTCCGATGATGTTGTTACGGACGAAGAGAAACAGAAACTATTGGCCCATATTCGTTCAGGTCAGGCGAAGGTTTCGGCAGAGCCGGCCAAGGTAACATTGCGACGCAAATCGACATCTACGATTAAAGGTGGAGCAGGCGCAGTAAATGTAGAGGTTCGAAAGAAACGTACCTATGTGCATCGCGACTTGACTGCAGAAGCCGAGAAGCAGCGCGAGATCGAAGAAGCAAAATTCCATGAAGACCAAGAGGCTGAAGGATCTACGAATTTTACAACTGAGGGAGCGACCGGCCTAAAAACAGGCGAGCCTGAAGTGATTGGCGACGAGCTTGTGATTGACGAAAATCGGGCGGTAGTGGATGAGATTTCGATTGAGCCAGTTGTTATCGAGCCACCTCCACCACCTAAAGAAGACGACGGCCGTAGGCATAAGAAAGAGGCCCATGCACGTCGTGATCGATCAGACGATGATGAGCCACGTCGGCAGGGTAAAATATCTGGAAAACGTGACGAGAAACGGGCAAAGCTCGTTGTGACTGAAGACCAGCGTGCTCCAAAGTTACGTAGTAAGCGGAAGCCCGGCAAGGCTGCGGAGGAATTGTCATCTCATAAATTTGAAATGCCGGCAACGCCGATCATCCGTGATGTCAAAATCTCTGGACCAGTAACGGTTGCTGAATTAGCCAGCCAAATGGCTGTGAAATCAGGAGACCTCATCAAAGTTCTGATGAAGATGGGCGTTTTGGCGACTATTAACCAAGTATTGGATGAAGATACTGCAGTTCTCGTTGTCGAGGAAATGGGCCATAAGATCGAAGTAGTTGCTGAAGATGCTCTCGAACAGTCAGTTTTCGACGATTATCAAGAGCTCAAGGGGGATCGGTCGCCTCGTGCTCCAGTCGTAACCGTCATGGGTCATGTTGACCATGGCAAAACATCATTGCTCGATTGTATTCGTAAGTCGCGGGTCGCAGCCGGTGAGGCTGGTGGTATTACGCAACACATTGGTGCGTACCATGTGAATACTGATAACGGAATGATCACTTTTGTTGATACTCCGGGCCACGCCGCTTTTACCAATATGAGAGCTCGTGGGGCGCAAGTGACTGACGTTGTGATTTTGGTTGTTGCTGCAGATGATGGTGTGATGCCTCAGACCGAGGAAGCTGTTCAGCACGCAAGGGCAGCGAACGTTCCGCTTGTTGTGGCAATAAACAAAATCGATAAAGAAGAAGCGGATCCAGACCGTGTTAAGACGGAATTAGCGAGCCGGGAGGTCATTCCAGAAGATTGGGGTGGAGATGTTCAATTTATCCCAGCTAGCGCTCATACGGGGCAAGGCGTTGAGGAATTGCTCGAAGCAGTTCTTTTGCAGGCCGAACTTCTTGAATTGAAGGCGGTCCACGAAGGTCCAGCTAGAGGTACGGTTGTTGAATCACGGCTAGATAGAGGTCGTGGTCCCGTTGCGACGGTTCTCGTACAAAATGGTTTATTGAAAGTCGGTGATGCAATTTTAGCAGGTGAGCAGGTTGGCAAGGTACGCGCTTTGGTTGACGAAAGTGGTAAGCATGTTGAGCAGGCTGGGCCGTCGATTCCTGTTGAGATTTTGGGCCTTTCTGGGACACCTGACGCCGGTGATGAGCTTTTGGTACTTGAGAGCGAGCGAAAGGCGAGAGAGGTCGCCGAATTTCGTGCGGAACGAACTCGTGATGCAGAGCACAAACGGCAACAAGCGCAAAAGCTGGATCAAATGTTTGCAAATATGGAAGCCGGCGAGGTAGCCAACCTCAATATCGTTTTAAAAACAGACGTTCGTGGAACGCTTGAAGCCTTATCAGCTGCCTTGCAAAAATTAGCGACGGCCGAGGTCCGCGTCAATCTAATTGCACAGGGCGTCGGTGGAATCACGGAATCCGATGCGACCCTCGCTTCCTCAGCGGGTGCCATTATCCTTGGATTTAACGTCCGTGCTGATGCAGGCGCAAGGCAGGTCATTGAACGTGATGGAATTGAACTTCGTTACTACAGTGTTATTTATGACATTGTCGATGACGTAAAGGCTGCAATGTCTGGCCTACTCGCGCCCGAATTACGTGAAGAAATCGTTGGAATAGCGGAGGTTAGAGATGTCTTCAACTCGCCAAAATTTGGTCAGGTTGCGGGTTGCATGGTGGTTGAAGGAATCGTATATCGGAACAAAAAGATTCGGGTATTGCGTGATAATGTAGTTATCTACGAAGGAGAGCTAGAGTCTCTACGTCGCTTTAAGGACGATGTAAACGAAGTCCGTAATGGAACTGAATGTGGTATCGGAGTAAAGAACTACACAGACGTGAAGCCAGGCGACAAAATCGAAGTTTTTGATATTCTCGAGGTGGCTCGGAGAATCTGATGCCAGCAGAGTATAGCCGTGCGGAGCGTCTGGGCGAGCAGATCAAGCGAGATCTGGCTTTGCTTATACAGCGTGAACTTAAAGATCCTCGTTTGGGTATGATTACCGTCAACTTCTGTGACCTTTCCAAAGACCTTTCATATGCCGATTTGAGCGTTACTGTAATGGTGCCAGATGATTCAGATGATAATATTGTCAAGAGTCTTGCAATTTTAAATGAAGCAGCCCCTTTCTTGCGCATGGAACTCGGTCGTGAGTTGAACATTCGTAAAGTGCCGCATTTGAGATTTCACTACGATGACTCATTGAAGCGCGGCGCACAAATTAACGGACTAATTCACGAAGCGCTGAAAAGTGATCGGCACGGCTGATGGGTATGCCCAAGAAGGGTTGTGATATCCACGGAGTTCTAATTGTGGACAAGCCTGAAGGTCTAACGTCTAGCAGTGTTGTCTGTGGACTCAAGGGGTGGTTTAAGGCAAAAAAGGTTGGGCACACAGGTGCACTTGATCCAATGGCCACCGGTGTTTTACCTATCGTGTTCGGTGAGGCTGCGAAATACAGTCAATATTGCCTCGATTCAAACAAAGGGTATCTTGCGCGTATCCAGCTCGGCACGGCAACTGATACACTTGATGCGGATGGGGTAGTGGTTGCTAAAAAAGCAATCCCTGCCATCGACGAGACTATCCTCAAGTTGGTATTGGATGCGTTAACGGGATCGTTAATGCAAGTGCCACCAATGGTTTCTGCACTTAAACATAAGGGACAACGACTTTACAAATTAGCGAGACAAGGCCTCGAGATCGAGAGAGCTCCGCGAGAGATAGAGATTTTTAGCAATGAACTGATCGGTTTCGAAGCGGGCAAGGGATGGTTGGATATCCGTGTTCGATGTTCAAAGGGAACCTATATCCGGAGCCTAGCCGAATCAATTGGACAGTCTCTTGGGACCGTTGCGCATTTGAGTCGGCTTCGTCGTGATTTCGCTGGAGGATATTCAATCGATCAGGCAAAGTCTTTGCGAACAGTTGAATCAGTGCGAAATAAGGGAGTAACGGCACTCGTTAAATTACTGCACTCGCCGGATACACTTTTGAGCCATCTCCCCCGAATCAATTTATCTGAACACGAGTGTATGATGTTGATTCAAGGGCAAAAAGTTTCTGGTAATGGAAGAGGTGTCTGCGATACTATGCGCGCGTATTTTGAAGAGGCTTCGTTCATTGGACTTGTGACCGTTGATTCTGGCGGGGATATTTTTGCAAAACGAATGTTATCTCCGGCTGCTGCTGGCATGCGCGGCAGTTCGGATATTGGCCGTTAGGGCCAAGCATGCCACATAGGAGGAAAGAATGGCTTTATCAGTTGAAAAGAAAGCTGCAATAGTTGAAAAGTTTGGCCGTGACGAAAATGATACTGGCTCGCCGGAAGTTCAGGTAGCCTTGTTGACTGCCAATATTGAGGCTCTTCAGGATCACTTCAAAAAAAATATTCATGATCATCACAGTCGTCGTGGTCTTATTCGGATGGTCAATCAACGTCGTAAGCTACTAGATTATCTTAAGTTGAAGGATTTGAGTCGTTATTCAGTACTGATCAAGGAACTTGGTCTTCGCCGGTAATCGGATCAAAACAGAGACGGTCCTACGGGGCCGTTTCCGTATTTTAGCCGGGCGCAATCCGGCATATTGGAAGTAGGAAATAATGGAAAAGCAAGTAGTTCAATTTCAATTCGGCGGCCAGAGTGTTGCCTTGACCACAGGAGTGGTTGCTCGTCAGGCAACAGGTGCCGTCATTATTACGATGGGTGAGACTCAGATCCTCGCAACAGTCGTCGGCGCAAAAAATGTAAAGCCCGGTCAAAAATTTTTCCCTCTCTCAGTGCATTATCAAGAAAAAACCTATGCTGCAGGAAAAATCCCTGGTGGTTATTTTAAGCGTGAGGGTCGTCCGACTGAAAAAGAGACACTAACTTCGCGTCTGATAGACCGCCCGATTCGTCCGCTTTTCCCAGATGGATATATGAACGAGGTTCAGGTGGTTCTGACTGTTATGTCAGCGTCAAAAACGCACGATTCAGATATTGCAGCGATGCTTGGCGCATCAGCCGCCCTCTCGATATCAGGTATTCCGTTCAATGGTCCAATAGGCGCTGCCCGTGTCGGCTTCTCCGATGAAGGTCAATATATTCTGAATCCATCATTTGACGAGTTGTCCGACTCACGACTTGATATGGTTGTTGCTGGAACCAGAGACGCGGTTTTAATGGTTGAATCTGAAGCTGACGAGCTTACTGAAGACCAAATGCTTGGTGCAGTTTTGTTTGCGCATAAAGAATTTCAAGTTGCGGTTGATGCGATCAGTGATTTTGGTAAGAATTTTGGTAACGAGGCTTGGGATTGGCAAGCGCCAGCCATCGACGAAGAACTCTTTTCACAAATCAATGATCAATATCAGGCACGCATCAGTGAGGCTTATCAGATCTCCGAAAAAATGGTTCGTTATGACGCGCTTGGCGAGATCCGATCTGAAGCAATAGCCACACTGGGCGGCGAAGAGGGTGAGAATGCAGAAGCGGTTGGCGAGTTATTTAACAAAGTTGAAAAAAGTGTGGTTCGCAGTCGTGTTATTAAGGGTTTGCCACGTATCGATGGCCGTGATCAAAAGACAGTTCGTCCAATTGACTGTGAGGTCGGTGCATTTAACCGCACTCATGGCTCTGCTATTTTCACACGCGGTGAAACGCAGGCAATTGTTGTGACTACCTTAGGCGCATTACGTGATGCGCAAATCGTTGACGGTCTCATGGGTGACGAAAAAGACACATTTATGTTGCACTATAATTTTCCTCCATATTGCGTTGGTGAGGCTGGCATGATGACTGGACCTAAGCGCCGTGAGATTGGACACGGACGATTGGCTCGCCGGGGGGTCTACGCAATGCTTCCTGATGAAGAATCATTCCCGTATACAATACGTGTAGTTAGCGAGATAACTGAGTCAAATGGTTCGTCATCGATGGCTTCGGTTTGTGGAGCGTCTTTGGCATTAATGGATGCAGGCGTACCTCTTAGGGCCCCAGTCGCCGGTATTGCTATGGGTCTTGTTAAAGAAGAAGACGGTTACGCGGTTCTGACTGATATCTTGGGCGATGAAGATCACCTAGGCGATATGGATTTCAAGGTCGCAGGTTCGTCAGATGGTGTGACTGCACTTCAGATGGATATAAAAATTCAGGGTATCACCGAAGAAATTATGCAAGTTGCTCTGGGGCAAGCGCGCGAAGCTCGATTATATATTCTCGGCGAGATGAATAAGGTAATTGAGCGTGCGCGTGACGAGGTTGCTGAAACGGCGCCGCGTACCTATAGTTTCCGTATTGATCCGGATAAGATTCGAGAGGTTATTGGTAAGGGTGGAACCACAATCCGAAATATTTGCGAAACATCCGGTGCAACTGTTGATTTAGACGATGACGGCCTAGTTCGTGTTTATGCAGAAACTAAAGAAAAAGCACAAAAGGCTATTTCGATGATTGAGGCAATTACTGCCGAAGCTGAGATAGGTGGCGTGTATAAAGGGAAAGTTGAGCGGGTAGTGGATTTTGGTGCATTCGTCAATATTCTTCCGGGTAAAGACGGTTTGGTTCATATTAGTCAGATTTCGGAAGAGCGCGTTGAGAAAGTTGAAGACTATATGAAAGTTGGAGATATGGTGAAAGTAAAAGTGCTTGACGTTGACGCCCGTGGTCGTATTAAGCTGACGATGAAGGAACTGTAGTCCGGTCCGCGTCCCCCGATGTCATATGTAAGTTGGGGCAGGTAAAAACCTCTTTAAAGCGAGATTTTTTTAATTGGATAAATTCACTATAATATTATCAATTAGTCTCGCTTCCCCAAGTTTTGCAGCAACTAAAACAACCGCCTTATCTGCTTCTACATAGGTTTTTGATAAGTCCTCTGCATCTCGTATTTCAAGATAATCGAGAATAAAGCCAGCACTGGTTAATAGTTGCTTCTGTTGCTTGAGTGTTGTCTTTATCTGAGTATCATCTCGCACCGCCTGTGCAACTTTCGTGAGCGAGGAATACAGCATAGAAGCGAGTTGCTTTTCGGATTCGAGAAGATACGCGTTGCGACTGCTCATTGCCAACCCATTGGGTTCTCTTTTGGTATCTGTGCCAATGACTCGAACAGGCAACAGTAGATCTTGAACCATAGCTTTGATTATCTGTAACTGCTGATAATCTTTGTTGCCGAAAATAGCAACATCTGGTTGCACGATATTAAACAGTTTACAAACGACTGTTGCAACACCCTTGAAGTGGCCTGGTCGGTGATGCCCACAAAGA
Source organism: Gammaproteobacteria bacterium (assembly GCA_002731015.1). GTDB lineage: Bacteria > Pseudomonadota > Gammaproteobacteria > Pseudomonadales > Litorivicinaceae > HIMB30. The sequence continues at coordinate 7,527 of PBZM01000034.1, forward strand.
ATAGTTGTAAGGCTTGGGACATCAATTTCAGTATTCAGTCCCTTTGGATAGATCTCTCTTACAGTCGGTGCAAAAATAGCGTCACAGGCATAACCTGCTAAAGCCTGGCGGTCCGAATTAAGTGTTCGTGGATATGAGTCAAAATCCTCATGAGGGCCGAATTGCATCGGATTGACAAATATACTAACGATGACGACGTCTGAGAGATCACAAGCCCGTTGCACTAGATCTAGATGACCTTGATGAAGATTACCCATCGTTGGAACAAATCCAATCGTTTTATTCTGATCACGAGCGCTGACCAAAAACTTCCGCAGGTCATTTATTGTATAAAAAATATCTTGCTGGTCATTCTTCAAAGCAATGCTCCAGCGCAGGAAATGACTCATCTTTTACGGCTTGATTAAACAGTTCAAACGCCTCTTGTATGCTATCGGCTTCAGACATGAAGTTTTTGACGAATCTCGGGCTTTTGTCGCAAGTGACGCCGAGCAAATCATGCATTACTAGTACTTGACCGTTTACGGATGGGCCGGCGCCGATTCCGACGACAGGGGCTGTGGTTACCCTCATAATTTCCTCTGTTACGCTGTTTGGAACACATTCGAGCAAGATCATATCTGTACCTGCCTGATCCAGCGATGCTGCTGCATTGATCAGACGTTTTGCAGCCTCGCTGGTTCGCCCTTGTACACGGTATCCACCAAATTGATTGACGAATTGTGGTGTGAGTCCGAGGTGGCAGCATGTTGCTACGCCCTGATCTCGGTAAAGTTTGACCAAGCTGGTTAAATTACTGCCGCCCTCAATTTTGACCACATTTGCGCCAGCTTGTACTAGGGCGCGAGCAGTATTAACAGCATCCTGAATAGTTGCTGAGGCTAAAAAAGGAATATCACTGACAATAAGGCAATTTGAAGAGGCTGCGGCGACGCATCGCGTATGATAAGAAATATCATCTACAGTTACTGGAAGAGTGTTGGAGTGTCCTTGGAGCACCATTCCAAGGGAATCACCAACTAAGAGCGCATCGATACCTGCCTTTGCAGCAAGGGACGCAAAGCATTTATCGTAAGCGGTTACCATGCTGAACTTCGTACTTTCAGTCCGGTGTTTTTTGAGTGTATTAAGGGTGATCAGAGCCACTGTATTTCTTCCTGTGTTTCAATTCGGACCAACGTGGAGGCATCGTAGCGGTTTCGGTCGATTCGGTCACCTGTCGGCGTGATCGCATTCGTTAACAAATCAAGTAATGGTATTGCTACAAATGAACGCTTTAGGATCTCGGGATGCGGAATCTTGAGTGATGAACTGTTGAAGTTTAAATTTCCAAAGTACAGGATATCTATATCGATTGTTCGGGGGCCCCAGCGGATAGTTTCGACTCGTTGTTGATATCTCTCTATTCGTTTCACAAACCCTAAGAGATCCTCTGGCGTGAGGCTCGTTCGTCCTTTGATAACAGTATTTATAAAATCTGGTTGGTCCTGCGGTCCCAACGGATTGGATCGATACAGATTTGCTCGCTCGATAGAATCGACGAATTCGCCCAATGAACCGATGGCACGATAAATTTGGCGAATTGGTTTATCGAGGTTAGAGCCTAGTCCAAGGAATATGGTCTCAGTCACGTCGTTTATTTTTTCTCCGAGAGCGCCGTTTTGGCGCTTCCTCGAACTCTTCTTTTAAGGATGCAACCATTTCTCGTCTTTGAAATTCATCTGAAACTTGATAATGCGCCCACCATTCCCCAAGCCCAGCCATTATTTCGCCAGAGCGCTCTCGTAGTAGTAAAAAGTCAAAGCCCGCGCGAAACCTCGGATGCTCCAGCGTTGAGTCAGGTCGTCGACCATGACGCTTTTCCAACTTGACTTGTAGATCCCAGATTTCACGAATAGTCGTACAGAAACGTTTTGGTATAGCAATGAATTGCTGATTTAAGTCTAAGGTTTCAGAGGAGGCAATGGCGAGGGCTTGTGTTCGGCCATGCCCCTCTGTTGTCAGTTCTCGCCATCGGTGATGAACCTGAGGCCAGTGCAGTGCCGCATATAAAAACGCGGGGGTGACCGACTTACCTTGGGCCAGACGATCGTCAGTACTGCTTAATGCAAGGTCAATCAGTTCTCGATAATATGTGTTGTCACTTGATTCGAGTAAGTCAAAAGTATTTGGAAATAGGGGCTTCAGCAGACTGTGGCGCAAAAGATGAGAAAATGTAATCCGACCATATCCTGCTTGAAGTAGCTTTAGAATTTCATCAAAAAGTCGTGAAGCAGACACATCGCGGAGAAGTAAATTTAGTCGCCGGATAGGTTCTGACGTGCCATCCTCAAGGGACAGACCAAGTTTGCCAGTAAAGCGAATGGCGCGAAGCATTCGAACAGGATCTTCTCGATAGCGTGTTTCTGGATCGCCAATAATACGAACAATCCCGTCCTCTAGATCATCATATCCACCAACGAAATCCAAGACTTCATGGTTAGATGGATCGTAATAGAGTGCGTTCATGGTGAAATCTCTGCGCACTGCATCATCCTCCACAGAACCGAATACGTTATCCCTAACAAGCATTCCTGATGCGTTTGTCCGGCGTAACTTATTATTGCTAGTAGATCCGCGGAACGTAGTTACCTCGATTATTTCGGCACCGATTCTGACGTGGACAATTTGAAACCGACGACCTATGAGCCGTGATCTCTTGAAAAGCTTTTGCACCTCCATAGGCTTCGCGCTGGTTGCAACGTCAAAATCTTTAGGATGCTTCCTAAGCAGTAGATCACGGATACCCCCGCCAACCAGATAGGCCTCGTATCCAGCGTTCTGCAGTACTTCAATTACTTTCAAGCTACCGTCGGACAAGTTCCTATGGTCTATTCCGTGGTATTCCTGAGAAATCACTACTTTATGCACGCCAACGTGCTGAGGACCTTTCCTTTTAAATACCGAAAACAATAAAAAACTCCAAATGACGTGTGCGTCATATGGTACCAGAGCCGGACAATAAAAAAGGGGCTTTCGCCCCCTCTCATAACCGTACAGTTGTTATTGTTATTTGTACGCTAAAAATTACCTTTCAATGTGCAATCTAAGTATCAAATTATAGTCCCTATAACTAAGGCCTCAGCTTTCGCTTTATTATTTTTATCGGCCTAAGACGACAAACTTGCCCCCTTGAAACTCGTTCTCACAGTGAACCGTAATCTTATACAGCTATATTTTTATTTCTGTTGCTGCTTCCGCTCTTTTCATTAATCATATTTTGAACGTTGAGCAAGTAAACCATTTCCCAAAGAGTTGAAATATTAGACCTAGGGATTATAGAAATTTTTTGGCCTTATGTTAGGCATAATTAGGACACACCACAGCCGTGCGTTACTCTTCAGATCAGATTTATTTGGGTTTGGGGATGCGTAGTCGATTTTTGAGGTAATTGAGTTGGTCCCGTCGATAGATCCACTCATTAAAATACCATGATTCTGTTGCTTCCGATTTGTCTGACTCGATTTATTAGTGATAGTTATGTCTAAGGAGAGCAGCGTAGCTACGATCATCCTTTTTTCGCTGAAGTGCTTGGCTATCTACACGGAAAGGGTACGAGCTACTCCCGCCATCACATTAGTTGCTGCCGGCGTAGTGACTGATTGAAAAAAAGTTAGCCAAGTAGATGCGGGGTCCATATCTGATGGCGTGTCTTTAAGTGATAACAGCTTCGCTAGTTTTGAGTATGCCTTACTGGGAAATCTCCGGTCGACGGGACTTGCAAATGTTTGTTTTGACAGCTTGACGCCATCACTGCCGACGAGAATGGGAAAGTGTCCATAGTTGGGGCTTACTAATCCCAAACGTTCTGAAATGAAGCACTGCATAGGTGTCGATTCTAAAAGATCGACACCTCGAATCACATCAGTAATTGAATCGATATGCTCATCAACTGCACAGGCTAATTGATAGGCAAATAATCCATCTCTTCTTTTTACAATGAAATCGCCGGGCCTTTCCGTCATCTGTGGGCCTAGCAGTAAATCATATACGTTAGTACTTAATTTCGTAGTAGAGATTCGAATAGCGGCGTCTTTCAGCAAAGGCTTTCCCAATCGGTGTATGCAGTTACCTATATAGGGTCCTTTAGGTAGTGACTTACGAGTACACGTACAGCTATAGAGAATTCTCTGGCGTTCAAGTGTTTTTAGGGCATCTTCGTAGTCTGTAAGTCGGGTAGACTGATAAACAACGGCTCCGTCCGATTCGAGTCCAAAAGCGCTGAGGCAATGGAGAATTTCATCTGAATGTGACTTACTACAACGTGTTTCATCTAGATCATCGATGCGAACTAACCACTGGCCGTGTTGTTGTTTTGCGTGAAGAAAGCTCAGGAGAGCAGCGAAAATTGACCCAAGATGTAGTGAACCGGTCGCCGAGGGTGCGAATCGGCCACGGTAGACATTCAATTGTCAGGCACCTGTTTGTTTTTCGCGTAACTCATCGAGTGTCTTGCAGTCGACACATTGTGTCGCAGTAGGACGTGCCTCCAGCCGCCGCAAACCAATTTCTATTCCACACGTTTCGCAGAATCCGTATTCATCACTCTCAATCGATTCGAGTGTTTTATCGATTTTCTTTATGAGCTTACGTTCACGATCACGAGTGCGTAATTCTAAGCTGAATTCCTCTTCTTGCGTTGCGCGATCTGCTGGATCTGCAAAATTCGCTGCCTCTTCTTTCATATGAGATACGGTGCGATCTACTTCTTCCATCAGATTCTGCTTCCATTGTTCGAGAATCCTCACGAAGTGTTCACGCATAGCCTCGCTCATGTACTCTTCACCCTTCGATGATTGGTACGGCTCAATAAAACCCAAAAGCGATTCTTTTTTATTCGTTGCCATCGTTGGCGAAACTCCACAATATAAAAAAATCCAGCGGGAAAAAATATCAGAACCTGATCGACAGTACCACTTTCTTTGATGGGGAGAACACATTGAGATCAATAAAGAGACCTGCTTTAGCAAACAGACTTCAAGCAATACCTCCATTTCATGTGATGGAAGTAGTCAGGATAGCTGAGCAACTAGAGTCACAGGGAGTGGATGTTATTCATCTTGAAGTAGGTGAGCCTGACTTCCCGACATCGGCGTCGGTTATTGATCGTGCATGCAGTGCTTTACGGGCAGGGAAGACCCGATACACAGATGCCAGAGGGATTGAGCCTTTAAGGGATGCATTATCGAATTGGTATGCATCAAAGGGGTTAGCTGTTCCCTCATACAGAATTCAAATTACTGTTGGAGCGTCCGGGGGGCTTTTGTTGGCTTTTGCAGCTACAACCAATCCTGGTAATCGTGTACTCATGGCAGATCCTGCATACCCGTGTAACCCAAGGTTTGTAGAAGCTGTTGGTGGAGACACACACTGGATAAAAACTGATGTTGCAACCAACTTTCAACCGACCCTGTCGCAACTTGAAGAAAAAGCGACAGAGATCGATCGGACGTTAATATTAGCTCATCCAGCAAATCCAACAGGTCAGGCTGTTCCGCACGCAGAGTTAAAGCAGATGAGTGAATGGTGCCAGCGCACTAATCGACACTTGATTGTTGATGAGATTTATCAAAACTTATCCTTTACCGATTCTTTGATAAGTAGTCTCGCAATCTCTGAGCACCAATTTGTCGTTGGTAGTTTTTCGAAATACTTCAATATGACGGGATGGAGGCTGGGTTGGCTCGTTATTCCTGAATATGCAGTCAAGGAAACACAACGGTTGGCCCAACATTTATTCATCTGTGCCCCATCATTTGCGCAAGAAGCAGCGCTTGCTTGTTTCGAGCATGATGCATTGCGAGATGCTGAGATGCATCGACTTGAACTTAAAAAGCGCCGTGATTTATTAATCCCTCGTTTGGAAGCGATGGGATTTAAGATTGCAGCGGAGCCTGATGGTGCTTTTTATATTTTTGTTGACGTGGCAGATATTGCAGAAGATGGCCAGCAATTCTGCGCTGAATTGATTTGCAAAACAGGTGTTGCTGTTACGCCTGGGATCGATTTTTCAAACAGTCTCCCTCCAACATGGATTCGGATTGCCTACACGCAACCCGCAGATCGATTAATCGAGGCACTCGAGAGAATGGCACGCTTTATTCATGATTAATTATCACGATGCTCTTATCGAGGGACGCTTAATTGGTCGTTATAAACGATTTTTCGTGGATATTGATGTTGGTGGAGAGACCATAACTGCCCATTGCGCGAATACAGGCCGTATGACTGGGCTGCTTTATGAAGGTTCAAGAGTTTGGTTTCGTAGGCAGCCACCCGGACGGAAACTTGAGTTTTCCTGGGAATTGGTCGAGGTTAATACCGGCCTCGCCTGCATAAATACTTCACGAGCGAATGAACTGCTGGCGTCGACGGATCTCTCGCCTTGGATTCCAGATGTCGTGTTTGTTCGCCGTGAACCCACAGTAGGGAGGCATCGACTTGATCTTCAATTAAATCGTGGAGATCGGCCTGTGTATGTTGAGATCAAATCAGTCACATTGTGTGAAGATGAGTATCTGGGATTATTTCCCGACGCGCCATCTCAACGTGCAATACAACATTTGAATCTACTGGCTGATATGGCCACGATTGGGCTTGAGACTCACTTGATTTTTGTTGCGATGCATACAGGGATTCGCAGGGTTGCGCCACATCGTGTGCTTGATCCAGCTTTTTCTGATGCGTGCCTGAGGGCTCGCGATGCCGGTGTCGGTATGCATGCTTTCGGAACAGAAATAACGTCACGTGGCATTCAACTAGCAGATGAAATTTTTTTGCAGCTTGATTAAGAACTTTCACGTTCGACGGCCCGATATCCTATATCTGTACGATATTCGGCGCGTTCAAAATGTATGCTTTCCAACCGCTCGTAAGCTTTTGCTTTAGCTTCTGTAACGTCGGATCCTAGTGCAGTTACACAAAGCACGCGGCCCCCTGATGTGACAGGCTGGTCTCCGTTCATTGCAGTTCCTGCATGGAATACCTTGGTGTTTTCAGTATCCTGGCCGAGACTGATTTCAGCTCCTTTCGGATAATCGCCAGGGTAGCCCGGTGCTGCCATCACAACTCCCAACGCAGCACGAGCGTCCCACACTGCGATTTGGCCTCCAAGATCGCCATGGCAGGCTGCTTCTACAAGGTCGAATAGATCACTTTTTAAACGGAATAGGATTGGCTGTGTCTCGGGATCGCCAAAACGACAGTTGTATTCGAGTACTCGGGGCGCGCCATCAATAGAGATCATGATTCCCGCATAGAGGAATCCTCTATATCTTAGTCCATCAGCGGCAAGACCATTAACCGTTGGCTGGATAACTTCTGACATGATGCGGTCATGACGAATTTGGTCAACCACCGGAGCGGGCGAGTATGCTCCCATGCCGCCTGTATTTGGTCCCATATCGTTGTCATAGGCAGCTTTATGATCTTGTGACGATGCGAGCGGTAGAACATCTGTGCCATCGACCATCACAATGAAGCTTGCCTCCTCACCGGTTAAGAACTCTTCTATGACGACACGACTTCCTGCTTCACCAAATTGGTTACCTTGCAGCATGTCTTGAACAGCGGATTTTGCTTCAGCAAGCGTTTTCGCAAGGACAACACCTTTACCTGCAGCTAAGCCATCGGCTTTGACGACAATTGGGGCGCCAACTTCTTCAAGGTAGGTTAGTGCTCGGTCAACATCAGTAAAGGTGCCATAGGCTGCTGTTGGAATATTGTGGCGCTTTAAGAATTCTTTGGTAAACGCTTTGGAACCCTCGAGCTGTGCGCAATCAGCGCGTGGCCCAAAACAGCGAAGGCCCTTTGCTTCGAAGCGATCCACGACACCATCAACAAGAGGAGCTTCTGGTCCTATAACCGTGTAGTCGATTGCATGGTTCTCTGCGAATGTAACTAAGCTATCCAAATCTGAAATAGAGAGATCAACGTTGGTAATGCTCTCCTCAAGCGCTGTACCCGCATTACCGGGTACAACAAATACTTCAGTGACTCTAGATGATTGTGATAGTTTCCAAGCGAGAGCGTGTTCCCGGCCACCGCTACCTATAACAAGAACCTTCATCATAAATCCCTAATGTCGGAAGTGACGCATTTCAGTGAAGACCATTGCGATACCATGTTCGTTGGCCGCATCGATAACCTCATCATCACGAATTGAACCGCCGGGTTGGATGACTGCAGCTATCCCGCAACTCGCCGCCGCATCAATGCCATCTCTGAAAGGAAAAAATGCATCAGAGGCCATCACGCTGCCTGCGACTTCAAGATTGGCATCTTGTGCTTTGATGGCTGCAATTTTTGCCGAATACACTCGACTCATTTGACCTGCACCGACACCAATCGTTTGGCGATTCTTGGCATAGACGATCGCGTTTGATTTCACGAACTTCACGACCTTCCACGCAAATAATAGATCTGCCATTTGTCCTGCGGTTGGTTTGATCTCTGTAACACAGGTCAGTTCGGATTCTTTTTTCGATCCCGTATCGGTGTCTTGAACAAGAAGTCCGCCCTGGATGCGACGATAATCAGCCTGTACAAAGGTCTGTTCGAGTGCACAAACGGTGACTAGACGAACAGACGGTTTTTTTTCGAAGAGTTCAACAACCCCTTGGTCAACACCCGGGGAGATAATTACTTCAACGAATTGGTGTTCTAAAATCCGAGTTGTTGTTGTAGCGTCAAGTGGGCGGTTTAAGGCAATAATTCCGCCAAATGCGCTGGTGGGATCTGTCTCAAATGCTTTTTCATAAGCATCAAGTATCGAGCAATCCACAGCGACGCCACAGGGGTTTGCATGCTTCACGATGACGCACGCAGGTTCATCAAACTGACGAACACATTCGAGCGCAGCATCCGTGTCAGCAATATTGTTAAATGACAATGCTTTACCGGTTAGTTGAACTGAGGAGCCAATACAAGATCCTCGGATGCCCGGATCACGATAAAAGGCAGCTGATTGGTGTGGATTTTCGCCATATCGCAATACTGAGTCACGTTCAAAGTGTATAAACAGTTTTTCTGGATAGTGAGCGGCATTAGCATCGCGTCCCAGATAATTGGCAATTGCTCCATCATACTCAGCAGTGTGCTGGAAGGCAGCTGTGGCAAGTTGCTTTCGCGTCTCAAACGAAAGTCCGCCAGCTTTTAGCTCAGAAAGTACCGATTCATATTGGTGCGGTGACGTTACAATGCCAACAAATTGGTGATTTTTTGCCGCAGAACGGAGCATCGCCGGGCCACCGATATCAATGTTTTCGATAGCGTCTTGATGAGTTTTACTAAGGTCCGCAATTGTTTCCCGAAAAGGGTAGAGGTTTACACACACGAGATCGATACTTTCGATTCCATATTTAGCCATGACGCCGTGATCTCGATCGCGACGGCCTAGTATTCCACCATGGATTTTTGGGTGTAAAGTTTTCACTCGACCATCCATCACTTCAGGGAATTCAGTGACAGAAGATACTTCAATTGCGGGTAAGCCAGCGTCTCGCAGCGCACGGAATGTACCACCAGTGGATACCAATTGAACCCCAAGATCATTGAGGCCTCGAGCAAACCGCAATAAGTCTGTTTTGTCTGAAACACTGAGAAGTGCTCGACGCACTTGGATCGAACCGGTGGCTGGCATCCCTCTTACTACCTCCTTGAAAAAAGAGCCAAGTGTACCAACGTCTCGAGCAGTCTAGGAGAGTAAACCGAAAAGTTTCATGCGTGTACGTAATGTTCCGCGACTGATGCCAAGCATCTCGGCTGCTCTCGATTGATTGTTATTGCTTTGGTGTAGCGTAGCCTCAAGAAGAGCGTGCTCCACCTGACCAACCGCAAGGTCGTATAGATCCTGTGGAATTTCACCATCGAGCTCTTCGAAATACTGGTCAATATGTTTTCTAACCAGTTCTTTCAGTCCCATCGCGGAGTCCTCCTCCGTCTATTAATTCCATAAATCGCTGATATTGCTCATCTGGATCGATGATAGGATGTAGATGTGACCACGCTTCGAGGCCATTTGCAAATCGTTTTAAGAACCATTGTATGTGTTTACGCGCCATTTTTACGCCAGTTTTTTCGCCATAGAATAATTGAATCTCTCGGACGAGTTTAGCTACCGTTGCAATTTGAACGTCGACAGGGGGCCGAGATAGGGATCGACCATTTAGTTGGGCGGCTATGATTCCCGGAAGCCACGGGTCACCCTGAGTTCCGCGGCCGATCATGATCGCATCTGCTCCAGTAGCGGATAAAACCTCGCGAGCTTTCTGAATCGATGTAATATCGCCGTTAGCGATTAATGGAATTTGGACCGCTTCACGCGTGCGTTGAATTGTGTCGTATTCGGCACCGCCTTTATACATATCGCAACGCGTTCTTCCATGCATTGTAACCGCTTGAAGGCCCAGTTCCTCGGCCATTTTTGCAATTACGGGACCATTTTTGGATAGATGA
>PBZM01000035.1 GCA_002731015.1 Gammaproteobacteria bacterium
CCACCTAACGCCCCTCAATTCCGGAACGGAAAGTTAAACGCCCTCAACAGCGCCTTGCTTTCCTCATCAGTTTTAGCAGATGTAGTGATCGTGATATCAAGACCGCGAAGCGCATCCACCTTGTCGTAATCTATTTCAGGAAACATAATCTGTTCACGCACACCCATTGAGTAGTTTCCACGTCCGTCAAATGACTTACCATTCATGCCACGGAAATCACGAATCCGCGGGATTGAAATTGCTATCAACCGGTCTAGGAATTCCCACATATGCTCGCCACGCAGAGTGACCTTACACCCAATCGGCCAGCCATCTCGGATCTTAAAGCCCGCAATCGACTTACGTGCCTTGGTCACCACCGGCTTCTGGCCTGCAATCGCCGTCATATCTCTAACAGCATTTTCAATTTGCTTCTTATCCGCGACGGCCTCGCCAACACCCATATTCAAGGTGATTTTCCTGACGCGCGGTACTTGCATCACATTCTTATACGCAAACTCTTTAAAAAGTTTGGGTACTACCTTTTCTTTGTAGACTTGTTGTAATCTCGCCATGGCTTATGCCCCGACTTCCTTACCAGTGGACTTAAACACCCTTGCCTTAGTGCCGTCCTCGTTTAAAAGAAAACCAACTCGATCCGCTTTGTTCGACTCCGGATTAAAAAGAGCTACGTTGGATATATGGAGCGGCGCCTCTTTCTCAACGATACCACCTTGCTTACCAAGCGTCGGATTCGGCTTCATGTGCTTTTTGATCAGATTTACTCCTGACACTAAAATGCGGTTATCAGAACGCACCTGCAATACTTTACCGCGACGCCCTTTGTCTTTACCCGCGATCACGACGACCTCGTCGTCACGACGAATTTTTGCTGCCATCGGATCCCCCTTTACAGTACTTCCGGTGCTAGTGAAACGATCTTCATGAAGTTTTCACTACGCAATTCCCGCGTGACTGGTCCGAAAATACGGGTACCAATCGGCGCGAGATTTGTGTTTAAAAGAACGGCCGCATTGCCATCAAACTTAATCAATGAACCATCCTGGCGACGTACACCGCTTCGTGTGCGAACGACCACTGCATTCATGACTTGACCCTTCTTTACTTTACCGCGAGGAATCGCCTCTTTCACGGTGACTTTAATTATGTCGCCGATCCGGGCATAGCGACGCTTAGAGCCGCCAAGCACCTTGATGCACATCACTCGACGCGCACCCGAATTATCGGCTACCTCAAGCATACTTTCCGCTTGAATCATGCTTCCCCTCCGTTAAACCTGGACAGCTCGCTCGGTAATTTCAATGAGACGGTACGCTTTCGACTTCGATAGCGGACGACACTCAGAGATGGTGACTGTGTCACCAATCTTGCACTCATTATTTTCATCGTGAGCCGCAATTTTGGATGAACGTTTTACGTACTTACCGTACAAAGGGTGTTTTTCAAAACGCTCTATCAACACACTTATAGTTTTATTGCCCTTATTTGAGACCACCTTTCCACTCAAGGTATGAACTGCTTTTACCGCATCAGTCATGCCGCAATCTCCTTCTGTATAATTACAGTCTTTATACGTGCTATATCACGACGGATCTGTCTCAACAGGTGTATTTGTGCAAGCTGACCTGTGGCTTTTGCCATGTTAAGGTTAAACTGCTCGCGGCGAAGAGCTAACAACTCTTCCTTTAGGTCAGCTACGCTTTTCTCTCGTAATTCTGAAGCTTTCATTACATTACTGTCCGGCTAACAAAGGTGGTTTTAAATGGAAGCTTCGCGGCTGCAAGCGTGAAGGCTTCGCGAGCAATTTCCTCAGACACACCCTCTATCTCATACAACACGCGACCAGGCTGGATTTGGCACACCCAATATTCAACTGAACCCTTACCTTTACCCTGACGCACCTCCAGTGGCTTCTGAGTTATTGGCTTATCAGGGAACACTCGGATCCATAACTTACCGCCACGTTTGACGCGTCGGGTGATCGTTCGACGGCCTGCCTCAATCTGACGCGCAGTCATACGACCACGTCCGGTGGCTTTTAGCGCGTACTCACCGAAACTGACCTTGGAGCCGCGCTCTGCCAGCCCTCGGTTCCGGCCTTTTTGCATTTTTCGGAACTTCGTCCGTTTCGGTTGCAACATGATCTTCTTCCTTAGCGAGCCCCTTTCATGCGAGCATTCTCGCGACCAGCACGGACTGCATCGATTCCGCCCAAGATCTCGCCTTTGAAGATCCAAACCTTTATACCGATCACTCCATAAGTGGTATGGGCTTCGAAAGTCGAGTAGTCGATATCTGCCCGCAGTGTGTGCAATGGAACACGACCCTCTCGATACCACTCAGTCCGTGCTATTTCCGCACCACCCAAACGGCCTGAGACTTGAACTCTTATTCCTTCGGCACCGGCTCGCATAGCATTTTGGACCGCGCGCTTCATTGCGCGACGGAACATTACACGACGCTCCAACTGACCAGCGATATTTTGCGCAACCAAGCGTGAATCTAATTCTGGCTTTCTAATCTCTTCTATATTGATTTGGACCGGGATTCCCATCATCTGTGTAAGTTCCTTACGAAGTGACTCTACGTCCTCACCCTTCTTCCCAATCACAATTCCCGGTCGGGCTGTCTGAAGGGTCACTCGTGCATTTTGCGCTGGTCGTTCGATTAGAATTTTAGAGATCTGAGCATTCTTAAGTTTCCCTTCAAGGAACTCTCGCACCTTAATGTCATCAAACAACTTATCCGCATAGTCGCCACGTTCAGCGTACCAAACCGACGAATGATCCTTTGTAATCCCGAGGCGAATGCCAGTCGGGTGAACTTTCTGACCCATAGTGCTCCTCCTCAGGCCTCTCCAACTTTCACGGTGATATGACAAGTCCGCTTAAAAATACGGTCTGCGCGACCTTTCGCACGAGGGCGGATCCGTTTCATCGTCATCCCTTCGTCGACAAATACTGTTGTTACTCTCAGATCGTCAACATCAGCGCCCTCGTTGTGCTCAGCATTCGCAATTGCACTTTCAAGAATTTTTTTAACAATTCGTGCCGCTTTTTTGGTCGAAAAACTCAATGTATTCAGAGCTTCCTCGACGTGCTTACCCCGAATTTGGTCTGCGACCAAACGTGCCTTTTGGGCAGAAAGTCGAGCACCTTTTAAACGAGCTTGCACTTCATTCATAGCTACACCTAACCCTTAACGCTTAGACTTCTTGTCAGCGACATGACCGCGGTAGTTGCGCGTTACCGCGAACTCACCCAACTTATGTCCAACCATATCCTCGTTGATCAGAACCGGAACATGTTGCTTTCCGTTATGAACAGCTATGGTTAATCCAACCATATTCGGAAGAATCATCGAACGACGCGACCAAGTCTTAATCGGACGACGATCGTTTGCCTCGGTAGCCGCTTCAACTTTCTTCAGAAGGTGGAGATCGACGAATGGGCCTTTTTTTAATGAACGTGGCATCTATGTCTCTCCCTACTTACCGCGACGACGTATGATCATCTTGTCAGTGCGTTTGTTCTTACGAGTCTTGTAACCCTTAGTTGGCATACCCCATGGGGAAACCGGATGTCGTCCACCCGATGTACGTCCTTCACCACCCCCGTGTGGATGATCAACTGGATTCATCACAACACCACGAACGGTAGGACGGACGCCCCGCCAGCGCTTTGCACCTGCTTTACCGAGCTGACGCAGGCTGTGCTCGCCGTTTGAAACTTCTCCCAGCGTCGCACGACATTCCGCGAGTACCTTGCGCATCTCGCCTGAACGCAGACGCAGAGTTGCGTGGCGCCCTTCACGCGCTACCAATTGAACGGAGGCACCAGCCGAACGAGCAATCTGAGCACCCTTTCCCGGCCTCAACTCAATACAATGAATGACTGAACCAACAGGAATATTCCGAAGAGGAAGACAACTACCGACTTTAATTGGCGAATCTTCACCGGAGCGAACCGTATCACCAGCCTGCATCCCCTTCGGAGCAATGATGTAACGACGCTCACCGTCCGCGTAAAGTACAAGTGCGATGTGTGCTGACCTGTTCGGATCATACTCCAAGCGCTCAACTTTACCGGGGATGCCATCTTTATTTCGCTTGAAATCGATGATCCGGTAATGCTGCTTGTGGCCGCCGCCAATGTGGCGTGTGGTAATCCGACCCGCGTTATTACGACCACCTGACTTTGATTTCTTTTCCAATAGCGGAGCGTGTGGAGCGCCTTTATGTAGCTCTGGACTTACGACTTTGACCATATGACGACGCCCGGCCGACGTTGGTTTACATTTTACGATTGCCATTACATCCGCCTCATTCGCTCGCTGCAAAGGAAATTTCCTGGCCATCGGCCAGCGTCACGTAGGCCTTACGCGTATCACTGCGCTTACCCATGCCACGGACCGTTCGCTTGATTTTTCCTTTAAGATTTACAACATTAACTTTTGTAACAGAGACTTCGAACAAGGCTTCCACGGCCGCTTTGATCTCAGGCTTCGTAGCATCAGAAGCCACTTTAAAAACATACTGATTGTTCTGATCGGCAACGATTGTCGCCTTTTCAGACACGTGAGGCCCTTTTAGAACAGTGAAAACACGTTCTTGATTCATGCTAGCTGCTCCTCAATCATTTTAAGTGCATCAACCGTCACCAACACCTTATCAAAAGAGATGAGACTCACCGGATCAATAGCATGCGTGTCCCGAACGTCAACATGTGGAAGGTTGCGAGCAGATAGATGGAGCTCGTTGGATACAGCGCTAGTAACAATCAGCACATCAGATAAATCCATAGCACTCAATTTATCAGCCAAGACTTTAGTTTTCGGTACATCGATACTAAGCTTATCTGTAACAACAAGACGGTCCTGTCGGACCAACTCGCTCCAGATACTCTGCATTGCAGCACGGTACATCTTCTTGTTCACTTTCTGCGAGAAATCCTGAGGCTTTGCCGCGAATGTAACACCACCGGCCCGCCAAATTGGAGACCGCGTGGTACCGGCTCTTGCGCGACCCGTTCCCTTTTGCCGCCAAGGCTTTCGACCACCCCCAGCTACTTCTGAACGCGTTTTTTGAGCACGTGTGCCCTGACGCGCACCGGCAAGATATGCCGTTACCACTTGGTGGATCAATGCCTCATTGAATTCACGTCCAAATGTTTGATCAGAAACTGAGACCGTCCCACCTGCCACAAGATTCAATTCCATATTCGACTCCCTCAGCCCTTCGCACCAGGCTTGATGATAACGTCCATTCCGTTTGCACCAGGGATGGAACCTTTCACCAGAATCAGGCCCTTTTCTTCATCGACACGGATAACTTCTAAGCCTTGAACGGTGACTCGCTCCGCGCCCATGTGCCCCGCCATCTTCTTCCCCTTAAAGACACGACCGGGTGTTTGGCAATTACCGATAGAACCGGGAGCGCGATGAGATAATGAATTACCGTGGGTCGCATCCTGCATCCGAAAGTTCCAACGCTTGACGGCGCCAGCAAATCCTTTACCTTTCGATTGACCCGTCACATCAACAATCTGTCCGGCTTCAAACTGATTAACAGAAATTTGAGCGCCTACCGATAACTCGCCGAGGTCGTTGACTCGAAACTCCCAAAGACCACGACCCATGCGCATTTCCGATTTTGCTAAATGGCCCTTGATGGGTTGCGAAACCCTATGCTGTGCTCGACGCTCACCCACCGTTACCTGAATAGCCTGGTATCCGTCTGTTTCAACGGTTTTTACTTGACTAACCCGGTTTGGTTCGACGTGGACGACCGTGACAGGAACTGACACGCCATCCTCAGTGAACACTCGAGTCATACCGGTCTTGCGACCGACAACTCCAATTGTCATCTAAATTACCTCTCTGCCTGCACAGGGGGCTTAACCCGCTATGGCCACAGTAAGTTATACAAACAGACCGCTTGTCACCGGGGGGCGCGGATCTAGTACCCCCCTGCCGGATTAAATCAGCCTAGACTGATTTGTACATCTACGCCCGCAGCAAGATCGAGCTTCATTAAAGCATCAACAGTTTTTTCGGTTGGCTCGACAATATCTATCATGCGCTTGTGAGTTCGTAACTCATACTGATCCCGCGCATCCTTATTAACGTGGGGCGAAACAAGAACAGTGTAGCGTTCGATCCGAGTCGGTAATGGAATCGGACCTCGAACCTGGGCGCCGGTGCGCTTCGCAGTTTCAACGATGTCTTGAGTTGATACATCAATGAGGCGATGATCAAATGCCTTCAGCCGAATACGAATTTTTTGATTTTGTACTGCCACTCGGCTACTCCAACCAAACCATGCCCGCCCCTGTTACGAGGGGCGGCCAAGAAAAACAAGGTGCGGCATTGTATGCGCCTGACAATGGTGAGTCAACCACTACCTAGGAAATAAAAAGCCCCGAGCAATCGGGGCTTTACATACGTCCGCCTTGGTGGAAAAAATTAGTCGATGATCTTGGAAACAACGCCGGCGCCTACGGTACGGCCACCTTCACGAATCGCAAACCGTAGACCCTCTTCCATCGCAATCGGTGCAATCAACTCAACGGATAACTTCACATTATCGCCAGGCATTACCATCTCTGTACCTGAGGGAAGCTCACACGCACCAGTCACATCCGTCGTACGAAAGTAGAACTGTGGACGATAGCCCTTGAAGAAAGGCGTGTGACGACCACCCTCGTCTTTCGACAAGACATACACCTCACACTCAAACTTAGTATGCGGGGTGATAGAGCTCGGCTTTGCTAGTACCTGGCCACGCTCAACCTCATCACGCTTCGTACCACGCAAAAGAACACCGACGTTCTCACCTGCACGGCCTTCATCAAGCAACTTTCGGAACATCTCGACACCGGTACAAGTGGTTTTTGTCGTGTCCTTGATACCAACAATCTCTATCTCATCACCAACATTGATGATTCCGCGCTCAATACGGCCAGTCACAACCGTCCCACGACCAGAAATCGAAAATACGTCTTCAATCGGCATCAAGAACGCCTGATCAACCGCACGCTCCGGCTCAGGAATGTAATCGTCTAACGTCTCAATCAACTTTTGAACCGATGGCATGCCAATGTCTGATGCATCACCTTCCAACGCCTTCAACGCAGAGCCAATGATTATGGGCGTGTCATCACCTGGAAACTCGTATTGATCCAACAACTCTCGAACCTCCATCTCAACAAGTTCCAACAACTCAGGGTCGTCAACCATGTCAGCCTTATTCAGAAAAACAACAATGTAGGGAACGCCGACCTGACGCGACAACAAAATATGCTCTCGAGTCTGAGGCATCGGACCATCTGCCGCAGAACAAACTAAAATTGCACCATCCATTTGGGCAGCACCAGTAATCATATTCTTCACATAGTCCGCGTGACCCGGACAATCAACGTGCGCGTAGTGCCGGTTATGTGATTGGTACTCTACATGTGATGTCGCAATCGTAATGCCACGTGCACGCTCTTCAGGTGCATTATCAATCTGGTCAAATGCTCGCGCGTCGCCACCAAATACTTCTGCTCCAACACGCGTCAGCGCCGCTGTCAAAGTCGTCTTACCATGGTCAACGTGACCAATCGTGCCTACGTTTACGTGCGGCTTACTACGCTCAAACTTCTCTTTTGCCATCTTTACCGACTCCGATATTCAATTAACTGTTTTTCTTGATCACTTCTTCTGCGACACTTGTCGGTGCCTCAGCGTATTTCGCAAATTCCATACTGTAAGATGCGCGACCCTGTGTGAAACCACGGAGGTCTGTCGCGTATCCAAACATTTCCGCAAGCGGAACTTCGGCACGAACAAGTTTCACGCCACCTACTCCATCGTCCATGCCCTGCACCAGTCCACGACGGCGGTTAAGATCACCAATCACATCACCCATATTTTCTTCTGGTGTAACGACTTCCACTTTCATCATAGGCTCAAGTAGCGCGGGATTTGCCTCAAGCGCACCTTTCTTCATAGCCATGGAACCCGCAATTTTGAATGCCATTTCGTTCGAGTCAACTTCATGGAATGACCCGTCGAAAAGAGTAGCTCTTACACCTAGCAGTGGAAATCCCGCTAAAACTCCATTCGCCAACTGCTCCTCAATACCTTTAGACACTGCAGGGATGTACTCCTTCGGAACAACACCACCAACTATCTTATTCACAAATTCGAAATTAGTCTCACCATCGAGTGGCAAAGGATCGATCGTTATACACACATGGCCATACTGGCCACGACCGCCTGACTGACGAACAAACTTACCCTCAACTTCGACTGACTTACGAATGCATTCCCGATACGAAACCTGCGGCGCACCGACGTTACATTCAACGGAAAACTCACGACGCATCCGGTCAACAAGAATATCGAGATGTAACTCTCCCATTCCCGAAATGATTGTCTGCCCGGTTTCCTCGTCTGACTTAACACGGAAGGATGGATCCTCCTGAGCAAGCTTTCCGAGCGCAATACCCATCTTCTCTTGATCAGCTTTTGATTTCGGTTCAACAGAGAGTGAAATTACAGGCTCAGGGAATTCCATACGCTCGAGTATGATTGGCTTACTAAAGTCACAAAGAGTGTCGCCGGTCGTGACGTCTTTCAAGCCAACCGCAGCAGCAATATCACCAGCGCGAACCTCTTTGATTTCTTCACGAGAATTTGCATGCATTTGAACCATGCGACCGACCCGCTCTTTCTTACCCTTCACAGAATTAAGAACGGAATCGCCCCCATTCAAAACCCCTGAATACACGCGAAAAAAGGTCAGCGTACCAACGAATGGATCGGTTGCAATTTTAAAGGCCAAGGCTGCAAATGGCGCTTCATCGCTTGCTGGGCGCGTGTCTTCGGATTCGTCTTCTTTGAGACCACGAATTGCTTCAACTTCGTTCGGCGCTGGCAAATAATCGATCACTGCATCCAACATTGCCTGAACGCCTTTATTCTTAAATGCCGTTCCGCAAAGACACGGCACGATTTCCCGAGCTAACGTGCGCTGACGCAAGCCAGCCTTAATTTCCGCTTCACTTAATTCACCTTCTTCAAGGTACTTGTCCATCAACTCTTCGTTCGCCTCAGCAGCCGCCTCAACCATTTCTTCGCGAAGTGAGACTACCCGATCAGCGACTTCCGCTGGAATCTCTTCGTATGTAAAGGTAGTACCCATGTCGTCTTCATTCCAAGCGATAAATTTGTTCTTTACAAGATCAACGACGCCTTTGAAGTCTTTTTCAGCGCCAACCGCACACTGGATCGGCACAGCTGAAGCACCTAATCGATCTCTGACTTGGCTTACCACCCGAATAAAATCGGCACCGTCACGATCCATCTTGTTAACGAAGCAAATCCTCGGAACACCGTACTTATCAGCCTGACGCCAAACTGTTTCTGATTGCGGCTCAACACCTGATGACGCGCAAAAAACAACCACTGCTCCGTCGAGAACACGCATTGATCGTTCGACCTCAATCGTGAAATCAACATGTCCCGGCGTATCGATAATATTGACCCGGTATTTATCGTACTGTTGGTCCATGCCTTGCCAAAAAGTTGTCGTGGCGGCTGAGGTGATAGTAATACCGCGTTCCTGCTCCTGCGCCATCCAGTCCATGGTGGCCGCACCATCATGTACCTCACCAATTTTATGATTGATGCCGGTGTAGAACAAAACCCGCTCGGTTGTAGTTGTTTTACCAGCGTCGACGTGCGCACAGATGCCAATATTACGATAACGGTTAATTGGGGTGGTACGTGCCACAGTTATTCTCCAAAAGACCGGCAATGCGGCCAAAATCTATTAAAAACGGAAATGGGAAAATGCCTTGTTTGCTTCAGCCATCCGATGAACATCTTCACGCTTTTTGACTGCAGCACCTCGTTGTTCTATCGCGTCGAGAATTTCACCAGCCAGGCGCGCCTGCATTGACTTCTCGCCACGCTTTCTCGCGTATTCGACTAACCATCGCATCGCAAGTGCAGTACGACGACTTGGTCGTACTTCGACCGGAACTTGATATGTTGCACCTCCAACACGGCGTGACTTTACCTCAACCATCGGTGCAATGTGTTCAAGTGCTTGATTGAATAATTCAAGTGGATCCCCACCGTTTTTGTCCTGAACACGATCAAGTGCACCATAAACGATGGATTCGGCGATAGATTTTTTTCCACTTTCCATGACATGGTTGATGAACTTAGCCAGCAATTGATCACCAAATTTCGGATCCGGCAATATCTCACGTTTTATGGGGACGCGGCGTCTAGGCATTCTAATCTCCTTTTCTTCAGGTTATCCCGGGACAAACGCCCGACCTTACTGGGTACGGCATACCGTACTCTGCATATATTTTGTACATCCGAACAAATGATATTCCCGACTTAGCTCTTGGGTCGCTTGGCACCATACTTCGAACGGCCTTGCTTTCGATCATTCACACCGGCGGTGTCTAATGCACCACGCACTGTGTGATAGCGAACCCCTGGTAAATCCTTTACTCGACCGCCACGGATTAAAACTACAGAGTGCTCCTGCAGATTATGGCCCTCACCACCGATGTACGAAGATACTTCGAACCCGTTAGTCAGACGTACCCTACATACTTTGCGAAGCGCGGAGTTCGGTTTCTTCGGGGTCGTCGTGTAAACCCGAGTACATACTCCGCGACGCTGTGGGCAAGCTTGTAGCGCAGGAACGTCAGTCTTGACTACCTTACGCTTACGCGGCTTACGAACAAGTTGATTAATCGTTGCCACCGGTAAACTCCCTACTCCATTATCAAAAACGTGCGCGATTCTAGGCGCGCCCACGGCCACAGTCAAGTAAAGCAGTTATCACTCGGCCGCTTCATGGCCCTGAGACTCTATCTCTGCGATCTCTCGACTCAGCGCCTCCGCCACTTCGGCAGCGGAAACACGCGTTCCTTCTCCCGTCTCTACCCGCTTACGCTTTCGCTCTGCGTGGTAGGCCAACCCAGTACCTGCTGGGATCAAACGACCCACAACGACATTTTCCTTCAATCCACGAAGATTGTCGGCTTTACCCGTTACCGCCGCCTCGGTTAAAACGCGAGTAGTCTCTTGGAACGATGCGGCAGAAATAAAGGACTCGGTTGCCAGAGAAGCTTTCGTAATACCGAGTAGTTGACGCTCAAACCCGGCCTCGATCTTGCCATCAGCACTCAGATTATCGTTTTCTTCCAATACCTGCGTATATTCAACCTGATCACCAGCAATGAATGACGAATCACCTACCTGACTTACCTCTACCTTACGTAGCATCTGCCGAATAATAACCTCGATGTGCTTGTCGTTAATACCTACTCCTTGTAAACGATATACATCTTGTATCTCGTTGGTGATGTACTTAGCTAGCTCTGAAACACCGAGGAGCCTTAGAATATCATGTGGGTTTGATGGGCCATCAGAGATCACCTCACCTTTCTGCACTTGCTCACCATCAAACACGTTCAATTGGCGCCACTTTGGAATCAAGATCTCGATTGGATCGGTTCCATCTTCCGGGGTAATTATAAGACGCACCTTACCTTTGGTTTCCTTACCAAATGACACATAACCTGACATCTCCGCTAAAATCGACGACTCTTTTGGCTTACGCGCTTCAAATAGGTCAGCAACACGCGGAAGACCTCCAGTAATATCCCGAGTCTTCGATGACTCCTGCGGAATACGAGCTACAACCGAACCCCCCTCGATATTCGTTCCGTCTTCAAGCGACACAAGCGCGCCACCTGGTAGCGAAAAATGAGCAACCGGTTCATCAGTGGCCGCAGCTCCTTCTGCATAAAGGAGGATACCAGGCTTCAAGTCTTTACCCGCTGCAGGACGATCTTTCTCATCAATAATTTCATAGTTAGCCAAGCCTGTTAGCTCATCTACCTGCCGTTTTACGCTGATACCATCTTCAAACGCCTGGTAGCGCACGATACCCGCGCGATCAGCAATGATTGGGTGCGTGTGTGGATCCCAAGTTGCAACTACAGCGCCAGCGTCGACCTTTGCCCCTTCCTGCACGCTAATGAGTGCACCATAAGGCAATTTGTACCACTCACGCTCACGGCCATGTTCATCAGCAATACTCAAAGCGCCCGAGCGCGACACAGCAACCAAGTCGCCGCTTGAACGCTCTACCGACTTTAAGTTGTGCAAACGAACTGTGCCCCCATGCTTCACATCGATTCGATCAGCAGCAGATGCTCGACTCGCCGCACCCCCGATATGGAATGTGCGCATCGTCAACTGCGTACCTGGTTCACCGATCGACTGAGCGGCAATAACACCGACAGCTTCACCCACGTTGACTAGGTGCCCACGACCAAGGTCACGCCCGTAACACTTCGAGCACACACCGTGGCGAACTTCACAGGTGATGGGTGAACGGACCATTACTTCATCAACACCCCAACCTTCGATTTGCTCGGCCAATTGCTCATCAATCAACGTACCTGCCTCAAGGACAATCTCTTCCGTGCCAAGCTTAACGACATCTTGAGCGACTACTCGGCCCAGAATTCGACCAGCCAAAGGCACAACAACATCACCACCCTCGATGAGAGGCGTCATACGAAGCCCCTCTCCAGTGCCACAATCATGATCCGTAATCACAAGATCCTGCGCGACGTCAACAAGTCGACGTGTCAAATAACCTGAGTTCGCTGTTTTCAATGCCGTATCGGCCAAACCTTTACGTGCACCGTGTGTCGAAATAAAATATTGAAGCACTGACAAACCTTCACGAAAGTTCGCCGTAATCGGCGTTTCAATGATAGATCCGTCTGGCTTGGCCATCAGACCGCGCATACCGGCAAGCTGACGAATCTGAGCAGCTGAGCCTCGAGCGCCTGAGTCGGCCATCATAAAGACAGAGTTAAAAGAATCCTGCTGCACTGTTTTGCCCTGCGCATTCACAATATCTTCTTTACCGATTCTCTCCATCATCTTCTTAGCTACAAGATCGTTCGCACGCGCCCAAATATCGATAACTTTGTTGTATTTCTCACCCTGAGTCACAAGGCCTGATGAGAACTGATCCTCAATTTCCTTAACTTGGCCTTCCGCTTCACCGATAATTTGAGCTTTCTCTTCTGGAATCTCGAAATCATTTACACCGATCGATGAGCCAGAACGTGTCGCGTAACTAAAGCCCATATACATCAATTGATCAGCAAAAATGACAGTTTCTTTCAGGCCAACGCGGCGGTAACACGAATTAATCAAACCGGAAATTGCTTTCTTCGTCATATTCTGATCAACCAAAGAAAAGGGCAGACCAACCGGGACGATTGAGAATAAAATTGCTCGACCAACTGTCGTTTCTACAATACGCGTTTCTGACGTGCCGTTACCCTCTGGATCATTCACTGTTTCATCGATACGAACCTTGATCCAGGCCTGTAAATCAATCTTACGGGCCCCATACGCGCGCAATACTTCATCCGTATCAGAGAACACCATTCCTTCGCCTTTTGCACTGATGCGGTGTCGCGTCATGTAGTAGAGACCCAAAACAACGTCTTGAGAAGGAACGATGATCGGCTCACCATTCGCGGGCGATAGAACATTGTTCGTTGACATCATTAACGCACGCGCCTCGAGTTGGGCTTCAAGTGTTAATGGCAAGTGAACAGCCATCTGATCACCATCGAAGTCGGCGTTGTAAGCCGCGCATACGAGTGGGTGAAGCTGAATCGCTTTACCTTCAATCAATAGTGGTTCAAATGCTTGAATACCGAGACGATGAAGAGTTGGCGCGCGGTTCAGAAGAACTGGATGCTCACGAATCACTTCAGCCAAGATATCCCAGACTTCTGGCGTCTCGCGCTCGACCATTTTCTTAGCTGCTTTGATAGTTGTCGCAAGTCCTCGTGCTTCTAGCTTCGCGTAGATAAAGGGTTTAAACAGCTCGAGCGCCATCTTCTTGGGTAGACCGCACTGGTGCAGTTTTAAATATGGCCCAACCACGATCACTGAACGGCCCGAATAGTCCACCCGCTTGCCAAGAAGATTTTGACGGAAACGACCTTGCTTACCCTTTATCATATCCGCAAGTGACTTCAGAGGCCGCTTGTTAGACCCAGTAATCGCACGACCTCTTCTTCCATTATCCAGCAACGCGTCTACAGACTCTTGAAGCATCCGCTTTTCGTTACGGACAATGATGTCTGGAGCACGGAGTTCTAAAAGGCGCTTTAGTCGGTTATTTCGGTTAATGACGCGACGATACAAATCGTTGAGGTCAGATGTCGCGAAACGACCACCATCCAAAGGAACTAACGGACGGAGATCGGGTGGAAGTACAGGAAGTACCTCCATTATCATCCATTCAGGCTTATTACCGCTGTCACGGAATGACTCAAGGAGCTTCAGACGCTTCGACAACTTTTTCAGTTTTGTCTCAGAGTTTGTATTCGGAATCTCGTCGCGCATTGTCGCAATGTCTTCGTTGAGATCCATATCCATCATCAGTGCTCGAATTGCTTCCGCACCCATCATCGCAGTAAAGTCGTCTTGATATTCTTCGAAAGCCTCAAAGTACTGCTCGTCCGTTAATAACTGGCCTCGCTCAAGTGGCGTCATTCCCGGCTCCACAACAACATACGTTTCAAAATAAAGAATCCGTTCGATATCACGAAGAGTCATGTCAAGAAGTAAACCAATCCGCGATGGAAGAGATTTCAAGAACCAGATGTGGCAGACAGGACTGGCAAGCTCGATGTGGCCCATACGCTCACGACGTACTTTCGTCTGAGTGACTTCAACACCACACTTTTCACAAACGACACCACGGTGCTTCAATCGCTTGTACTTTCCACACAAGCATTCATAGTCTTTTACAGGACCAAAGATACGCGCGCAGAATAAACCGTCGCGTTCGGGCTTAAACGTCCGATAATTTATTGTCTCAGGCTTCTTTACTTCACCGAAAGACCATGACCGAATCTCTTCAGGTGATGCGAGTCCAATACGGATCCGATCGAAGTCGGCAGACTGGCCCTGACTCTTTAACAGGTTTAACAAATCTTTCATTGCTTAAATCTCCAAATCCTACCGACTTACTCGTTTTCCAATTCAACAGAGATACCGAGTGAACGGATCTCCTTGACCAGCACATTGAACGATTCCGGCATACCAGGCTCCATCCGGTGGTCGCCATCCACAATGTTTTTATACATACGCGTGCGACCATTCACATCATCTGACTTCACAGTCAACATTTCCTGAAGTGTGTAGGCCGCGCCATATGCTTCCAATGCCCACACTTCCATTTCACCGAAGCGTTGACCGCCAAACTGAGCCTTGCCGCCCAATGGCTGTTGAGTAACAAGCGAGTATGAACCTGTCGAGCGAGCATGCATCTTGTCGTCAACCAAGTGGTTGAGTTTCAACATGTACATGTAACCGACTGTGACCGGACGTTCAAATGCTTCGCCAGTCCTGCCGTCATATAGCTTGAACTGGCCCGATTCAGGCATATCTGCAAGCTTGAGAAGCCCCTTAATTTGCTCTTCTTTTGCGCCATCAAAAGCTGGGGTTGCGAATGGTACGCCAGCAATGAGGTTCCTAGACAACAAGATAATTTCGTCATCAGACAGCGAACCAAGCTCTTCTTGATTTCCGCCGATCTTGTTGTATACCTGATCAAGGAAATCACGAATTTCCTTAACTCTCACCTGCTGATTAAGCATATCGTTGATACGATCGCCGAGACCTTTTGCCGCCATGCCCAGATGCATTTCAAGGACCTGACCTACATTCATGCGGCTCGGAACACCCAGAGGGTTCAAAACAATATCTACTGGATAACCGTTCTCATCATATGGCATATCCTCTTCAGGCATGATAACTGAGATAACGCCTTTGTTACCATGGCGTCCTGCCATTTTATCGCCCGGCTGAATGCGCCGTTTTACCGCGACATAGACTTTAACAATCTTTAAAACGCCAGGAGCCAAGTCATCGCCTTGTGTAAGCTTCTTCTTCTTAACTTCAAAGGCTTCATCAAGCTGTTTGCGACGCTCCTGAAGAGATCGCTCCGCATCAGCGATTAATACGTTGTGCGCGTCATCTGCCATTTTTAGTCCAAACCAATCTTTCTCGGAGAGATTTGCTAAATAATCACCTGTTAAAAGATCACCTTTTTTTAAGCCTGGCGCACCAGCAACCTTCTGCCCCTCGAATTGTCTGGCAAGGTTCCCGAATGTGGCTTCAGACACGATTCGATACTCTTCATTAAGATCTTTACGATACTCATCGAGTTGCTTTTCTTCAATTTGCTTTGCACGCACATCTTTTTCGATGCCATCACGCGTAAATACCTGAACG
>PBZM01000036.1 GCA_002731015.1 Gammaproteobacteria bacterium
GGTCTCGATACAGCACGACTACAGGACATTGGGCAAGCGCTATCTGAACTTACAGATACTGATCCGAGTTTGATATCTGAAATGCAATTGAACGTGTCAGAGCTCTTTAAGCGTATTGAAAAGGAAAAAATAGAGTTTTCTGAACTTCAGTTGGCGGCTGATCAGAACCAAAATCTGGTTTTAGATGAAGAAGAATCACTACGACGTCTGCAGGGACTGCTTCAAACAGCTGAGGCTGAGTTAGATAAGGCCCGTCGAATTATCGAGGCCGAGACTCGGATTGATAGCCGTGAGATCAGTGCATGGGTGGCCCAGCAGACGTCGATAATTGGACGTGTAGTCGAGCATATTCAAATACCAGCACAAGATCGTTCCGCGTTTGAGGCAGCCTATCCTGAGTTGCTGGGCGCGTTTGTCTCGGAAAATTTCGAGTCACTAAAATTTGAGAGCATGCCGTTGGGTCTCCGTGTCGTTTCGGACGATTATTTAAATGCTTTGCCGAAGCACATAAAAAAAGTAGACGCATTCCAAGTAACTAATCACGAAAGATATACGGAATCGGGTCTCCGTTTTGGTCCAGGATGGGTCGAGCGAATCATTGGCAGGGCAACAGGAATATTGGATTTAAAGGCAAGATTACCTGATCTTGAACAGAATCAACTAGCGATTTCGCGTCAGGTGAAAGACATAGAGGAACAACTGAGACAAGCTCGTGATGAACAAAATTTGGCCCAAGGTCAGTTGAGAGTCAAGTCAGACCTTCTCCAAGCGCTTGAAAAAGAATCCGGCCAGTTGTCCAACCGTCTGGCGGGCCTCGAGGCAAGAGATCAGGAGATAACCTCAAGCCGTCAAAGGTTGGAGCGAGAGAAAAAATCGCTACTTGATGCGCGCCTTCAGGCGCAAGAAGAGCAGTCCGATCTTGATCGACAATCAGAAGAGCTGACTCGGCTAAAGGTATCGATCCAAGAGCAAATAAACCCATTGCGTCAATCCTTCGATAACTACAAAGCAGAACTTGGTAGACTCCGTGACGAGCGTAATGAAATGACGAACATGCGCTCAGACCTGCGCGTAGAAATTGAGCGACTATCTGGAATCAAATCAAGAACAGATAAGCAGGTAGAGCGCCTCGAAAACCAGTTATTTGGTCTTCAGAGAGAGCTTGAGGTACTTAGTCAAAATTCAGCAAACTTGATGCAAAGTCCCGGGGCCAGTGACGAAGACCTCAAAGCCGCAGTTGCTAAAAGTCAGAAGCTGGAGCAAGAACTTCAGTCAGCCCGAGAAATACTTGGCGAAAAAGATCAGCTTCTTAGAGAGCTCGAGGGCCAGCGAGTCTCGATCGAGCATGATCGAGAATCACGATCACAGCGGATGAGCGAAATTCGCTTAACAGAGCAGGCAATTGAGATCGAGTTAAACCGACTAAATGATGAATTTAAGTCCCGGGGAGCGGATGAAATTGATCTCTTTGAAGTTGACAGCCGGTTTCAAAATAGACCTACCGCAGAAGCTGAGCTCGACCGGATTGAGGCGCGTATCGAGCGATTGGGTCCAATAAATTTGGTTGCCCTGAGTGAATATCAGAAAGAACGGGAGCGGAAATTTGAGCTGGATCATCAACACTCCGAACTAAGAGAGGCGCTCGAAACACTTGAAGATGCTATTAGAAAAATTGATCGAGAGACGCGCTCACTATTCAGGAACACGTTTGATTCGATTAACCAATCGTTTGGTGAAGTCTTTCCAACATTATTCGGTGGTGGAGAGGCTTGGTTGGCGCTAACTGAAGAGGACCTCCTTTCAACCGGTATAACAATCATGGCGAGGCCACCAGGTAAGCGAAATTCAAGCATTTATTTATTAAGTGGGGGTGAGAAAGCCTTAACCGCACTGTCCTTGGTATTTGCTATTTTTCAGTTGAATCCTGCACCGTTCTGTTTTCTGGACGAGGTCGATGCCCCATTGGACGATGCGAACGTTGGGCGTTTTGCGGCTGCTGTTGCTAATATGTCGCAATCAGTACAATTTATTTTTATTACACACAACAAAATCTCGATGGAACGGGCTGAGCAGTTAATGGGTGTCACGATGTCAGAGCCCGGAGTCTCACGTTTAGTGTCCGTAGATATCGAGCGAGCTGTTGAATTGGCCACCACCGAGTAGAGGGCGCATGGAGTTTGGGTTACGGGAATATCTACTGATATTAGCTACCATCTTAATTGCTGGCATGCTGGCTGACGGTATTCGTCGCACTCTCAAACATAAACGTGAGGGGCTCAAGTTGGATTTGATGGCGGCACCCCCGGAATCGCCGGAACGCAAGGATGTCGATGGTTCGCGGCCGGTCAAGAAAGCAACGCCAGAAGAGTTGGAGCCTCACGTCAATGCTGATCCGTTGTTTGATTCATCCGATGCTGATCAACTCAACCTATGGGCAAGCGAGATTAAGCCCGAAGCGATGAAGTCTGCGGGCAACCACACTTCAACGGAACCGACAGATCTAGACACACAGACGGATTCCCTATCCGAAGGGAATGATCCGTCACCGGTGCCCGCCGAATCATTTGATATCGACATTGACAAAGATGCTCCTTTTAGTGTCGAGCCAGCATGGAACGAATCATCCGTTGCTGAAGTGAAACATAACCTAGACAAATCAGAGTCTCTTTTGGGTGAAGATAGCGTTAATGAACATGACGCAGATATGCGGATCCTTGCGGATGGTCTAGTCACACAACCGATGAATGAAGTAAGAGAAGAAAGTCTTTTTGACTCGACGCTAGGACGAATTTTTGGCCACCTTGGCGTGCTTGATTCCAGTCGTGTCAAGCGGCAGCAACAATTTAGAGTAGAAAAAGAGAATGCAGAGTCAACGACCGAGATAATTACAGAGCTGCCAGCTGAATCAGCTACCGATAATGTGGCGGATGATCTTATTCTGGTGGGAATTAAGTCGGGGAGATTACCTCGATTGGAGGGTATAGACCTTCATAGAGCCTGTCTTCGCGCAGGACTAAGGCGGACTGAGGCGCAGGTTTACCAGCGATTTCCACTCGATGAAACGGAAAATCCATTGTTTTCTCTGGTGAATGGTGTTGAGCCGGGGACATTTAAGTGTGATGCAAAGGCAATTGATACCCCAATAGTGTTTCTAATTACTGAGCTATCGAAACAGACTGATCCGGTATTTGCAGTAAACGAGATGATTTCCGGGGCACGCTCGATTGCTAGAGATATCGGTGGTGATGTCTTTGATCAAGCAGGTACACCTATTTCTAAGGAATGGATTGACTTTGCAAGGGCTCAAGCGAGTCATCAGATTCTGTTACGCTCATGACAACCGATGTCAAAACTCAGATCCATCAATTAATCCATGAAATACGACTCCATGACTATAACTATCACGTGCTTGACGCACCGACGATTGGCGACAGTCAATATGACCAATTATTGCGACAACTGATAGTTTTGGAGACCAACTTTCCAGAATATCTAGAACCAAACTCACCAACACAACGGGTCGGTGCGAAACCAGAACTAGGTTTTGAGGAAGTTACACATCGAGTACCGATGCTGTCTTTGGGGAACGTATTCGATGCTGACGAGTTTCAACAATTTGTAGCTCGAGTCGAGGATCGACTAAATACAGTAGATACAACAGTGTTAACTGCGGAACCTAAGCTTGATGGATTAGCACTGTCAATTCGTTATGAATACGGAGAGTTGGTTATGGCTGCGACCCGTGGCGACGGTCAAACCGGTGAAAATGTTACACAAAATGTGAGAACGATCCGGTCGATTCCTCTGACCCTTAAAGACGAAAGTTTTCCAAATGTGCTTGAGGTACGTGGCGAAGTAGTAATGAAAAAATTAGAGTTCGCCGCGATGAACAAACGACTTCAAGATTTATCCGAGAAGACATTCGTGAATCCGCGGAATGCGGCCGCTGGTAGTTTGCGACAACTTGATCCAAAGATTGTGGCAACTCGACCTTTATCATTCTATGCCTACGGGCTTGGGGAGATCTCAGAGCCACTGGGAAACACCCATTCTGATGTGATGGATGTTCTAAAGGCTTTTGGTATCCCAGTGAATCCGGGCTTGGTAAAAGCAACTCCTGATCAGATTGGGCGAGTGTATCGCGAGTTATTAGCGAAACGGGATCAGCTGCCATATGAAATTGACGGTATGGTTGTAAAAGTAGATGACCTAGATACGCAAGAGATACTTGGCTTTGTGGCTCGGGCCCCACGTTTCGCGACTGCTTGGAAATTCCCAGCCCAAGAGGCCTCGACTCGTCTCATCGCTATTGATTTTCAGGTCGGACGGACGGGAGCTGTTACCCCTGTAGCTAGATTAGAGCCAATCTTTTTGGGTGGGGTAACGGTGTCTAGTGCGACGCTCCACAATTTTGATGAAGTGGCTCGCTTAGATGTTCGCGTGGGAGATCAGGTGATGGTTCGTCGGGCAGGAGATGTCATCCCGCAAATAGTTCGAGTAATGACCGAGCATCGGGATAGGCACAGAGATCCGATTCAGTTACCAACAGAATGTCCAGTCTGCCTGTCACCAATTGAGCGTGCTGATGGCGAGGCTATTATCCGTTGCTCGGGAGGTTTAATTTGCCAAGCGCAACGATTGGAGCATTTGAAGCATTTCGTTTCGCGACGAGCGATGGATATTGATGGCGTCGGCGAACGGTTGCTTGAGATTTTGATTGGCATAGACTGGGTGAAGAATCCGGCCGATTTATATCGGCTGTCGGCGGAGGCACTTGAGGGTTTGGATCGGATGGGCAAAAAGTCGGCGCAGAATGTTGTGCAGGCTATTCATTCCTCCAAAGATACCAGCTTTGCGCGATTTCTTTATGCTCTCGGAATTCGAGATGTCGGTGAAGCAACTGCGCGAAATCTTGCGCAGACGTATAATGATATTAATCAGTTGATGGATGCACCGCTTGAGGAACTCATGGAGGTTGAGGATGTGGGTCCAGTTGTGGCCTCGCATATCCGCTCTTTTTTCGAAGTCGAACGTAATCGCGAAGTTATTGCCGATCTCATAGCGCTTGGAGTGGGTTGGTCACTTTCTAAACCTTATAGTGGGCCCAACTGTGCAGATCTGAGCGGGCAGACTTGGGTGCTTACTGGTACATTGACGACGATGACTAGAGATGAAGCGTCCGACAAACTGCGCTCTCTTGGTGCCAAGGTTGCGGGCTCAGTGAGCGCCAAAACAACAGTTTTGGTTGCGGGACCGGGTGCCGGTGGAAAGCTCGATAAAGCTGAAGCTATGGGAGTCGAAATTATCGATGAAGTGGGTCTCATGGAGCTCTTGGGGTGTCGTTGATTCGCTCAGTTTCAGTGATTGCAATCGGGATCTTGAGTGGGTGTGCAGTTTCGCCGCCCAAGAATACTGAGAATGCTTGCCAGTTGTTGGCTGAAAAACCGGGATGGTATGACGCAGTTAATGATGCTTCCGGCTCTTGGAATGTGTCTGAGGGCCTTATATTGTCATTTATCCGACAAGAATCTTCTTTTGTGTCCAATGCGAAGCCACCGCGTACAAAAATTCTGGGGATTATTCCGGGTCCCCGGGCAAGTTCCGCGTACGGTTATCCGCAAGCGAAAGATGGAACCTGGGGTGACTATCGTCAGGCGACCAATTCATATTTGGCCGTGCGGGATAATTTTAGAGATGCTGCTGATTTTGTTGGTTGGTATGTGGATCGTGCCAACCGTATTGCTGGTATTTCCAAGACCGATACTTATCGTCATTATCTTGCCTATCATGAGGGTGTTGGTGGATTTCAACGCGGGACATTCAAATCCAAGCGTTGGTTGCTAGGTGTAGCGAAGCGAGTAAGTGAGACAGCTAAGATCTACGACATCCAGCTAAGTGGTTGCCGTGACAAAATCAAAAGTGGCGCGTGGTGGAATCCGTTTAACTGAGCCTACGAATGAGCTTTCGACGGAAAAATCGATCCGGTGAAAGGGCGTCCCTGATAGATTCCGAAACCGGCAAGACCTCACCTAAGATTTGGCTAACAAGTAGCTCCGCTGCAACAGGCCCTGTAAGGGTGCCGCGTGAACCAAGGCCAGCGAGGACATAATGGCCACGAATAAATGGAAGGGGTTGCTTTGGTGAAAACTTAGCATCGTATTTCAGTTGATCTAGCAGAAATTTCCAAATTTCAGAATCAGCGACTTGGCCAATAACCGGCATGTAGTCAGATGTGGCTGTGCGGATACTGACCCGATTACCGATTATATGCCTGCGATCCCAGATCGGTTTGGTCACTAATGAGTTAATAGCATCAATATTCGTGAGATCATCCACGAATCTTGGAGTAAGGTTTTCTGAGTTTGGAGTGTAAGTGGCTCCGCAGGTCATTGTTCCATGAATATGTGGTGCCAAATATGCGTCGCCACAAATCGGTATTTTGGGGTGACGTCCACTTTGGATGTAGGTAATTTGTCCGCGGACAGGGGTAAGGGAGAGCGGCATCGGAATGTGCTTTTGAGCTTCCAGTGCGTTCGTCCAGATAACTGCATCGCACGCGTGTTGACGGATTCCTGGTGTGTCTTGCTCAAACTCTAGCAAAGAAAGTTCTTGGATTCGTTTGAACTGAAGTACGTGTCGATACGGAATTACAGTGATCAAGGGATGGTCTAACAACTCCCAAACGCAGCCCCTCGGGTTTAACCAGCCGGCATCTGGTAGGAATAAACCCCCACTCGCAAGGGGGAGCTCTGCAAAATCCGATGCCTCTCGCTGCGTAAGTGACTGCACGAGTGGGTAAGAATTCGGCAGAGCTTCAATTAACTTTTTTTGGTGTAATCGCCCTTTGGCATTCTTTGCAAGCAAGACAACGCCGCTCTGCTTCCAATGATCCGCTGAGAAAATTTGAAACCAGTTTTTTAAGTGTGCGAGCGATTGCATTTGGATCAGGCTGATTGCTGTGGCCTCTATGCTGAGTTTCGCATAGGTAATAGCCTGGGGATTACCTGAGGCAGCGGATGCTGGCGTTTGTCGTTCAAAGACAACGACAGGTATTCTGCGTCTCGCAAAGGCGTATGCAGTCCAGGCGCCGGCGAGTCCAGCACCAAC
>PBZM01000037.1 GCA_002731015.1 Gammaproteobacteria bacterium
CAACGCGCTCTACACCAACCTGACCAAGCAATATATCTTCATATGCTTTTTCTACACCTAGCTTTCCGATCGTGTCCGTACCTGCATACCTTCTTTCGTCAACATTTTTAAGTTCATTCAAAGATAGACGACCCACATATCCGAGGCTGTGAGCGGTCAAGCCTCCATACGGATAATATCGTGTCGGTCTCGCTTTAATTTCGAGGCCTGGAAAACGAAATAAGTCAACGGCTATCCGAGCGGTATCCGACTCCGACAAATCATCCTTAACAACCACAGGATCACGTGGCCTCCGCCGAGATTTAAAATTTTTTGCGAAACGCTCCGCATCGCTATCTGAAAAATCGATTCTCGATCTTACTTCAGCAATGGCTCTATCGAGGTCATCGAATTCCTCAGGAATTATCAATAATTGTAGGTTAGGTCGGTTCTCTGCCAACACTAGGCCATTCCGATCACTTATCAGACCTCGAGCGGGCCCCACGGGAAGGGTTTGTAGACGATTAGCCTCCGATGCAGTCTGAAATCGCTCTGTTTCAATCAACTGAAGCCAAATTAGACGACTCAGCAGAAGCAATAAGATAAAGCCACCGAAAAATGTAGCAACCAAAACTCTTCCATGAATCAGATTCTTTTCACGAACTCCGGTCGAAAGCTCCAATCTCAACTCCTATGGTATGGGTGTCCGCGGCGGACACTATCTGCCCGGTATAATTGTTCCACCACGATGATTCGAGCTAGCGAGTGCGGAAAAACAAGTCTCGAGAGGCTCCATTGACTATCTGCTCGCTCCCACATTCCCTCACACCAGCCATCGGCACCACCTAAGGCAAAGACCAATGACCGACTAGTTAGTTCCCATCGTGTTAGTTGTTCCGCTAGCTCAACTGTCGAATATGACTGGCCTCTCTCGTCAAGAAGCACCAGCAAGTCGCTAGGTTTCAATCGATCTAACAACCTTCTTCGATGCTCTTCCTTGGCTGCAGCTCCTGCCTTTTTAGAAGCTGGAAGTTCTTCTAGTATAAGCTTGAAGTGATGACGAAATCGGGACAGATATTCGGTGCATGCAGTCTGCACCCAATCGGGCATTTTCTGTCCGACGGCAATAAGCCTCGCGCCAGCCATTAGGCCTCACCACTATCTTCGCGTCCTCGAATCCGACGCTCCCATAATCGCTCGAGATCGTAAAACTCTCGAATTGGTGGTTGCATCACATGAAGGACGACAGAATCAAAATCAACCAAAACCCACTCCGCCACATCGGTACCTTCACTTCCTAACGCGACGACGCCATATTTTTTTTTCATCGCTTGAACGACGTGATCAGCCAGTGATTTTACATGCCGACTCGATGTGCCGCTAGCAATGACCAACCAGTCAGTTACAGATGTTTGACCTCTCACATCGATAATTCGAATTTCAATAGCCTTTAGATCCTCTAAAGCATCGACTATTAGGCAGCTTAGTTCAGGTTTTTCAATCATTCAGGATCCTGATACAGGTCATATTTGACAATATAATCGGCAACATTTGGGGGAACGGGAAGCTGTTTAGCACCTCTCGCAATCAAGCTACGTACGAGAGTCGATGAAACAAAAACATCTGGCGTTTGGAGTCTGATCAAGCTACCGCTAGGCGTGTTATCCAGAAGAGCACCATCAACGATCTCATTCATTTCTGCCAGCACAGAGGGTATGCCGATATTCTCGCCGGCTCGATTCAAAATGCAGACATTACAAAGCAATGGCACTGTCATTGGTTTATACCAAATATCCATTTTACTGATAGCATCCGCGCCAAGAACGAGCACAAAAGATTCATCCTTCCCAAACTGCTCTCGTAAAACATTCAAAGTATCGATCGTATAGCTAGGGCCCGATCGTTCAAACTCAATTCGATTAATCTTGATACCCTTAAGATGACCCATAGCAAGGTGAACCATTTCCAATCTATGGGTTGCCGAGACTTCACTGTTACGATGAGGCGGCCGACTGTTTGGGATCACTTGGATAGTAGCGCTCGGAAATGTAACGCGTAATTGTTCTACCATAGCAACATGACCATCGTGTACGGGGTCGAAGGTCCCTCCGAATAAAACCTGCACTATCTGCGCACCTGGCCTTCTCCGAACACAATCCACTTCTGATTAGTCAATCCCTCAAGTCCAACAGGGCCTCGGACATGAATTCGATCAGTCGAGATACCAATCTCAGCGCCAAGCCCATACTCAAACCCATCCGCAAATCTCGTCGAAGCATTAGCTATAACTGAAGATGAGTCTACAGCTCGCATAAATTGTCGAATCGTTCTATAGCTCTTTGAGACTATCGCATCCGTATGATGAGAACCGTAGGTATTGATATGTCTTATCGCCTCTTCGACAGACTGCACTACTTTGATTGCCACAATTGGTCCTAGATACTCTTCATACCAGTCCTCTTCATGAGCTTCTCTCGCTGAAGAAATCACTGAACAAACGATTTCACAGCCGCGAACCTCTACCTCATATTGCTCTAGAAGTTCACTTAACTCTGGAAGTAATACATCCGCTACCGCCTCATGAATCAGAAATGATTCAGCGGCGTTACAGACCCCATATCGATGAGTCTTCGAATTTTCCAAAATACGGAGAGAAGTGGCTGTATCGCTCTCCGCGTCAATATACACATGGCAATTACCATCTAGGTGTTTAATTACGGGAACACGTGCATCCTTAGCGACACGCTCTATCAGCCCCTTGCCGCCGCGTGGAATGATCACATCACACATTGGATCTTCACCACCAATCATCGCACCGACAAAATCTCTATCCGCTGTTGGCGCAATCTGAACACATGCATCGGGTAAGCCTGCCGCTCGTAACCCTGTCTCAATACATACAGCAATAGCCTGATTAGAATGAAAAGCCTCGCGACCGCCTCTGAGGACGCTAGCGTTTCCTGACTTAAGGCATAGGGCAGCTGCGTCTATTGTCACATTTGGTCGAGATTCATAGATAATTCCGATGACACCGAGCGGTTGTCGCATTAAGCCAACTTCGATACCGGACGACTTTTTCGTAACGTGAGAAATTTCTCCGACAGGATCCGGAAGAGAAACAATTTGTTCAACTCCACGAATCATTGCGTCAATACGTTCTTCATTTAGCTGCAATCGATCGAGGAGCGCCTCATCTAGGGCTTGTTTTTGGCCAGCTTGTAAATCTCGAGAGTTGGCAGCGAGGATCTGTTTTTGATTCGCAATCATGGAATCGCGAATGGCCAAGAGTGCGTCATTTTTTTTACTCGTTGAAGCAATTGCAATGACGTCTCTGGCTGCTAATGCCCTATCAGCTATATGTCGATAATCCATAGTGGCTCCACTGAACTCACTCGATTATACAGCGGCTTCACTCAAGAAATCAGGCGCCTCAACCCTGAATTTGAAGTTTTGCGACTTCGGACTCGAGCTCCCGCAGTCGCTTTCCTGAGTCCTGCATTTCAAAAAACGACTGTTTCACTTCGTTATCGAACGGCAACAACTCGGTTAAACGAGCACCTACCTCACTAGCATCTGTATAATCGATTTCGCTGTAAAGACCACGCAATGTGGGATGCGTTTGCAAGCTTTTAAGGAGCCCAACTAGACCTGCGTGCTCGACCGAAATCTCGTCAGATGACTCCAAAGGCAAATCTACAGCATCAGCAAGCCATAGCCCATCCCCACGCTGCCTCGGATTAAACAGCTGCTGCTTCCGCTCCCCAACAGCTAAAATCCCAAGGAGTCCATTATCCAAACGATCAAAGTCGCGAATTGACACTTCACACCCAAGATCTGCGAATCCCTCAGACCGCGCCATGGTTACGATAAAATGTTCACCATCTCGCATACATTGGCCAACCATATCGAGGTATCGCGCCTCAAAAATTTGGAGCGGTAGACGACCTCCTGGAAACAACACTAGGGGGAGGGGAAACAGTGGCTTAGTCACGGTAACCTCTGGTTGGAGCGAATCAAGTATCATGGGATAGATGTTGCGGTTCTTTCTAATTTTTTCAACACTCAGTCAACCGCGCTACCAGACGGCTTTGAATCCCAGAAAATCCGCCATTCGACATAAAAATTATTTGACCAGATTCTTGTTGAACTAGTTGCGTTTCCAGCACGAGCATATCTCGAACTACCACCGACGTTCCGTCGGCTCGCAACAACAAACCCACATCCCAAGTTGTAGTTTCGGGCAGTACCCAGTAGACAAAATCAGCACAGGCGGCTGATGCCAAAAGAGCCTCGCCATGGACACCCGCCTTCATAGTATTTGAACGCAGCTCAATCACAGCAACAAGAGGGTTCCCTTCTTGAGTCAAGGCATCTAGGGTCTTGGCTATTGCAGTCGGATGATGTGCAAAATCGTCCCATACCTTCACAGATCCATTCTCAAATAATAAATTCAGACGTCGTGCAACTCCCCGAAATTCGCCGAGAGCAGAGAATGCTCGATCTACGGGCACATCAACAACGTGGGCCATTGCGACAGCCAACTCTGCATTCTGCGCGTTGTGTAAACCCCGCATTGGCCAGTCAATCTTCATATCCAATTCACTGGCTAGCAGGTGGTCGCCTTTGCTTGTGAAATCGATCGCCGTACCCTCTCCGATTGAAACCTGATTCGACCAACAGCCTTTATCCAAGACACGCTTTATCGAATCGATAC
Organism: Gammaproteobacteria bacterium; assembly: GCA_002731015.1. GTDB lineage: Bacteria > Pseudomonadota > Gammaproteobacteria > Pseudomonadales > Litorivicinaceae > HIMB30. The sequence goes on from PBZM01000037.1 coordinate 4,694, forward strand.
CTGCCCTACTGATGACAAAACCAGAGCGCGGGATACGGCGGATCGCATGATGAAACTGTGTTTCAATGTCGTTAAGATCCGAAAAAATATCGGCATGATCAAATTCAAGGTTGTTGATACCAAAAATATCGGCATGGTAATGGATAAATTTCGAGCGTTTATCGAAAAACGCCGTGTCATATTCATCTGCCTCGACGACAAAAATCGCGCCAGCCCCTCTGCGCGCTGAGATACCAAAGTTTTCTGGTACGCCTCCCACCAAAAAGCCGGGGTCCAACCCTTCATGCTCTAAAATCCAAGCAAGCATGCTCGTAGTCGTCGTCTTACCGTGAGTGCCAGACACGGCAAGCACCGTCATTTCTGAGATCAAACGCCCAAGTAATTCGGGGCCAGAAATAAAAGGAATCTTAGCGTCAAGGACCGCCTCAACCAATGGGTTTCCACGGGACATTGCATTCCCAATAACCACCAAGTCTAAATCGCTCGATAGTTTGGCGGGGTCATATCCCTCATGCAGAACAATCCCCGCTTGTCGCAATTGATCAGACATCGGTGGATACACGTGCTGATCCGATCCAGTCACCTGCCAACCCTGTTGATTACAAATTTGTGCTAGACCGCCCATGAATGTGCCACAAATACCGAGGATATGAATCTTCAACGTGTATGCTCTCACCACCTCTCGAAAGCGCATAGTGGCATCACGAAGTGAAAACGGCAATTTTAGCGTTCAACCTTGCTAGGTGGGCAATTTGACCTGGTATCACTTGAAATACTTCGTAAACCACCGGACACTTGCGCCGGTCAGCGCATCAACTTAATCATCAACTATCTGAGGATCCTATGAGCTTCAATAATATACCCGCGGGAAAGGACATTCCGAACGACATTTTTGTCGTTATCGAAATTCCTTCCAATTCCACCCCTATCAAATATGAGATCGAAAAAGACTACGATGCTGTGTTTGTAGATCGTTTCATGGCCACTCCAATGTTCTATCCCACAAATTACGGATACATCCCAAATACACTATCTGATGACGGCGATCCTTTAGATGCACTGGTCGTGACGCCTTACCCGGTGCGAGTAGGCTCAGTAATCCGCTCTCGTCCTGTTGGTGTTCTTGACATGAGCGATGAAGGAGGCCGTGATTCAAAAGTTCTTGCTGTTCCACACGATAAACTGACCACGTTATATAAAGAGATTAGAGAGCCTCAAGATCTAGGTTCTCTATTGCTGGACCAAATTGCCCACTTCTTTGAGAACTACAAGGATCTTGAAACTGGTAAGTGGGTCAAGGTTGATGGCTGGCGGGGAGCAGACGCCGCTCGCAACGCTATTATCGCATCTGTAGAGGCCGCAAAAAAGTAATCAGCCTAGTGTGAGCAAAGCACGCAGATCAGAAATGGCTGCGTGTGCTCTTGCGATGTAACTTGCCATCACAAGTGAATGGTTGGCAAAAATACCAAATCCGGATCCATTAAGAATCGTCGGTGACCAAACAGTCTTTTGCGTAGCCTCGAGTTCCCTGACAACCTGTTTCAAAGACACTCGTGCATTCTTATCATCTAACACAGCGCCGAAATCTTTCTCTACCGCACGAAGGATATGAAGTAGGGCCCATGCGGAACCACGAGCCTCGTAGAAAACATCATCAATCTTCATCCAATGGGTTTTAATCACACGTTCCGATACGTCCAGCGTAGATTGACTAGCCGCAGGGTCGCCAGCAAGATCTGTATTAAAACGTGCCTGACCCACGCTTGCTGAAAGCCTCTGACTGAGTGAACCAAGACGTGTTTCAACATCGGCTAAGTAATTACGTAAATTATCGGCACGGGCGTATAACTGAGCGTTTTCCCCGCGCGTTGCCAGTCGAATCTGATATGACTGAAGTGCCTTCAATGCTTTCTTGTAACTCGATTCTGCCGATGGGAACCATTTCTGACTGTCATAGTTTAAAGCTGGCTCAGCAATAACCAAGTCTCTATCCTCTGTCGATTGTGATTGACTTCTCGACAAATCCTTACGCAGGGCACGAGCCAAGTCTCTAGCTTGGACTAGGACACCAAATTCCCAATTGGGCATGTTATCCAGCCATAACCCGGGCGGAGTGACATCATTCGTTAAGTATCCACCGGGTTTTTCAAGTAGCGTGTCGGTAATAAAAATAAGTGTACCAACGGTCGCATTCCCAATTGTCAGTCGCTGATCAGACGGCGCCGTGTTAGTGAGAATAGCATCTATGGGGCTTTGCTCAGCAGGTTGGCTCCAGTGAATTCCGAGAAGTACTGAGCCTGACAAATATAATAAGAACGCACCGATACCAGCAGCCAGCCATGTCGAGTGAGTGCCTAGGTTCGTCAGACGGGTTTTAAATGATTCAAGCATGCTTAATTCTGTTCTCTTGGACCGTGACAGCGAGTATTATGTTGCAATATGACGTCCGGAGGATCCCAGTGCAACGCGTTATATTAGGTCTCTTTTTGACAGCCAACCTTTTCAATGCGTCAATTGCGCAAGCTCAAGGTCCGTTCGGTGGGAGTTTTGGTGATTCCGATTTGTTGCCCGCAGAACGAGCGTTTACGGTGTCACACCCTGAGGCAAATGTCATCGAAATTAGTATCGCTGATGGGACCTATCTTTACGACGAGCGAACGATCGTTCAAGATGACGCCGGCGCCGTGCTTAGAACCTCGCGGTCAGTTACCGAAATATATGACGATCCACTTTTTGGCCCAACACCAATCCACAGGGATAAGTTGCGTATGGTGGTAACTGATGCACCGACGCTAATGGTACTAACCTTTCAAGGGTGTGCAGATATTGGATTCTGCTATCCGCCGCAACAAACAGAACTGTCATTTTCGCGTTAAATCACGCAAAATAGCGTCACTTTCGATGAAGTTGTGGTGATTTTATGCCTAAGGTGCTCATACTGAACGGTCCCAATCTGAATTTGCTCGGACGTCGAGAGCCAGATATCTATGGCCCGACGAAGTTGGACGATCTTGAGACAACACTGGGATCAAATGCTCCTCAAGGCATGGAACTTAGCTTCTTTCAAACCAACCATGAAGGTGAAATGATCGAGCGTATTCACCAACTGATGGATACCCCCGTCGAGGGGATCGTGATCAATCCCGCAGCATGGACCCATACCAGTGTTGCACTCCGCGATGCCTTAATTGCTATAAATACGCCTCTGGTCGAAGTACACATTTCGAATATCCATGCTCGCGACGCATTTAGACGTCACTCCTACGTGTCGGATATCGCATTGGCGGTCATCGCTGGTTGTGGAATTCAGGGCTATGCGTTCGCTCTTGAGACGTTGAATCAGAAGTTGAAAGGCTAGGCTAGAATTATGGATATTCGAAAAATCAAAAAACTAATCGAATTGCTCCACGACACAGATGTAGCTGAAATCGAAATCTCCGAGGGCGAAGAAAGCGTACGAATCACCCGTGGTAGCTCTAATCAAGTGGTCGTACAGAGTCCACAAACCAATTGGCCATCGGCAAGTGTCCCGCCACAACCCGTCGTATCGATGACAATGGAGCAAACAGCTCCAGCTACTGCGGTCCCTTCAGGACACCAAATCAAGTCACCAATGGTAGGTACCTTTTATCGGTCTCCATCTCCAGACACAGCCGCTTTTATCGAAGTCGGAAGTGAAGTAAATCATGGTGATACCATTTGCATCATCGAGGCAATGAAAATGATGAATCAAATCGAAGCCGATATGTCTGGTAAAGTGCTCGAAATTCTTGTCGAGGATGGCGACCCCGTCGAATTCGATCAGCCACTGGTAGTGATCGGGTAATTCAATGTTTGAAAAAATAGTCATTGCCAACCGGGGTGAAATTGCGCTCCGAATACTGAGGGCATGCCGTCAACTTGGCATTCAATCTGTGGCTGTACATTCCGTGTGCGATCGTAACCTGAAACACGTGAAGCTCGCCGACGAGGCAGTATGTATCGGACCTAACCCCTCCGGTCAAAGTTATCTTAACGTACCAGCAATTATCGCAGCAGCTGAGATTACTGATGCACAGGCAATCCATCCTGGCTACGGATTTTTGGCTGAGAATGCGGATTTTGCAGAACGTGTTGAACAGTCAGGCTTTACGTTCATTGGCCCATCTGCTTCGACTATTCGGGTAATGGGGGACAAGGTTGCTGCAATTCAAGCGATGAAAGCGGCCAATGTACCTACAGTGCCCGGCTCAAACGGTCCCTTAGATGACGATGATGCGAAAAACCTTAAAACTGCAAGAAAAATCGGTTTCCCAGTTATTGTGAAAGCAGCAGCAGGAGGTGGTGGTCGAGGTATGCGAGTTGTTAATGCCGAATCCGATCTTTTGGGGTCAATTCAAATCACCAAATCCGAGGCTAAGGCGGCTTTCGGTGACGCAACCGTCTATCTTGAAAAGTTTCTTGAGAAGCCGCGCCATGTTGAGGTGCAAATCTTGGCTGACAAACATGGTAATGCAATTCATCTTTTCGACCGCGATTGCTCACTACAACGCCGTCATCAAAAAGTATTGGAGGAAGCGCCAGCTCCTAAAGTCGATTCAAGGGCGCGTGCCCAAGTTCTTGAGGCTTGTATTACAGCCTGCAAGAACATGGGCTACGTAGGTGCCGGTACATTTGAGTTCTTGTATGAAGACTCAAAATTTTACTTTATTGAAATGAATACCCGAGTGCAGGTTGAGCATCCTGTGAGTGAAATGGTTACGGGCATTGATATCATCCACGAACAAATATCAGTTGCTGCTGGTAACACCCTATCAGTCAAGCAAGACGAAATTAAACTTAACGGACACGCTATTGAGTGCCGCATCAACGCAGAGAATCCAGATACGTTCTTACCGAGTCCAGGATTAATTTCAAGGTATCATCCGCCGGGTGGTCCGGGCGTTCGTGTAGACTCGCATATTTATTCGGGCTATCCGGTTCCACCATACTACGACTCGATGATAGCTAAGTTCATCACCCATGGTGCTACCCGTGAAGAGGCGTTGAAGCGGATGGAGATAGCGCTGTCAGAATCATTGATAGATGGTATTCAAACAAATATCCCGTTGCAGCAAGATATTGTAAGGGATGAGAAATTCTTCAGCGGTCCCGTGAGCATTCACTACCTTGAGAAGAAATTAGGTCTATTATGACCCAACTTCGGCAGCTCACAGTTTTAGCCGCAGGAACTCAAGTCGAGCTCCTTGAAGAACTCTTATTTTTGGCAGACGCTCAAGCAGTGACTTTGGTCGATAATAGCGACACGCCCATTCTCGAACCGCCGGTTGGGGGCCACCCAGTGTGGCCGCAGACTCAAGTTAATGCGCTATTTTACGATGAAAGACCGCCGTCTCAAATCCTCAAAGACCTAGCGATATACCTTCGGCGCGCAAATATTTTGATCGAGCTGCCCAACGAACTGGCATCGCTTCCTAATCAAGATTGGGTTAAAGCATCCCTTGACTCGTTCAAACCAATCAAAGTCGCCAGTTTCTGGATCAAACCATCATGGAATGACGATCCAATTCCTGAGGATCTCACATTGCTGAATCTGGATCCTGGGCTCGCATTTGGAACGGGTATGCATCCGACGACTCAGCTTTGCCTTGACTGGCTCAGCGCACACCCTCCCTCAGAGCGAACTATAATGGATTTCGGATGTGGGTCAGGAATTTTAGGCATCGCAGCTGGCTGCCTAGGTGCAAGTCAAGTAACCGGCTATGATATCGACCCTCAAGCTCTCATCGCGACCAAGCAGAATGCGGGTCTGAATCACCTTGCAGTAGAAACACTGTTACCAAACCAGATAGCAGGGAGTACATATGACGTTGTTATTGCCAATATCCTTGCAAACCCATTGATCGAGCTTGCGAGTACGCTCAGTGAACTTACAAGACGAAGTGGCAAAATCGTGTTAGCTGGTCTGTTAGATGAACAAGCCGATCAAGTAAGGGCCGCTTATCCTGCATTTGCCTTTGACTCTGACGTATCTAAAGAAGGCTGGACTCGGCTTTCGGGAACCAAAGTCGAGTAATCGCTTTGCGTATCGGTTCACATCAATTTGATAACCCGATTTGGTTAGCACCTATGGCTGGTGTGACTGATCGCCCTGTTCGCATTTTGTGCCGAGCACTCGGGGCGGGTATGGCAATTTCCGAAATGATTCATTCGGATACTTCTCTCTGGGATACAAAAAAAAGCTATCGGCGACTCGATATCCGAGATGAGCCAGGCCCAATCAGCATACAGATCGCAGGCCATGACCCTAAAATGATGGCGAAGGCTGCTCGTGCGAACGAGGAACGGGGAGCAGATATCATCGATATCAATCTCGGCTGTCCTGCAAAAAAAGTCCTAAAAAAAGCGGCTGGGTCCGCGCTGATGCGTGACGAAGCACTCTGTGCCGAGATTTTTCGGCACGTAGTGAGTGCCGTGCAGATCCCCGTCACCGTAAAAATGAGAACCGGGTGGGATCATC
>PBZM01000038.1 GCA_002731015.1 Gammaproteobacteria bacterium
CTAAGGCGCTCTGCACGGTCTGGAACTCAGCCTCAACGGCGCCGAGCTGATCGCTAATCTCCGCAATCTCAATCTTCAGCTGTTCCGCTTCTGCTTTCTTACCGTCTTTCATCAAAAGACCAACAGTTTTCGAACCGTCCTTGCGCTTGTTCTGCAACGATTCTGTTTCAAGCTGTAAGGACTTCCTTTTAGTCTCTAGCGCCTGATAAGACGTCACGTCAAAGTGCAACCCCTTTCGGGCGAGCTGTGCAATGACACTCTCAAGATCATTACGGAGAAGTTTTGGGTCTAGCATGAAACTCTGTATTCCTTAAAAGCCAGTCAAATTAACAATCACCGGCCGAATCAATGAAGCGGCCAAGCATAACAGATGCCGGTGGTGAATTAGAGTAGGGCTCGGAAGGCTCGAGTGACTGCGCAATAAAAAATTATCGCATGAGCTACTCAGCATCGAGACACTCAATTAATTAATCGACAGCTCACTAGCCTCGACGTCAGCGTCGTTCACCAATTGCGTAAATGACATCCGCACCTTTGGGTGGCGTGAATTGGAATCGTTCAGGGCTTGGTTGATCACGGGTAACTGCTGTGAGTGTTACCAAAGAACGATTCCCTAGAGCGTCTTCAATCGACAAATCAACTAGTCGGTCCCCGTCAAAGCGAAGTACGATCTGACGCGTCACCTCATCGGTGGCTCGTGGCACAAGCCGATAAACAGCCATAGTATTTTCGCTTTCTTTAGTCACAAAAAATCGCGATTCAAGCGTATCAGGTCCACCGGTCAATATCGAGGCAGGGGACATTGCGATGGCGTCATCGATCGGCCGAACTTGAACCTGATACAGGTCCTCGTCAAATATCCATAAAACTTCGTTATCCGCAACGATAACTTGTGAGAATGGCGGATTTGTTTTCCAATAAAAAATCGACGAGGAAGCAATGGATAGTTCCCCAGTTACCTCATTAATCGGGACGCCCTCTTGATCCAATGTGATTTGCTTGAACTCAGCCGAAAACGACCTGTACGGCTCCAGCAAACGGGCCAATTCAAGGGGAGGTGACGCTGCTAAAAGACATGACCAACAAACGCATAGTAGACCAACAAGCTCCCGTGTCATCGAGGCCCCGGTGCGAGTACTTCACGTGAACCATTGGCGCCCATCTCGCTGACTACCCCGGTGGCCTCCATCGCCTCAATCATTCGGGCTGCTCGGTTATAGCCAATCTTCAACTTGCGTTGAACTGCGGAGATCGAGGCCCTCCTCGTCTCAATAACAAACGCCACGGCTTCGTCATAAAGTGGATCAGCCTCGTTATCGCCATCCAGAAGGGATCCTGATGCCTCACCATCACCTGATGCTTGTGCGTCCAGAATAGCTTCCTCATATGCCGGTTGCCCCTGCAGTTTCCAAAAGTTGACCACGTTGTGAACCTCATGATCATCCACAAAAGCGCCATGTACACGCACTGGAACGGGCTTCCCTGCCGGTAGATAAAGCATATCGCCATGACCGAGCAACTGCTCCGCGCCCCCCTGATCAAGCACGGTCCGGGAATCTATCTTTGAGCTCACTTGGAAACTAATCCTGCTCGGTACATTAGCCTTGATCAGGCCCGTAATCACATCAACAGACGGTCGCTGTGTCGCCAGTACCAAATGAATCCCTGCAGCCCGCGCTTTTTGCGCTAGACGCGCAATCAGTTGATCCACTTTCTTACCGACAATCATCATCATGTCCGCAAATTCATCGATCACCACGACAATCAAAGGCATTACCTTCAATTCAGGCACGACCTCGTTCGGATCGAATCCCGAGGGCACGAAGGTCGGATCAACGATGGGCTCCCCAAGCTCTTCGTGTTCACGCACCTTGTGATTAAAGCTCTCAAGATTCCGGACACCTAACGCCGACATCAGTTTGTAACGGCGTTCCATCTCACCAACACACCAGCGAAGCGCGTTGGCGGCGTCTTTCATATCTGTGACCACAGGGGCCAGTAGGTGAGGAATTCCTTCATAAATAGACAACTCCAGCATCTTTGGATCAACGAGAATTAATCGCAGATCCTCAGGACGAGCCTTGTACAGCATAGACAGCAACATGGCATTCACACCTACAGATTTACCAGAACCCGTGGTACCCGCCACAAGAAGATGCGGCATCTTCTCGAGATTGGCGCACAGCGATTGACCAGAAATATCGTGCCCGAGGGCTAAAGACAGTACGGATGAATCTTTTGTGTAGACCTCACTGCCGAGAATCTGAGACAGCCGGACCATTTCTCGATATTGATTTGGGATCTCAATACCAACAGTGCTCTTGCCTGGTATCACCTCTACAACCCTGACGCTTATCACCGCGAGGCTTCGTGCTAAATCTTTTGCAAGGTTGGTGATTCGGGACACCTTGATACCTGGCGCTGGGTCAATTTCAAAACGAGTCACCACCGGACCGGGATTGATGGCTACAATCGCAGCGTCAACACCGAACTCAGCAAGCCGACGCACTAAGAGATCTCCCATCTCAGTTAACTCGTGCTGAGAAAATCCTTTGCCAGATGGTGGATCCGCCGGATCAAGTAAAGACAAATCCGGTAATATCATTTGACCAGCCGGCGGTTTTCTCGGCTTTGATTTCGTACGAACAGACCTCGAGACCAGTTGGTCACCCAATAGAGCTTGTGCCTCATTCGATTGAGTAATCGTGATGTTCCTTGCCACCGATTCAACTATAGAATTAACGCCAAGGCTCGGATCACGAGCCTGAATATCGATAGTGTCTAAACTCGCCAAATCTAATCGTGGTCCATCATTTGACCTAGCCTCATCCGAAGGAATTTTGAGCTCCGATATTTCAGAACTGCGGCTAGCACTCGTCGCTGTAAAACCCAGAAGTTCGGCCTCGATTTGAGCAACATCAGCTTCGGGCGGCCGCGGCGCTACCTTCGTCAGGGTTCGGCGGAGCGTTTTGGGTAGGATCGCAAAATTAACCGGAGCAAGTATGCGTCCCAATAGCGATCTCTGGCTTTCAATATTCAACTGAGCAGGTTGACTCTTGCCACTAAGAATAGCCAAAAAAGATTTTCCAATTTCACTTATGATGTAACCGATACTAGCCAACACGTCCGACCACTTCACTGAAAATGCGACCGAAATACCCACAAAAGTCAATAACAGACCACCCAAAGCGGTGCCAGTCACCCCGAAATTATTGACTAGTTCCTGATTAAGTAATCCCCCAAGAATGCCGCCACCGGTTATTCCTATTGGTAGCCATAAGGAGCTGGAGCCGAGGTGCAACCCAAGAATCATACAAATCCCGGGAAGCAAAAGTATCAATCCAAGAAATCTGGCTATCCAAATCCGTCCATCGCGCGTACCACGGGCGATCCAACGCACCACAATAATAGGCAACCATGCGATCAAGAATGCCGCAAATCCGAACCATGACAATAACCAATCTGAAACAAATGCACCCACGGGGCCGATGGTGTTATGCACTTCAGTAGCGGGACCATGAAAAGACCATCCAGGATCTTTCACATCGAAAGAAATTAACGCTAAAAAAATAAAAATAGATAGCGCAACTCCCAAAAGCCATATGACCTCGCGGATCAGGCGTGTGTACCAGTTCTGTGCTGTCAATTCGTTCAACCGAACTCCTTGGATGATGGACTAATGACCTTTAATCTATACGACTTTAGAAATGTCTACGAAGTTTAGCAGAGAAGGATGGATCAATCGTGCATCATCAACTAATCATTCTTGGTTCAGGTCCAGCAGGATGGACAGCAGCTGTTTACGCCGCTCGCGCAGGGCTCTCGCCCGTGGTTATTACTGGTACGCAGGTGGGTGGTCAGCTTACAACAACAACCGAGGTCGAAAACTGGCCTGGTGGCGTAACGGATCTGCAAGGTCCTCAATTGATGATGGATATGCAAGCGCATGCGGAACGTTTTGATACTGAGGTTATTAATGACCACATATATGCTGCCAACCTGAATCAAAGACCATTTGGGCTCGTTGGTGATCAGGCAAACTACAGCTGTGACGCTCTTGTAATTGCTACGGGAGCGAGTGCTCAGTATCTGGGGCTTGATTCAGAGGAATCGTTTAAAGGTCGTGGTGTCTCTGCATGCGCGACCTGTGATGGATTTTTCTACCGCGGACGCTCTGTTGCTGTTGTGGGTGGCGGCAACACAGCCGTTGAGGAAGCGCTGTATCTCGCCAACCTCGCTGACTCAGTAAAATTGATACATCGCCGTGATGCGTTAAGAGCTGAAAAAATCCTGCAAGATCGACTATTCACAAAGGGAAATATTGAAGTCTTGTGGAATTATCAACTCGATGAAGTTCTAGGCGATGAAGCCGGAGTAACCGGGCTACGTGTTAAATCCACGATAGATCATTCGCAACAAGAAATCGACGTGCATGGTGTGTTTATAGCAATCGGCCATAAGCCGAATACTGATCTGTTTACAGGTCAGCTTGATATGAACAATGGTTATCTGATCGTCCGCTCAGGCTTAGATGGATTTTCAACTGAGACATCCATTCCTGGTGTTTTTGCGGCGGGTGATGTCGCTGATCATATTTATCGTCAGGCAATTACCTCGGCGGGCTTCGGATGCATGGCAGCACTCGATGCGGAACGCTTTCTAGATGAGTCCAGACACTGATACCCTGGATTCCCCAAGATGTTCTGGATTTTCCAGATGTTACCGAGGCACTTGATGATCCCAACGGATTGTTATGTGCTGGGGGCGATCTGAGCCCTGAACGGCTTAAACTAGCATACTCACGTGGCATCTTTCCTTGGTTCTCAGATGGTGAGCCGATTTTGTGGTGGAGCCCAGACCCACGGCTCATTCTCGAGCCAACTGCTTTTCGATTCAGGCGGAGTCTTAAACAATCAATAAAAAAACATGCCTTCGAAATCCGAATTAACACTTGTTTTCAGGATCTCATCCACCTCTGTGCATCAACCCGTACCAAAAATGAAGGAACATGGATCACCGCGGCAATGATAAAGGCTTACCTGGCGCTCCATCAGGCCGGGACCGCTATTTCTTTTGAGGCCTTTAGCGATAACCGTCTCCTAGGTGGTCTATACGGTGTCAAGATAGGTAAGGTATTCTTCGGAGAATCGATGGTTTCGTTGGTTCCGGACGCCTCAAAAGCTGCTCTAGCCAAACTTTGTCAAGAAGCTGACTTTCATCAAATTGAGCTCATTGACTGTCAGATACCAACATCGCATCTTCACTCACTCGGTGCTAGCCTTATCACTAGAGAAGAATTTATTGAACGGATCACAACACTGATATCATGAGCAGTTTTGAAAAACTGAAGTTCTTTGCAACGGCACCGCATCCTTGCAGCTACCTTGAAGACGAAGAAGCTACAACTGTATTCGTAGAGCCTAGCACTGATCTGAGCGCAGCTCAGATAGTCAAACTTGCCGAATCAGGTTTTCGCCGGTCCGGTCGCTACACCTATCGACCACAGTGTACAAATTGCACTGCTTGCATTTCCGTTCGCGTACCGGTGGATTCCTTCAACCCCAAAAGAAGGCAAGTACGAACTTTGAAGCGAAATCAGGATGTCAGTTTTTCAGCCCGAACCCCAATTCTCGACGAGGAACGTTACTCGCTTTACAAACGGTACATCGAAACGCGGCATGCTGATGGTGATATGTATCCGCCTTCCCCTTCGCAGTATCAGTCATTTCTCGCATCCAACCAAGAGCATGCTTTTTTTCTCGAAGCGCGGATTGATGAAAAGTTGGTCGCTGTAACACTGTTTGACGAAATCCCCAGCAATGGTCTTTCCGCAATCTACACCTTCTATGAGCCAAGTCCTCAATTTGACTGCAGAAGTTTGGGCCGCTTGATGGTCTTACAACTGATTGAAGTCGCCCGCGGACTTGGGCTCCCGTACGTGTATTTGGGCTATTGGATACGTGACTCCAAAAAAATGGTCTACAAAACAGAGTACCGGCCAATCGAGATGCTGATTAACAGTAAGTGGATTCGTGCGTATTAAGCGGGCATAATCCCGCCTTTCATATCACTCGAAGGGAGCCAAATGGCGAAAGAAGATTCAATTGAAATGGAAGGTACTATCGTCGATACGCTACCGAATACGATGTTCCGAGTTGAACTAGACAATGGTCATATCGTTACCGCTCATATCTCTGGGAAGATGCGCAAACATTACATCCGAATACTAACAGGCGACCGAGTAACTGTGGAGCTCACTCCGTATGACCTCTCCAAGGGCCGTATTACATTCCGGGCACGCTGATCTGGTTTTACCTAGCTCCCCGGACTGATTCAACCTCACGCTGTTTCTTTGGATTTGACCTCGCGAGGTGTCATATCGAACGAAAGTTCATCTTCAAAGTCGACGGTGACCGATACGCTTCCCCCGCCCGCCAGATCACCAAACAGGATCGCGTCGGCTAAGGGCCGCTTTATCGATTCCTGAATCAACCGGGCCATTGGCCGCGCGCCCATTGTCTTGTCATAACCGCGTTTGGCTAACCAGCGCATTGCAGAATCATCCAGCTCAATCGATACTTTTCGATCGTCAAGCTGCCCCTGAAGCTCGGCGATGAACTTATGGACGACTTGCTCAATGACTTCTTTACTTAGAGCACCAAATTGCACGATCGCGTCAAGTCGGTTCCTAAATTCAGGGGTGAAATATCGCTTGATGGCTTCCATTGCATCCGTCGTTTGATCTTGATCGTTGAATCCAATACTCCTTTTCGCCAAACTCTCAGCTCCGGCGTTAGTCGTCATGATTAAAACAACATGACGAAAATCTGCCTTGCGGCCGTTGTTGTCAGTTAACGTACCGTGGTCCATAACCTGAAGCAGCAAATTGAAAACGTCTGGATGCGCTTTTTCAACCTCATCAAGTAACAACACGCAATGTGGATTCTTCGTAATAGCTTCAGTCAGTAAGCCACCTTGATCGAAGCCAACATAACCCGGAGGCGCGCCAATTAGTCGACTGACGGTATGGCGCTCCATGTATTCAGACATATCGAAACGTACCAGCTCAATACCAAGCGTCCTCGCAAGCTGACGACTAACCTCCGTCTTACCTACTCCGGTTGGCCCAGCAAAAAGGAAACAGCCGACTGGCTTTCCTTCCTGCTTAAGTCCGGCACGGGACAGTTTGATGGCCGAACTCATCCTTTCGATAGCTGAATCTTGGCCGAATACCGTCAGTTTCAGGTCACGCTCCAGATTTTCAAGCACCTCTGTATCGGATTTTGAGATTTGTTTTGGTGGGATACGAGCGATATTAGCTACCACAGCTTCTACCTCAGTTACCCCTATCACTTTCTTACGACGCGACGGAGCCACTAATCTCTGCATTGCTCCCGCCTCGTCAATGATATCGATTGCTTTATCTGGCAAGTGCCGGTCGCTCATGTATTTCGCTGACAACTCCACTGCCGAAGTCAAAGATGCTTTCGTGTACCGTAATTCGTGGTGCTCCTCAAAACGCGATTTGAGGCCATTCAAGATTTTGATCGTATCCTCGATCGAAGGCTCGAGCACGTCTACTTTTTGGAAGCGACGTGCAAGAGCACGGTCTTTCTCGAAAATACCACGGAACTCTTGAAATGTTGTCGACCCTACGCACTTAAGCTGTCCGGACGATAACAACGGTTTTAAGATATTCGAGGCATCCATAACACCGCCAGAGGCGGCACCGGCCCCTATGATGGTATGAATTTCATCAATGAATAGAATCGCGTGCTTCTCTTTTTCGATTTCAGCCAAAAGCGCTTTCAGCCGTTTTTCAAAATCACCGCGGTATTTGGTGCCCGCCAAAAGTGATCCGAGGTCAAGTGAATAAACAACTGCATCAGAGATAACATCTGGAACCTGACCCTCTTCGATTCGATACGCCAATCCCTCGGCGATCGCGGTCTTACCAACACCGGCCTCACCGACAAGAAGCGGATTATTTTTCCGTCGACGCGAAAGTGTCTGGATTACGCGAGCAAGCTCATCATCGCGGCCAATCAAAGGATCGATACGGCCTTTATTAACTTCCTTGTTTAGATTCGTGCAATAACCGTCTAAATTAGAAGGTCGCTCTTCACTGGTCGCGGCTTGATTTGTTTGAGTCTCTGATTCGGTATCGCTCTCGGTCGCTGGGTCTTCAGCCTTTGCTATGCCGTGGCTAATAAAATTCACAACATCAATACGTGCTATCTGTTGTTGCTTCAGAAAATAAACGGCCTGCGATTCTTGTTCAGAAAAAATAGCTACAAGTACGTTTGCACCCGTGACCTCCTGTTTTCCAGAAGACTGGACATGGAAAACGGCGCGTTGCAGTACGCGTTGGAAACCCAGTGTTGGTTGGGTATCACGCTCAGAACCTTCGGGCAACGCTGGGGTCGTTTGTATAACAAACTGCTCGAGCTCATCCCGCAGTCTAGTCACCTCTGCGCCACACGAATTTAATACCTGAACGGCGGACGCGTTATCTAACAACCCTAACAAAAGATGCTCCACGGTCATGTATTCATGACGAAGTTCTCTGGCGCGTTTAAACGCACTATTTAGAGTAACTTCAAGATCGCGGCTCAACATACAGTTCTCCTTCTCAATCCTCAGCAGCGTCAACTTGACACATTAAAGGATGCTGATTTTCTTTCGCATACTCAACTACGTACTCTGCCTTTGTCTCTGCAATATCTTTCGGGTATAGCCCGCATACTGCAGCCCCTTTGGTATGCACCGTCAACATGATCTGGGTTGCTTTCTCCTGATTCATGTTGAAGAACAACTCCAAAACGTGGATCACAAATTCCATCGGCGTATAGTCATCATTAAGCATAATGACTCTGTACAGCGGCGGCTTTTTTTGTTCTGGCCTAGCAACCGCAACGCCGTAATCCTCATCGGGGTCGAAGCCTGAGTTTTCAGGTCCACTCATCGAATCAAACATCCTTCAGCACCTAGTATCTGTATGGGGACAAATCCGCCTTAGTAAAGAGAAACATATCGGAAAACTTGATTCCAACAATGAGCGTCCCAGCAAGACGACCATGAGTGCGTTTTTTCTAAAATACAACCGACTAAATATAGATCGCGCAGAAAATCGCAGAGCATCCAATTCAGAATACTGGCTATTGAGTTTGACCTGCTCCCGACGCTTCATACCCAATCAATATCGATTCGATTATACTGAACACCCTGATATTACGTCGTTGTCAGCCTGCCGTCCGAAAATACTATAACGCTGCGATAAAAAGCGCCGAAAGACATGAATACAATTTAGTTGAAACCGTCAAAAAATTCAGGCTCGTGAGCTGACGCGTGTCAGATATTTCATTGCATAAGTACTAAGGAATAAAACTGTGATTGATCAAAAAATGGAAGCCGATATAACTCTTACATGGACTGATGAGGCGCCCAGATTAGCAAGCTACTCGCTCTTTCCAATCGTTAAAAAATTCCTCTCCCTATGCGGAATCACTGTCCAGACACGCGATATCTCACTTTCGGCGAGAATCCTCGCACAATTTCCTGATCGGTTAACCGGACGCGAACCCGTTTCAGATGATCTGAACTATCTTGGCAAGCTGACTAAAAAGAGGGAAGCCAACATTATCAAACTGCCCAACATAAGTGCTTCTGTTCCTCAGTTAAAAACCGCGATCGCTGAACTTCAAAGAAAAGGCTTTGATGTCCCAAATTTTAGCGATCATCCGTTAACAGAAGAAGAAACCGAGATACACGCACGATATGCGAGGGTTCTTGGGAGTGCGGTCAATCCAGTTTTACGTGAGGGAAACTCTGACAGAAGAGCACCGGAAGCTGTTAAAGAATTTGCAAAAAAAAATCCGCACAGAATGGGAAAATGGTCGAATGAGTCGCTTACTCATATTTCCACTATGGGTGATAATGACTTTCGAAATAATGAAAAATCAGTCACGATTGAGAGAGAATTTGTCGGAGACGCTTCGGTGTGCTTTTTCGATAACGATAATCAAAAGATCACCCTCACTGACTCAATCTCACTCGATCTTGGTGCAGTAGTCGACACCACATATATGGATGTCAAAGCTCTTCAGAATTTTTACAAAGCGGAAATAGCTGATGCCAAAAAGCGTGGCGTCCTATTTTCGGTGCACCTAAAAGCGACAATGATGAAGATTTCTGACCCCGTGCTATTCGGATACGCGGTCAAGACGTTCTTCGAGAACCTGTTCACTAAACATCGAGAAACATTCACCGATATCGGGTTCAATCCAGACAATGGAATCGGAGATCTTCTCGCGAAGATTGAAACCCTTCCGAAAAGTAAAAAAGACCTCATACTCGCAGACATAACGCTATGTCTGGATGAGCAGCCCAAATTGCACATGGTTAATTCGGACAAAGGTATTACCAATCTCCATGTCCCCAACGATGTCATCATTGATGCGTCGATGCCTGCGATCATAAGAAATGGTGGAAAGGGATGGGCCTCCGATGGATCAGAATCTGACATCAAGTGTGTCATACCCGACAGTTCTTACGCCGCGGTCTACGACGAAACTATTAAATTCTGTGTTGCACATGGAGCCTTTAATCCTGTGACTATGGGGAGTGTTTCGAATATAGGGCTTATGGCTAAAAAAGCCGAGGAATATGGATCCCATAACACGACCTTTATAGCACCACGATCCGGGTCGATAAAGCTGCTTAACAAACAGGGTGCGATCATCACTGAACACGAAGTCGAGGCAGGAGATATTTGGCGCTTATGTATAACCCAAGCTGATGCAATAGAGAATTGGATCAAACTCGGAATCTCTCGCGCCAAACTAACTGGGCTGCCCACGATCTTTTGGCTTGATAAGGACCGACCACACGACTCGGAGCTTATAAAAAAGATCACGATGGCGCTGCGCGACAACGATACCAGAGACGCAAATATAGAAATACTTTCACCTCGAGAGGCTACAAAAGTTTCACTTTCAAGAGCCCATGACGGGCTCGATACCATTTCAGTGACCGGTAATGTTTTGAGAGATTATTTAACTGACCTCTTCCCAATTTTAGAGTTGGGCACCAGCGCCAAGATGCTATCCATCGTTCCGTTGATGAAAGGCGGTGGACTATTCGAGACTGGAGCAGGGGGGTCGGCTCCAAAACACGTAGAGCAACTGCTGAATGAGAACCATCTCCGTTGGGATTCGCTGGGTGAATTTACCGCCATAGCGGCATCTCTCGAGCATCTCGCTAATTCAAAGAACCTCAACGCAGCATTAATTTTGGGAAAAGCGTTGGACGTAGCCACGCATCATATTCTCGAATACGGTAAGTCCCCCTCTCCAAAGGTAAAGGAACTCGATAACCGTGGGAGCCACTTCTATCTAGCGTTGTTTTGGGCCAAAGCCCTTTGTGAGCAGAGAGATAATGTTGCCATTGCGGATCTTTTCCGACCAATCTACAAAGCATTACAGTCAAACGAGATAGCAATATTAGAAGAATTAAATGAAGGACAAGGAAGAATGGTCGACATCGGCGGATATTTCTTACCCGAATACACAAAAGCGTCTAGAATCATGCGGCCAAGCAAACGGTTTAATAAAATTGTGGATGAAATCTAATTACAGCGATCTAGGCTAAAACCGACGTGTTAATTGTTTTCAACAAACCCTACGGCGTTTTGTGCCAATTTACAGGCGAAGGATCAACCCTGAAGGATTACATTAATATCCCCGGGATATACCCTGCGGGTCGTCTAGATAAAGACTCGGAAGGGCTGCTAATTTTAACCGATGACGGACGTCTTCAAAATCAATTGACTCATCCCCGCTACGGAAAGCAAAAAACCTACTGGTGCCAGGTCGACGGGCTGATGGACCATATAACTTGCGGGCTCATGCAAAGAGGTATTGAATTAAGTGATGGGCCTGCGAGCGCTATACGCTGCAACGTGATTGAACCACCAAGAGTGCCTGCTCGGAATCCGCCAGTACGGTTTCGGAAAAATATCCCAACCAGCTGGGTCGAAATGACTCTCGATGAGGGACGTAACCGTCAAGTTCGTCGGATGACCGCGGATGTAGGATTTCCAACACTCCGTCTAATTAGAGTGTCTATAGGTAATTACCAATTAAACAATTTGCTGCCTGGAGAATATCGAGTGATCGACGCAAACCGAGCGGAATTATGTGATGCAAAAAAAACACAAAGTTATCGTCGGCATGTCCGGAGGCGTTGATTCCTCTGTATCCGCATACCTTTTAAAGGAACAGGGCTACGAAGTTAGCGGCATGTTCATGAAAAACTGGGATGAGGACGACGGCACTGAATATTGTACGGCGATTGATGACTTACAAGATGCCAAACAAGTAGCAGAAACACTCAGTATTAAGCTACATCAAGTGAATTTTGCTGCGGAATACTGGGATAACGTTTTCGAAAATTTCTTATCCGAAGTCAACGCCGGTCGCACGCCAAATCCCGACATATTGTGTAACCGCGAAATAAAATTCCGCGCTTTTCTAGACCATGCCCGCGCTTTGGGCGCCGATCTGATTGCAACCGGCCACTACGTGCGACGCTGTGATGCTAAAAATCCGCTCTACCGCGGTCTCGATCGTACCAAGGATCAAAGCTACTTCCTTTGGGCGTTAACGGCAGAACAAGTAAACACGTCAGTATTTCCTGTCGGTGATCTTTTAAAGACAAACGTGCGTGAGATTGCTGCGGGTCAAGGCTTCTTAAATGCACGAAAAAAAGATTCCACCGGGATCTGCTTTATCGGCGAACGTCGCTTTAGTGATTTCTTAAAAAATTATGTGAGGCCAGAGCCCGGTAACATTATTTCCGCTTCGGGACACATTATTGGCCGCCACCAAGGGCTAATGTTTTATACAGTCGGCCAACGCCAGGGGCTAGGTATTGGTGGAATCAAAAATCATCTAGACGCTCCTTGGTTTGTTGTTGCTAAGAATTTGAAAACAAATGATCTGATTGTAGTTCAGGGGGTAGACCACCCCGCCCTCTTCGCGAAAGGTCTTTTAGCAAGCCAAATCAATTGGGTTGGAGAGCCTCCGAGACTTCCCGGCCGTTATTCTGCCAAGGTCCGGTACAGAGCAACAGATGCTCCATGCGCCATTGAAACAGATGGTGTTAACCTTCAGGTTATATTTGACAGACCAGAACGCGCTGTCACGCCGGGACAATCCGTCGTGATCTATGATGGAGAGATTTGTTTGGGTGGCGCTGTGATCGAGGAAGCCCTAGCGTGAGTAATCCAAACCGATTGTATCCACTTTGCGCTCTTGCGATGGCCGCACATCAAGTTGATCGCTTAGCGAATACTGGTCTCGTTCCGTATAATGATTTTGAAGTTTTGATTCAGAGCATCCTTAATCTGACTCCAAGCACCCCACTGGATGTATATGGTAATAACATCGAGAACCTCCGACCTGGTTCGCAAATGCTGCGTGCGATGCTCGGCCGGGGTGGTAATAGAAAATATCCAGAGACAATCCGCTATTTTATTAGTTTGATGCAAGTAGAACGTCAGTTGGATAAACAGCCAAAAATTCTCGAGCAACTCCGCGGCCGTTTAGAAGTTGCCGTCAAAAAAGCGGAAGAGCTTGGCCCAACAAATGAATCGGTAATAGAGACGTTGAATACCGCCTATCAGGAAACCATCTCGACACTCAAGTTTCGTATTATGGTCACAGGTAACCACGGTCGTCACCTGCAACAGGGAAATAATCCAGCTAAGGTACGGGCACTTCTTTTGAGCGGTATCCGCGCCGCAATGCTGTATAGACAGCTTGGCGGCGGAAGACTATCGCTACTGTTTCAGCGAAGTCGCATTTTCAAAGACTTAGAATCAATCCAATTATAGGAAAACCATGAATGTATCTGTTCTGACCGCGATCTCACCCGTAGATGGACGTTACTCATCCAAAGTTCACGCTCTGCGACCATTCATAAGTGAATTTGGCCTGATGCGGGCGCGCATCGAGGTTGAGCTAGCTTGGATCAAGTCCCTTGCAAGCAATCCGCTAATCGACGAGGTGTCCTCCCTATCTCAGCAGGCAATCGCTGAAATCGATGCCATCGCATCTGGATTCTCAGAAAAGGACGGTGAACGCGTTAAAGAAATTGAGCGGACAACTAATCATGACGTTAAGGCTATTGAGTACTTTATTAAGGAGAGATTTGCGATAAATCCCGAGCTCTGCGCGATTCGTGAGTTTGTTCACTTTGCTTGTACAAGCGAGGATATCAATAATATGTCGTATAGCCTTATGCTAAGCCGTATGCGGGATGACGTTCTTGTACCCAAAATGCAAAAAATTGTTGACTTCCTGCGTAGCAAGGCCCACGAATGGGCCGCCCACTCGATGTTGTCTCGAACCCATGGACAAAGCGCCTCACCCACTACTACTGGTAAAGAGTTAGCAAATGTAGTCGCCCGACTCGAGCGCCAACTTATCCAGTTTCAAAACGTTCAGCTGCTAGGAAAACTCAACGGTGCGGTGGGTAACTATAACGCGCACATAGCGGCCTATCCTGATATTGACTGGGCTTCGCATGCTGAGAGCGTGATAACCAACCTAGGACTGACATGCAACCCCTACACTACTCAAATTGAACCCCATGACTGTATTGCCGAATATTTTGATGCGATGAAGCGCTTCAACACCATCATGATCGATCTAAATCGAGACCTTTGGAGTTACATCGCTCTGGACTACTTCAATCAGAAAACAGTCGCCGGTGAGGTAGGTTCGTCGACAATGCCACATAAAGTGAACCCTATCGATTTCGAGAATTCCGAGGGAAATCTCGGAGTTGCTAATGCGATATTCAACCACCTAGCGTCTAAGCTACCGGTATCGCGTTGGCAGCGTGATCTGACCGATTCCACCGTTTTACGGAATGTTGGCGTCGGCGCCGCCCACTCTCTTATTGCTTATGAATCTTCGCTGGAGGGCCTCAGCAAGCTCGAGATAAATATAGCTGTGATTACTGATGACCTCTCAAAACGTTGGGAAGTGCTGGCAGAGGCGGTCCAAACGGTCATGCGCCGCTATGGTCTAGAGAGACCATACGAACAACTTAAAGAATTGACCCGCGGCAGGCCAATTGATGAAGAATCACTCCGCGCCTTCATTACCGACCTAGAGATTCCAGAGGAGGCGAAACAAGCACTCCTCGATATGACTCCTCTTACCTACACAGGATCTGCTGAGGCTCAGGCGCGCTCGGTATGATCGTAGACCGACTAAAGGATGTTTCTCTCTCTGAAGGACAGATTCTGTCGCAGTACTGGCAAACCTCGCCGGTTATCTTGGAGAAAGCAGTCGAAGTCGACGCACTGATCCCTGACCCATCCACCCTAGTACAGATTCTCACAGAAACTGACCTGCCCAGTCGTCTATTGACCGGCGTTGAAGGTGAGACATTCACTTTGACACATGGTCCGTTCGAGACATTCAAAACACCTAAGAAGCCCTGGACCGCATTAATCCACGCGCTTGAGCATCTATTTCCCGAGTACGATCAGGTTCGCAAGTCAATACAATGGATCCCATCGTGGTGGTTTGAGGATTGTATGCTCTCCTGGGCGTCTATCGATGGTAGTGTCGGCCGTCATTATGACCAATTTAGTGTTTTTTTAATTCAGTTGAATGGACGAAGGCACTGGGAAGTTGGCCCGATTGCCACCGGCCATACCTCAATACTTCCCAACCAACCGATTGCCTTAGTTGACCGCTCGGAGCCACTGACAAGTTGGATTGCGAATCCTGGGGATGTTCTCTATCTACCACCAAACGTCATCCATCATGGTGTAAGCCTCGATCCCAACTGCATGACTCTTTCGCTAGGTTTTCGTGCGCCCGATGCCGGCGCACTTCTCGAGGGGGCAATTGAAACGATCGACAATCATCAAAAGATACGTTTCAGTGATCCAAAACGAATACGCAACGGTAACGCGGCAGAGATCCTTGTGAGCGATCTTCAAGAAGCAAAGGCTACGATTATTCGATATCTCGATGAACCGCATGTTCTTGAATATCTATTGGCGACACGGGTCACAGCACCTTATCTCGATATGGAACCAAACACAGCGATCGATGAAGAGATCGACCCGCTTATCGATTCAGTGACACAATGGGTATTAGACCCTGGATGCCGTATGGCATACGTCAATCAAACACTTTATGTCAATGGGGAACGTATCGGTGTTCAAACGCCTTCTGAACTACTTCATCTCGCCAACACTCGTACTTGTCGATCTAGTGACATCCGCAATCTCGAAAAATTTTGGTACGAGGCCGTCGTCGAATTCATCCGAACAGGATCACTCGTACCTCGCACTGACAACGATTCGTGAGGTCAACTGGGCAGACGCTCAGGAAGCACTGCAGTCGATCCGGAAACGTGTTTTCGTTGAAGAGCAAGGAATTGACCCATCAGATGAGTGGGATCCCGCGGATCAAGACGCAATCCACATACTCGCACGACATGGTGATACAGCAATCGGTTGCGCGCGTATAGTCGATCTAAAGAAAATTGGACGCATGGCGGTGGTTAAGGAAGTTCGTCGTAGAAACGTAGGCAGCAAACTTTTGCGATTCGCAATAACCAGGATTCACGAGGCCGGAAACATGCCAACCCTGGGAGCACAAACCAGCGCCATGGGTTTTTATGCGAGCCACGGATTTCTGCCTAACGGGCCCATATTTGATGATGCTGGTATCCCACACCGAACTATGACGCTAACTGGGAACCTTGAAAGAACTTTAATGCCCCTCGACGCTGAGTCTCTGCGTTTTGACACTCCAAACCTATTAGTGGCAATCGAACCGCAGACATCACACAAAGAAATGCGAATATCTATCCCAAGATTATCGGATGAAGATGCGAGCTGGCTGACACCACGGCTTTGTTGTTACGCCTCTTCCCACGGAGCCATTACTCTGATCCTGCAGATCCCCGAAGGCGAGGTCCGATTGCCATTGGAATCACCTGATAATTTCTGAGATTTGACAAGGCCTCAAGCTACCGCCCGCATAGCTCTAACTACAATCTGAACCGGTCCGTCTTATGGGAACTTTCTGCGGCCGCCACCACTTCAATGGTTTTATTAAAAACCAAGTGGGTGAATTGTCATGACACCGATTGACTCTGCCCATAAGTTTTCGCACCAACTAGAAAACATCGTTCATTTTCGGTTGAAACGCGAGAAAGTACCTCATTTCGGTGGGGGAACCGACCAAAACGCTCGATAATCGCTCTATGCTCTCGGGCATACTCCATAAATGACTGAAATCTGGTCTTATCTTCATTTGGCGCGAGTTCATACAAGCGCGTCATTTCCTGAACACACAACGCCTGATCCGAAAGGAGCTCGCTATGTTCCAAAGGCATCAGTGCAAATACACGCTGGATCAGTGGAAGTCCCTTAAAAAAAACCATTGCCTGACCACGCCTCGCCAACTTGACGGCGCGCAGGTCCCCAGCAAAAGCGCGCGGAGTTCCTCTGAAAATATTACGCGTAAATTGATCAAGTAAGATGATTAGTGCCAGCCGACTACCCGGCTCACCCTCCCAATCCTTTAAACCCCCTGCAAGCGCGAGCTCAACACGATGCCCAAACCGCTGTCCAATCTCTCGATCAATCTCAGGACCACCAGTAAACCAGCGTTTTTCTTGCTTCTTAGCAAGATCACCTATGGCATATTCAGTAAACCAGTAATCGAGGATTTCGCGAGCTCCCTGATTGGGAGTGCCATCATCTATGGGTCCAGTGATCATCATAAGAAAAGCTCATCATTAAAGTGACGTTGCTACCGAAATTTGACAATCTCCACGCGATCGGGAGATAACCCCTCGGGCGCAACCAGAGGGCCTAATCCATAAGCGCTACGTATTGGTAATCCGGCGTCAGAAAGAAGTGCCCGCACGTGCTCCGCCCGAGCAGTGGACTGATCAATGGCATCATCAAGTGTTCCACTCGGTGTCACCGCTCGATAGGCCACCACAGCGAAATCCTCCGGGTTTAGGGATTGCAGATCAGCCGCGATATCAGCAATCTTCCCACGGCTTTCAGGACTAACCCGGTTGCCAGCGAAAGACACCGGTAATACCACTCGCCCATCGGCTAACAAAATCTGAGCACCTTGAAATCCAGATTGCTCGACCCCCGGCGCAACCATTCGGACATGAACGTACTGGCGACGGTTTCCTCGTTCAATGCCGTAAGCCGATAAATAGCGCGGCACGGTTCCGGCGAGTTTAACGGCGAAATAGATCTGGTTACCATTCGGCCCATAAAGTTCGCGAACCTTAAATAGCGAGTTGGCCCATAGCCCACTCACACCACAACCCCTACTCTCACACGAAAATAATATCTCTGCACCCGTCTGCCGTAGGCCGGACTCGAGCCTGTCCATGTAGATGCTGTAATCTTCCCTCGGACCCAACTCGTAGGTGATATCGATCACATGGCCTTCGATATCAAGTTCATTATCAATCACCAAACGGTTATTGACACGTTCAACGCGCTCCAACGGGAAACGAATAGCTGACTGAGTTCCTTCAGCGTATCGAATGATCTCAGATCCGGAAGGTCTTTTAACTTCGGATAGGTCGGACGATCCAGGGACATCGGCAGCAAGAGATGGCTGCGATAGCATCATCGAACTCAATAAAATCCAGATCTTCATTATTAAGAAAGCCTCTCCAATAACCATCGCGCGATTGGTCCCTCCGCGCCCTCCAAGTGAAGATGGTGTCCACCTTCGAAAGTTTCCACCCTAATGTCTCGACAAAGTTCGATTCGCGCCGGTAAGAATAAGGAATCCCTAAAAAATCCCGCGTCACCCGAAGCCTGCGATACCGGCATGTCAAGGCGTTCAATGAACACGCGAATTTGCTGTTCATCCATTCGAAAAAGGGGAGGCGAAGTCAAAAATTTATCCGATGCCCAGGTCCAACCCTTCGGATTTCTGACAACCCCACGACGGACGATTGGATCCGCAGCAGCCCGGGTCAGTGGCAAAATTCCACCTCGAACACGCGCGTCAATTGCTTGATCGATCGACTCGTACAGGGGGAGTTGCCGATCATCCATCTGCTTCAAGCGTTCTGTGGACTGCCTCAGCTGATCGGGTGCTTCACTGTCTGAATAAGTCCAAGGCCCTAGCCCCTCGAGTAACCAGAGCTGTTAGACACGATCCGGATAAGCGCCCGCGACTATTGTCGCTACCGCTGCACCCATCGAATGACCAAGTAGAATTGCCCGATCCCAGCCAAGAGCCTCAAGTACCTCGATCACGTCCGGCACTCCATCCCAGATGTGATAAGGCCGACGCAGATGATCCGTTAAACCATGTCCACGCTGATCAATCGCTACCACACGACAACCAGCCAACAAGGGTGCTATTCGGCTAAAGGACGCGGCATTATCTAGCCAACCATGGAGCGCCAATACCCGATGACCGTTCTCCGGGCCAAAACAAAGCCCCTGAAATGATAATCCTGCGATATGAAAACTTACTGCCTCTGACATTAGGGTTGATAGGACCCCACCAGCGTTGCGATACCGGGAAGGAAGGCATCCAGTTGAAGTATGTAAGCAGTCGCAGGGATAGCATGTGGGTGCCCAACATACCGAGGGTCGCTCTCGGTAAGATGACCAACAATTTGAGTCAAAATCGGCTGGTGGAACACAAACAGGCTATTGTTCGAAGCACGGTTTTCAATCATGGTGATAGCATCCACCCAGTCATCCTCAGGAGTTATACCCTCAACTTTGTTTGCAATCACATCAAGTCGCATAACATCAATCACCAATTCCGCCGTCTGCTGTGCCCGGATTAAGGTCGAACAGTAGACGGCTTCTGGACTCCAACCACCTCTCTTCAATTGGGATCCCGTATTCATCGCCTGCGACTTGCCCTTTGGTGTCAATGTACGATCCGCATCATTCGGTGCAAATGGAACCGCCTCACCATGGCGCATTAAAATGATGTGCATTGAGCCTCTCCTTAGGTCTGATACTATGCGGCCAAACACAAGCAGAAAAGACCCTATGAAAATCGTTTCTTTCAACATCAACGGAATTCGTGCTCGAATTCATCAACTCGAAGCCCTCAAAGATCATCTCAACCCTGACGTGATTGGGTTACAAGAAGTCAAAGTTGCAGATGAGCATTTCCCATATGAAGATCTCGAATTCCTGAACTACCGCTTTGATACCCACGGACAGAAGGGACATTACGGTGTCGCACTGGCGTCCAAGTCTGAACCATTAAACATTACTAGAGGCTACATAACTGACTCAGCGGATGCACAACGACGAATGATCCGTGGCGTTTATTCGCTCGCTGATGGAACTGAAGTTACCATATTTAATGGGTATTTCCCTCAGGGTGAAGCACGTGATCATCCGGTGAAATTCCCTGCGAAGGCTGCGTTCTACAGTGACCTCCTCAACACACTTAATAGGGAGTACTCGCCAGCCGATCATATTGTCGTGATGGGTGACTTTAATGTAGCACCACTGGATCAGGATATCGGGATCACCGAGGACGCCAAAAAGCGTTGGCTAAAGACAGGCAAGAGTTCGTTCTTACCCGAGGAACGTGAGTGGTTTAAGGCACTCACAAATTGGGGGTTGACTGATAGTTGGCGATCCGTAAACCCCGATACTTTGGACCGTTATAGCTGGTTTGACTACCGCTCCAGAGGGTTTGAAGATGACCCGAAGCGTGGTCTCAGAATCGACCATATCCTCGTCACTCAAACCTTGTTAGCCAGGATGAATGCTTGTGGTATCGACTACACGCTTAGAGCAATGGAAAAGCCATCAGACCACTGCCCGGTTTGGATCAGTATCGAGTAAATTTTAATTCCGAACAGGAACACACAGAGAAATTGAAACATTGGACCACGGCAGTTATCGCTCTAACCTGTTCTACGAAAGTCATTTTGCGCAACTTATGTGCAATGCATCATGATAGACATTGACAAAATACGCGTACAGAACGAACAAGGAATCATGAATCATGGTTGGATCTTCAAAAAGCGCCCGCCTCACCAATCCCTTTCACGAACCCGAAGAAAAGCGATTCGAGATTCCGGGCGAAATCGCTCGAGAGCCAGGTATGTATGAGGAAGCATTAAAAGCAGGCTGGGAACTCCAACAACGGCCGAAAGGTGCACCGCTCGCCTCCATCGAACGCCAACATCAAAAAAATCGCATGACGGTTTGGGAGCGAATAACACTATTAGTTGACTACAAACCAACTATCCTTTTCCAAAACTGGGGGCCTAATCTTGACGGTGCTAGTTTGGTCACCGCACTCGCCAAAGTGAGTGGACGTGATGTGGCAATTTATGGACATGACTTCACAGTTCGAGCAGGCTCAATGGATGCGACCAACGGCTCTAAACTCGCACAATTATTTCAGACCGCAGGCAAACTCGGCTGTCCAGTTGTCGGTTTAAATGACTCAGCCGGAGCCTTCGTCCCTGCCGGTGTTGGTGGACTGGATGGTTATGCAGAGGCGTTTCGAGCGTTGCGAGAGATTTCAGGTCGCGTACCATCAATCATGTGCATGTTCGGATTCAACGCAGGAGGTGGGTCATACCTCCCACGTCAGGGTTCATTTGTCATTCAGCCAAACGCTACATTTTATGGCCTAACCGGCCCGTCGGTAATCAAAAATGTTCTCGGTGAAGACATCACACCTGACGAACTTGGCGGCCCTGATGTCCACAGTCAGACGGGAGTTACAGACTATGTCGTTGAAGACGAAGTACAAGCCATCCGCAAAGTGCGCCGGCTTCTACAATTCTTGCCGTCAAATAATGAAAGAATGGCACCATTTCAGCCAACCTCAGACCCAATCACCCGCAAGACCTGGGATATTGATATTCTGTTGAAACGTGCCTTCAACTCACCACGCGGTTTCAACACGCCATTCAACGTGACCATCATGATCCAACAAATCTGTGACCATGGTGATTTTTACGAATTTCAACCAAATCGCGCACGTAACACCATTTGCGCATTCGGACGAATAGCCGGCCACGTTATTGGTTTCTGTGCCAACAATTCGGCTGTTTCTTCGGGTCAGATTGATATCGATGCTGCCTTAAAAAATTCGCGTTTCATCCGCTTCTGCAACCTCTACAACATCCCGATGTTATTCGTGGAAGATACGACTGGCTTCCTACCCGGCCGCGACCAAGAGAGCCGGGGTATTGTGCAGGCTGGTAGGGCAATGCTTGACGCAATTATCGACCTCCGAGTGCCAAGATTCTTGCTAATCATTCGAAACGCGTTCGGTGGCGCCTACGCCGCCTTTAACAACTATAAACTTGGTGCAGACATGGTATTCGCGT
Organism: Gammaproteobacteria bacterium; assembly: GCA_002731015.1. Taxonomy (GTDB): domain Bacteria; phylum Pseudomonadota; class Gammaproteobacteria; order Pseudomonadales; family Litorivicinaceae; genus HIMB30. The sequence goes on from PBZM01000038.1 coordinate 22,414, forward strand.
TACCGACAACGCGTCTCGCTGTAATGGGTCCAGCTGGGAAGGAGTTTGTTTACAAAGATGAATTGAAATCACTGCGGCTTGAAGCGAAAAATCGTTCCGCCGGTAGTGACCCTGACTCCGTAACCTGGCTCAAGAACCAAGAAATACTCCTAGATGAACGTTACGAAGCCGAATTAATGAATCCAAAAGAGGCCCTCTCTTTAGGCTCAATTAGTCAACTCGTCATGCCTCAAGACCTGCGGCAAACGCTCGGAGAGAACTTTCTTCGTTACATCTTGGCGTACCAGCCAAAACCAATGGCCGCGCTCCAGAGGGAGTTTCACTGATGGGCCAAGACTTGACCCATCAAAAACGTCGCCTTTCCCAAGCGAACTCCGCTTGGGTCAGACAATATGCCTGCGAGGACATCGACTGCCTGATTATCTGTCGCGGACCGATTCGCAAAGAAGTCATGGATGTCCTCACAGAAATGGGTGCTAGATATGGCATATTGTTATCTGAGAAAGACTCAATCACCTACCAGAATGCTCTTGCGCCCGAACTACGACTAATCAATGATCCGACGCGGATTCACCGAGTACCTGACTACACTGGTGCAACCAGGGAGGAGCGTGATCAGCGGATCGAGCAAATTATTCAAATCGCTTTGGATAACGGATACAACTCGATTTTTGCGGGCTACGGCTTTATGGCAGAAGATCAAAGCTTGGTGCGTGCAATTGAAGAATCAGGGCTCATATTTATCGGACCCTGTTCGCGCACTGTCCGTCAGGCTGGTCTGAAAGATGAAGCGAAACGGGCAGCCCTCGCCTCGAATGTCTCTATCGTTCCAGGCATTGATGATTTGACAGTGCGCACACTGCTCGCAAAGGCTCATGATGAAAGCGGCCTTCAAACTATTGCCAGAGCCCATCACCTAGATGTACCCACAGGATCAACCGAGTATGAACAAGCAGAAGCTTTATTAAACACAAGTTATAAGGCCTTGACCGATGTCATCACCATCGATGACATCGCGGAGCAGGCAGAAATTGAAGTCGCAAATTTGTTCAATAAACAACCAAACAATCGTATCAGGCTCAAGGCTATCGGCGGTGGAGGCGGAAAAGGCCAGCGGATTGTGGCTGCTCCTATAGATTATGCTGGAGATCAAGCAACTAAGGTCAAAAATGCATCAGCGAAAGTACCTGCATTAATTCGCGAAATATTGAATGAAGTCAAAGCAACAGGTCGCGGTGACAATAAAAATATCTTGATCGAGTTGAACATAGAGGCCACTCGCCATCTGGAAATTCAGGTGATTGGTAACGGCGATTGGTGTCTCACTCTGGGTGGTCGTGATTGTTCCCTTCAGATGCATGAACAGAAGTTACTCGAGGTTTCTACGACTACCGAAAGCCTGCGGGCCATAATCGCAGAATCGTCAAAACATCCAACGCAAAAACGTGCACTCGAGTCGGATCTACAAACCCTCGAGTGCATGGAAGATGAAGCGGTGCGATTTGGTATAGCTGTTGGCCTTGATTCAGTCTCGACCTTTGAATGTATCGTCGATGCTGATCGGCATTACTTTATGGAAATGAACACCCGTATTCAGGTCGAACATCGTGTCAGCGAATTTTGCTACGGCCTTCGTTTCGAGAATCCAGACGATCCCTCTGACGCCTTCGTCGTCAACTCATTGGTAGAGGCCATGGCGATTATCGCTTGGCACAAACGGAAGCTACCGAAACCCACCCGCATCAACCGCGAGAATGCCTCGGTCGAGGCGCGTTTGAATGCTACTAATGCTGGCCTTACACCGCATACCGGTGGCGTGATTGAGTATTGGTCGGCGCCGATTCAGCATGAAATCAGAGACGATCAGGGAATTTGTGTCAAAAATCCCGATACCGATTCATTTATGAAGTACACACTAGCAGGCGCATATGACTCGAATATTGCTCTGGTCTTGACCGTCGGCGATGACCGTTTGATCAGCTTCCAGCGGATGGCAGAGGTCCTACGGAAAATGAGAATGGATGGACAAGATGTGCAGACAAATTTAGAGTTTCTCTATGGCCTCCTGCACTGGTTCTTGGCGAAAAATTCCTACGCAAAGGCGACCACAGCATTCATCCAAACCTACCTCACTTTGACTGGTCTTTTGTTCGAGGAAGTAAAAAAACTGGATCTGGATGCCGGATTCCAACATCTCGCCAAGCAATCATTGCACGAGGATGTGTTTTCGAGGAAGCGAACCTTGATCACTCGCCCCTTAAAGCGGTTGATAGACAACCCCCATCTGCTAATCGGATGGATTTCAAAGGTACGCTCAGAATGGTCGTTTGAGGGTGAGAAATTCCAATGGAAAGTCAACCCTCTCATCGTATTGGCAGATTTGTATCATTATCTGAATATGGATTACGAAGACACCGCACCCGCGCTTGAGGTGATATGGGATCATGATCGAGTAATTTTAGAGCAGGGGCTGAGCTTCTATAAAGATCTTGAACAACAACTTGGATCAAAAAAATGGAGCGCCTGGCAAAAGATACTCACAAAAAATCAAGCACCAAAAGGCATCGGGTCAGATATCTGGCAGGAAGTATTGGCCGCACACGAAGGATTTCAGTTGGGTCTCGATTTGCTCGCGATCGTTCTGAAATCTTCGGTGGAAATCGATTTTGACGATTTAAGTGTTAACGAAAACCTTACGATCAGCGTCCCTGAGTGTTTGAAAGACCCTGAGAGAATAGAACACGCCAGAAAAATATTATCGCCACCGCCACTTGCATCCACCAACGAAATAGTTGCCGTCTCGGGCGGCATGTTGTACGCGCAGGAAACACCCGGCGCACCGCACTTCCTCGAGGTCGGAACTCACTTCGATGTCGGCGACCCTTTGTATATCATCGAAGTTATGAAGATGTTCAACAAGCAATATGCTGAATTTTCAGGAACTGTCACTGAGGTTCTCATCGAACGTGGCGACGGTTTTGTCGTGCAAAAAGGCCAGCCCCTATATCGTATCGAACCCGACGAGCTCGTTGAAGTCGTTGATGAGGAAACTGTTGCACAATCGAGACTCACTCATACCATTAAAAAATTAAACGGGTTGTGAGGCCGGTATGATTGATAGGAAAAGGTGGGAAGAATTAGTCTCAGAAGAATCCAAGGGATTGACTCCCGATGAAATGACCTGGTTCACACCAGAGGGCATCGGGCTAAAGATTCTGTATACCGAGGACGACGTCCAGCATCTGAAGGATCTGAACAGCATGCCGGGCATGACGCCATTCATGCGAGGGCCAAAAGCCACAATGTACGCAGGTCGCCCTTGGACGATTAGGCAATATGCTGGTTTTTCAACCGCAGAAGAGTCGAATGCGTTCTATCGGAAAGCCCTTGCTGCAGGCGGCCAGGGCGCATCGGTCGCATTTGATCTTGCAACACATCGAGGGTATGACTCAGACCATCCTCGAGTATCTGGTGATGTCGGAAAGGCAGGTGTAGCAATCGACTCCGTCGAAGACATGAAAATACTGTTTGAAGGCATTCCACTCGATCAGGTCTCTGTCTCAATGACCATGAATGGTGCAGTTCTCCCGGTTCTAGCGGGCTATATTGTCGCAGCCGAGGAACAGGGAGTCTCCCAAGAAGAATTATCAGGAACGATTCAAAACGACATCTTGAAAGAATTCATGGTGCGTAATACCTACATTTATCCGCCCGAACCGTCGATGCGCATCATTGGCGATGTCATTGATTATTGTTCCGCTAAGATGCCAAAATTCAACACAATTTCAATCTCTGGGTACCATCTTCAAGAAGCAGGAGCGGATGCCGCGCTCGAACTGGCATACACCCTCGCAGATGGCAAGGAATATGTCCGCACGGCACTGTCAGCAGGTCTTGACATCGACCAGTTCGCACCGCGTTTATCGTTCTTTTTTGGTATTGGAATGAACTTCTTCATGGAAATTGCGAAACTTCGTGCCGCGCGACTTCTTTGGACTGAAATCATTAATGAGTTTAATCCCAAATCAGAGCGGTCGACAGTTTTACGAACCCATTGTCAGACCTCAGGCTGGTCGTTGACCGAGCAGGATCCATACAACAATATAGTACGTACGACGATTGAGGCCATGGCCGCCGTATTTGGTGGAACCCAGTCATTGCACACCAACTCTTTTGATGAAGCAATTGGATTACCCACAGAATTCAGCGCCCGGATCGCTCGCAACACTCAACTCATTCTTCAGGAAGAGACCGGAATCCGTCAGGTTGTCGATCCCTGGGGCGGATCATACATGATGGAATCACTCACCAACGACTTAGCGGAACGGGCACGCGAATTGATTGCTGAAGTCGAGACGGAAGGTGGGATGGCCAAGGCTATTGAGGCTGGTCTACCAAAGCTTCGTATCGAAGAATCGGCAACCAATAAACAAGCTCGGATCGACCGTGGTGAGGACGTAATTGTTGGCATTAACAAATATATCTCACCAGAGAGAACCGAAGACGAATTTGAAGTCCTTTCAATCGATAATCAAAAAGTTCGAGAGGCCCAGATCGCTCAACTCAAATCTATCAAGGCCAATCGAGATCAAAAACATGCTGATGTATGTCTCAAGGCCATTACGGATTGCGCCTCAGGAGGCTCTGGTAATTTACTTGCTCTGGCCGTCGATGCGATGCGGGCAAGATGTACAGTTGGCGAAATCTCTGATGCAATGGAGGCGGTGTTTAAACGTTTCCAAGCAACCCACCGGAGTATTACAGGCGTGTATGGGAGTCATTTCCAGAACGACGAAGACTGGCAAGCTTTGAGTTCACGTATTGACAAATTTGAACTCCATGCTGGTCGCAGACCCCGAATATTGGTGGCGAAAATGGGCCAAGATGGCCATGACCGAGGTGCTAAAGTAGTAGCGACCGCCTTTGCTGATCTTGGATTTGATGTTGATCTAAGCCCAATGTTCTCAACCCCGGCAGAGGTCGCACGTCAGGCAGTCGAAAATGATGTGCATGCTATTGGCGTGAGCTCACTCGCAGCCGGCCATCTAACCCTCATTCCTGAACTTAGAGCTACACTAGTAGCCGAGGGTGGAGATGATATTGTGATTTTCGCTGGTGGAGTAATTCCGCGAAAGGATTACCAGGCTCTGTATGATCATGGGGTCGCCGCAATATTCGGTCCGGGAACCAAGATTCCGGACTGTGCCAAGTCAGTGCTCGATGCTATAGAGAGCAAACGTGCCTGAAATCGATTTCAATGCAATACGAAACGGCGAGCGCCGCGCACTGGCTAGAGCCATCACGCTAATTGAATCTACAAATGCAATGCATAGAAAGGACGCAGCAGCGCTCCTTGAACGGTGCCTTCCTCACAGTGGGCAAAGCATTCGTATCGGTATCTCCGGCGTTCCCGGTGTTGGAAAGTCGACATTCATCGAGGCCTTTGGGCTCTTTCTAATTGGTTTCGGAAAACGTGTTGGGGTGCTTGCCGTTGACCCGTCTTCTCCCCTTCACGGGGGCTCAATTCTGGGTGACAAGACGAGAATGGAAGAGTTATCACGCAAAAATGAGGCTTTTATCAGGCCATCACCAGCCGGACGCTCTCTAGGTGGCGTTGCTAACCGAACGCGTGAAGCCATTTTAGTCACTGAATCGGCAGGGTTTGATGTCATCCTAGTCGAGACTGTGGGTGTCGGTCAGAGTGAATACGAAGTCCACTCGATGACAGACTTATTTCTTGTACTAATTCAGCCCGGTGGAGGTGACGAGCTACAGGGAATAAAAAAAGGCATTTTGGAAGTAGCTGATTTCATCGTTATCAACAAGGCAGACGGCGATGCAGAGCGATTGGCAAACCAGTCGGTAGTCCATTACAAAAATGCGATGGGATATCTTAATCATCAGGGATTTTGGACTCCTGAGGTGTTATCTGTGAGCTCTCTGGAACAACGGGGTATTGAAGCCCTTTGGGACCGAATTGGTGCATATTGCGAAGCCGGATCTGAGGCGATCCCGAAACGTAGAAAAGGCCAAGCGAGCCAGTGGTTTGAGCGGCTTCTAAGTGAGGGAATCGCAAATCATCTTGACGAAAATGCGACCTGGGTCAATTTCTACAAAGCACAGAAAGAGTATGTGGCCCTTGGGCAAGTATCACCGACTCAGGCCGCTATCAATTGCATAGATTGGCTCAAACATAACCTATAACTTTACTACTGCGGTCTCACACATCTGGAATCTCATAGGCCCGGACGGCGCGAAGAAGATCACGTCTAGAAATCTGGCCCCGCAGGCTACCTTCTGCGTCAACCACTGGGAATCGTCTTCGATTTGTTTTGAGCATCCGCTCAGCAATCTCAACGATATTAGAACCCAATTTAATTGTCTCTACCGGCGTACTCATTGCATCGCCTACGCGACCACCGATATCGCCCTGATACGTGCCCACAAGGATCGCTCTTAGACAGTCCTGCTCGGATATCATGCCCACCAATTTGCCGTCCTTATCAACAACTGGAGCACCCGATATACCTTGGATTAGCAACAAATCAACCAAGGAAAGCAAATCCATATCGGGTTTTGCCGTGGCCAAATGTGTAGTCATAAAGTCATCCACAACTATTGATCTAAACATCTGAGCCTCCTTTTTTATTATGCTTGGCTCGTAGAATACTTTTGCGAGAAGGGAGAATGAAAGGCATGCTGCACAAAATTGACCATGTTGGCATTGCAGTTACGGATATTGAGGAAGCTATCAAAACCTATCAAGGCCTCGGGTTTAAGCTCACCGGAAGAAATCGTATCGATTCACAGCAAGTAGAAACTGCATTTTTCCAGATTGGAGAGTCTTGTATCGAATTGATCGCGGCGACAGAGCCGGAAAGCCCGATCGCAAAGTTTATCCAAAAAAACGCTGGTAAAGGAGGGCTTCAACAATTAGCGATTACGGTCACCGATATCGAGGCCGAGCTAGAGCGTCTTAGACAAGGGGGTTATACGCTAATCAATGAAACACCGGTGCCCGGCGCTGACGGCACCAAGGTCGCATTTGTTCATCCGAAAGACACCGAAGGCGTATTGCTGGAGTTGTGCGAACATCCCTCCGAGTCATTTTGATGTTGCTCACATCGATCACACGCTATCCAATTAAAGGACTCGCCGGCGAGTTATTGACAAGTGTCGAAGTAAAACGGGGGGAAACGCTGCCCGGTGATCGCCGGCATGCACTCCAGTTCTGCAACCGAGTGCCACCGGATTCAAAAAACTGGAGGCCAAAGAAATATTTTCTGCAGTCCACGCAGACCAATCTCTGTGCAGATATTCAGATACAGTGGACGGCTGACAATGTCGTTTTTTGTCATGCCGACCAGACACTAACCACGACACGTGATTTTTTAGATGGAAGAATCCTCGCAGAGTGGATATCACGTCTCGACCCCTCACTCGGAGAATTTACAGTTGAGACCCTCACAAGCGGGTTTACTGACGAGAAAGAGGCATTTGTCTCACTACTGAATCGTTCAACCATCAGTGCTATCGCGAACGCTATAGGTACCACAGATTATCCAGAGCGCTATCGAGGTAATCTGTTAATCGAACAAGCGAAACCCTTCCAAGAGCTACAATGGGTTGGAAAAAAGTTGATGATAGGAACCGTAGAGTTCGAGGTCATTGAGCCAATTGTTAGGTGCCGAGCTACTGAGTATGACTGGCATGGTACATATACCAGAGGATTCCTTGATCACCTCGATCAACTATGCGAAACAGATGTATGTGGACTCTTCCTTCGTGCGAGCAGTAGTGGGC
>PBZM01000039.1 GCA_002731015.1 Gammaproteobacteria bacterium
CAAGGCGATTTCAGACTACCGTAAAAAATTTGCGTAAGCTGAACGCGACATCGAATTTGATTCGGCCGGGACAATGGCTCATCGTTCCTGTCAATTGACGCGCTCTGAAACGAACGCATCAATCATGCCTCGAGATATTGATGCTTTCGGGGGTAGCTTTGGTAGGTTATCAATTTTAAACCACTGAGCATCAATAATCTCATTCTCGTCAATCCTGATATCGCCAAATCTCCACTCAGCGCGGTAACCAAGCATCAACGAATGCTTGAAAGGCCAGCTTTGGCTGCCCTGATAAACAGGCTTAGAGATCTCGACTCCAACTTCTTCAAATATTTCTCGGTGGCACGCATGCTCCGCTGACTCGCCGGCTTCAACAAAGCCAGCTAGCGTTGAATACATGCCAGCCACAAATCTTGGTGCTCTCGCAAGAAGGATTTCGTCACTGCGCGTTACCAGAACGATCACGCATGGGGAGATTCTTGGATATTGGGTCAATTGGCAAGACTCGCACGTCCGGCCTCTGTCTGATTTAGACGGCGACGTCGATCGACCACACTGACCACAAAATTGATGCTCTCTTGAGAAATCCAACACCTGCATGGCTGCGCTAACCGGAACAAACTGAGCACTCCTGATTTGGATAAGGCTAGGTCGAAGTGGTTCATACCTTAACGAGCAAATCTTTTCCCCACGGACACCATAATAATTCACATCGTTCAATGTTCCTGCCAACACGGGTTCATAGTCAGCGAAAACTGCATCGTCGAGATCGAGCAATAATGGATCACCATTTGTATCAACTGCAATCATTCGATCATCTGATGTCACAATCACACGAGAAAGTTTCCCAAGTGCTAATCCAGGTTGCCATCTCGTTTCCTGATCACCCAACCAGTTCATAACTCAGTTTTATCCCATAAAAGGTAATCGGATGCTTCGCGAATTTTGGTCAAAAATGCTTCATGATTTTCAAGCTCAGAGGAAGTAGGCTCGCTGATTACGAGCTGGCGATCCAGTCCTGATAATTTTTTAATCGGTTCAAACCGGGATCCCTGCTGCTGATTCTCAGTGCCAACGAACATCCGACTCTGTTCTCGTGTCATAGCGAGATAAACCTGCGTCAGTAATTCCGCGTCGAGAAGTGCGCCATGAAGATTTCGTTCCGACGTATCGACCTTGAAATCCCGGCACAACGCGTCTAGCGAATTCCGCTTTCCTGGTCTTTTTTCTCTCGCCATAGCCAGCGTATCGATGGCCACACCACCATATATGACATCGAAAATACTTGGCGCATTTGGGATACGCTGAAATTCTGCCTCCAAGAAATTCAGGTCAAAAGAGGCGTTGTGAGCAATCAGTTCTGCTCCACTGATGAACTCAATGAACTCCTCTGCAATACCAGCAAAATTTGCCTTATCCTTTAAAAATTCATTGGTTATACCGTGAACTTCAATGGCCCCAGGTTCAATCTCTCGTTCCGGATTGATATAAACATGGAAAGTACGATCAGTAGGTCGCCTGTTCACCAATTCGATGCACCCGATCTCAATTACTCGATGACCGTCGCTTGGATCAAGACCTGTGGTTTCCGTATCAAGAATTATTTGTCGCATACCGAAGATGCCCCCTGATTGGCCAATTCATCGGCTCGCTCGTTTCCTGGATCACCAGAATGTCCTTTTACCCAATGCCAATTGACCTCGTGGTTAGACACCGCTTGATCGAGCTGTTTCCAAAGATCCTGATTCGCTACAGGCTTTTTGGCTGCCGTTCGCCACCCATTTGACTTCCAGTTTGATAGCCACTTTGTGATACCGTCTTTGACGTAAACCGAATCGGTGTATAGATCGACGACACACCGCGATTTTAATGCAGATAAACCCGCGATTGCGGCCATTAACTCCATGCGATTATTGGTTGTTTCGACATCGCCACCGAACAGCTCTTTGCGATGCTCGCCATACTCGAGAACCACACCCCAACCGCCGGCGCCTGGATTTCCTTTACAAGCACCGTCAGTGTAGAGCGCGACTCTTTTATCAGTCACAGACGCGTAAAATCCTGATTGGATCGGTGGATAAAAGCATCAATTTGATCTGAAACTGCAGCCGAGACATCACGTCCAACTCGAGCAACCAGTGATTTTTTTTGATGCCATTTAAGTGAGATTAATTGATGGTCCCTATTCATCTGCATCAAAATATCGTCTGAGGTCGCGATTTGGTCGCAAAGGCCCTTTTCGAGAGCGTCTGTCCCATAGAAAATCGATCCATCAGCAAGAGAATCGAGATCGAGGCCAGGCCTTCTTGCGGCTATCCATGCCTTAAAAAGATCATGAGTTTGCGTGAGATCTTCCTTGAATTTTTTACGGCCCTCTGGCGTATTTTCGCCAAGCACTGTTAACGTACGCTTGTTTGTTCCGGCAGTGTGGAGTTCCACATCAATATCCCGATTCTTCAAAAAACGATTAATGTTCGGAATTTGAGCGACAACTCCGATAGATCCCAGGATAGCGAAAGGAGCCGAAATGATACGATCGGCGCATACAGCCATCATGTAACCGCCACTTGCGGCGACTGTGTCCACGCACGCGACCAACTCAATCCCAGCATCTTTAAAGCGGGATAATTGAGAGCTTGCTAATCCATAGGTATTGACAAGACCTCCGGGTGAGGTCAATTTGAGGAGTACGCAATTAGGGGAGCGATCCATCGCTAAGATCGCGGAGACTTCTTCACGTAGAGCGCTCACCTGTGAGGCTTTAATGTCTCCCTTGAATTCAAGAATGACGGCCAGTTTTTTTTCTAATTCAGTATCTGTCGCAACTGGATTATCTCTCTTTCTGAATCTTTGTTTGATCCTCTCCAGCAAGGATTTCTTCTGACCAGGAAGAGCGGCTTTGATCTCTGTTGCCACGTAATCTTTTTGTTCCGCATATTTTTTGGATATATCAGTTACTTTGATGACGCCTTTTGCGTCGTCAGATCCCGAAAACTTAGTGCCAACCGCCAGTACAAATAAAACAGCAAAGACAACGGTAAGTGTCTGTAGCAAAAATAGTCCGTATTCACCCAACAATTCCATTAGCGCTTGTTTACCTCCAGAGTGGTCGTTACCACTGACCAGAACTCGCTTCCTTCTTGATTTTTTTTCAGCTGTGTTAGGGCTGATTTGAGGTTATTGTCGGCTATAGGTCCAGCGTTAAAATTTACAGAGTCGATCCGTGCCACAACAACCTCGTTATTTGCAATTTCGCGGACGAGGGTTGAGGCCTTACCGTCCATGGGCGCAGAAGCAGCAAATGCGACTGACAAAGCATCACGCGACAATAAATCAGTGCCATTGCGATCAAGATCACTGAACGGATTAGTCTCGAGTGCCTCGGCGCCTTTCGGTAACCCAGATCTTCCATCCTGCCAATGCCTCTCGACTTTTTGGGCTAACTTCTTAGCGCGATCGATAGCCTTTTGCCGCCTCAATCGGTCGGCTATTTCATCACGGACCTCGACAAGCGGTCGTATAGCCTTCGGCTTGAACTCCTTTATCCGAAATGTCATCCATAGACCAGGCTCAACCTCAAATACCTCGGCGTTGAGTTCCCCATCATATAGAGCGCCGTCAAATACCCTCCGTAGAGCATCATCGTTGGCAAAGAGACCGCTGGCTGTAGAACGGTTAAAGGCTTCGGTAGTCTGAATTTGGACACCGTATAAGCTCTTTAAGTCCTCTAAACTACCGCTAAACGCCATATTCGAGAATTCTTCCAGATTATCTGAAAGCATACGATCCGTTTCGCGCTCCATCAAATCTTCTCTTAAACGTGGAGCGCTCACCTCAAACGGATCAACTGGACGCGAACGGACTTCTAACAGCTCAATCAGGTGATATCCATATTGCGTTTTTACCGGTTCAGAAACCGAATTAATCGCAAGCTTATCGAGTGCTTGTTCAAATTCGGGCGCGAACGTGCCTTTTGGCACAAATCCGAGATCTCCGCCGGTATCTTTACTAGCGATATCATCTGAGTGACGCGTCGCTAGCTCAGCAAAATCTGCACCTTTAACTATTTGAGCTTTGAGATCTGTTATTTTATCCAACGCGCCTTCGGCGCTAGCTATTAGTATGTGGCGGGCGCGCCTCTCCGATTCGTTAGCTGACTGTTCTACTTCCGTTTCGTAAGCTGCGCGAAGGGCCTCGTCAGTGACAGATACCTGATCCCTAAAGTCATCATTGGCCAACAAAACATATTCAAGTATGACCGATTCCTCAGTGACAAAACTGCTTTTTTTAGCATCGTAAAAATTGGAAACGGCTTCTGGAGCCAGACTCACTCCTGATAGGAATTGATCGCTCTTAATTACAAGCAATTCTCCAGAGCGTTTCTGGTTCTGTAATGCGTTTAGCCGTTCCACCTCTGAGGGCATAACTAGAGTCGAGGTCTCCACAGCCCCTTTCACCTGATATTCGATCAGATCGCGCTTGAGCTCCTCGCGAAAACTTAGTCGAGACATACCCATCTGCGCCAGTGCTCTATCAAATATTTTTACATCAAATTGCCCATCGATCTGAAATTGTGGGAGCCCCACGATAAGGTTGTCTACCAGCAGATCAGTTACGCCGAAGTCAAGCTTCTCAGAGTAACCTGTAGCTGCTGCCTCCTCTATGAGCGCATTCAAAACACTGTGCCTCAGCAGATCTTCATCGATCACGGTGGAATCACCCAAGACACTCACAAGCTGCCGACGCTCCCGCTCGAGCTTATTTAAAAATTGGCGCTGAGTGATCTCGATACCATCAACCTCCGCAATTATAGTGTCAGCATCACCGCCACTAAAAAAGTTTACTCCCGTGATTACGAACGTCACAGCAATCAGACCGACGATAGTTTTGGCAATGATTCCGCTTGAATTGTCTCGAATATTTTGCAGCATTTTGCGTTGTGACCTATAGATTCAAAAAAGGGGCCTAGGGCCCCTTTGTGTAAAGACGAGTGTTGACCTAATTAACTGCGTCTTTCAGAGCTTTTCCAGCCTTGAAGCCAGGGACGTTGGCGGCCGCTATTTGAATTGTTGCACCAGTTTGTGGGTTACGACCCGTGCGAGCAGCACGAGACTTGACTTGAAAAGTACCGAAACCTACCAAGGAGACAGTATCACCCTTTTTCAAAGAACCGGTAACTGCTGACAAGGTCGCATCTAGCGCTTTACCTGCATCAGCCTTAGATAAACCTGCGTCAGCAGCAATCGCATCGATTAATTCTGATTTATTCACTCGTAGTACCCCTATTGGTTTTATAATAAAAGGTGGCCCCTTCTTATTTATTGTTTGGGGCAACCGCTCAATTCGCGCGCTTTCATTTATACCAACCGTTTGAGGTCGAAACAACCGATTAATGAGCTCTTTGCGTGTTTTTTTCTACTATTTGTTCCGGTTCCGAACCAGTAACGGCGTCTTGAGTGACAAACGGTTCCGGTATATAGGCCAATGCAATATCAAATACCTGATCAATCCATGACACAGCCTTTATTTCCAGGTCGGCTTTCACGTTTTCAGGTATTTCTTTCAAATCTGGAACATTTTCCTCCGGAATGATCACCACTCTGATCCCACCACGATGCGCAGCCAATAATTTCTCCTTTAGCCCACCAATCTGAAGTACCTGCCCACGTAGCGTGATTTCACCAGTCATTGCCACGTCAGCCTTCACCGGAACGTTAGCAAGTACCGAGACCAAAGCCGTACACATACCGATTCCGGCACTCGGACCATCTTTTGGCGTTGCCCCCTCCGGTACATGGATGTGCAGGTCCTTTTTTTCGTGGAAATTGGGATCGATACCAAGTGCAATTGCACGGCTTCTAGCTACCGTCATTGCGGCCTGAATTGATTCCTGCATGACATCACCGAGGGAGCCTGTGCGAATCTGCTTACCCTTCCCAGCCATTGCGACTGCTTCTATGGTCAATAATTCACCGCCAACGCTAGTCCACGCAAGGCCAGTGACCTGCCCTATTCGATCTTCCGTTTCTTTGAGCCCGTAAGTGTACTTCCGGACACCTGAATAATCCTCAAGCAAACCGGGTGTAATCACTACAGTTTCCGCATCTTTGCCGCCAACCTTCCTATGGCCATCTTCAATCCTTTTACGAACTACTTTCCGAGCCAGTTTGGATACCTCACGATCGAGGCCGCGAACTCCTGCTTCTCTCGTGTAATAACGTATCAGGTCTGTTAGAGCCTGATCAGGAATGTCCAACTCTTTTGACCCTAACCCATTGTTTTTAATCTGTTTTGGAACTAAAAATTTTCGCGCTATATTTAATTTTTCGTCCTCTGTGTACCCGGGGATGCGGATAATTTCCATCCTGTCCAAGAGCGGTGCAGGCATATTCATTGAATTTGACGTACAAACAAACATCACCTCAGACAAATCGAAATCGACCTCGAGGTAATGATCGTTAAAGGTATGGTTCTGCTCTGGATCCAGAACTTCGAGTAACGCCGATGCCGGGTCTCCTCTGTGATCCATTCCCATTTTGTCGATCTCATCGAGTAAGAAGAGTGGATTTTTTACACCAACTTTCGATATTTTCTGAATAATTTTTCCGGGCATTGACCCGATATACGTCCGTCGGTGGCCGCGAATCTCAGACTCGTCTCTTACCCCACCTAGGGCCATGCGCACAAACTCTCGATTAGTCGCCCGCGCGATCGATTCGCCCAAGGATGTTTTACCCACGCCTGGCGGCCCTACAAGGCATAACACGGGACTCTTGGATTTCCTTATTCGCATCTGAACAGCCAAATATTCAAGAATTCGCTCTTTAACGTCATCTAGTCCGTAATGATCCGCTTCTAGGATATCGCGAGCCTTAACGAGGTCATGCCGCACTCGCGAGCGTTTAGACCAAGGACAACCCAGCAGCCAATCTAAATATGCTCTCACCACCGTCGCTTCCGCGGACATCGGTGACATTAACTTGAGTTTTTGCAATTCATTTACTGCTTTTTCTTTGCCTTCCTTTGACAAACCGCACTCGTCAATGCGCCCCTGCAATGCATCCATCTCATTTGGTGTCTCGTCAAGGTCGTTCATTTCTTTCTGAATGGCTTTCATCTGCTCATTCAAATAATACTCACGCTGACTTTTCTCCATTTGCTCCTTGACGCGGCCACGAATTCGCTTTTCTACATGGAGCAAATCAAGCTCTGACTCCATAAGCGCCACCAAGTACTCAAGCCGCTCTTTAATATCATCGTGCGTCAATAGGGCCTGTTTCTCTTTCAGAGGCAGAGTAAGATGAGCCGCCATGGTATCGCAGAGTCGCCCGGGCTCTTCAATACTTTGCAATGATGCTAAAACTTCAGCGGGAATTTTTTTTGAGGCTTTGACATACTTATCAAACTGATCCATCAGCACTCGCAATAGAGCCTCTTGATGGTGCTCTTTCAAAGGAACCGAGCCAATAATCTGCGCCTCAGCTCGGTAATGATCACCGTCAAGGTCAAAATTAGAGACTTTTGCCCTCTGCCCCCCTTCGATTAAAACTTTGACTGTGCCATCAGGAAGCTTGAGAAGTTGAAGGATCGAGGCGACAGTACCCACGTCGTACAACTCGCCGGCTCGAGGTTCGTCCTCGCTTGCGACCTTCTGAGCGACAAGCAGGATTTCTTTTCCTCCGTCCATTGCACTTTGGAGAGCCTTGATCGACTTCTCACGACCTACGAACAATGGAAGAACCATGTGGGGATAGACGACTACGTCCCTCAGCGGGAGTAGTGGGAGGTCCAGCTGCTGGATACTCATTCTTTTCTTCCTAATTTACTCAGCAGCATTTGCCGAGCGCTTTTTTTCCGTTTTGCTCGCGTAAATTTTGAGCGGCTCACTATCCCCAGTCACGACACCCTCGTCGATGACCATTTTGGACACGTTATCATCTGAGGGAATTTCAAACATGGGGTGCAGAAGGATACTTTCAAGAATCGAACGCAAACCTCGAGCACCTGTCTTACGCTCCATTGCCTTGCGCGCGACAGCTCTCAGAGCATCAGGCCGCACGTCTAACTCAACACCCTCCATGTCAAACAACTCCTTGTACTGTTTAACCAGTGCATTTTTTGGTTCCGACAAGATCTGTGTTAGAGCGGCCTCGTCAAGTTCGGTCAGAGTCGCCACTACAGGCAAACGACCCACAAATTCAGGGATTAGACCGTACTTCACCAAGTCCTCCGGCTCTACTTCCGCAAAAGCTTCACCAATCGATTTCGATTCATCCTTTGACCGAACTTCGGCGGCGAACCCGATCCCACCCTTCTCGCTTCGGTCTCGGATCACCTTGTCGAGTCCCGCAAATGCACCGCCACATATAAATAAAATATTCGACGTATCAACTTGAAGG
>PBZM01000040.1 GCA_002731015.1 Gammaproteobacteria bacterium
AACAGATGCCAGATACCGTCGTGGTAGACGAGCCCGTTAGGGTCGTTAATCCAGTTCTTCTTCGCCGAAAAGTGGAATTGTGGTCGATGCAATTCCGAGTAGGAACTCAAGGCTCTGGCCTCCTTTCATTCACAGCAGAGTGACGTCTTTTAGCCAACGAATAAACAATTGGTGGTGAACCGTCGTCAACTGTCACCCATTTTACTGTTTTGGGTGGGATTCGGCCCGGTGTCTAACTCCGTGCGATGCTCGAATGGATGATTAAATGCATAATTGGGAATACGATTTTTCTCAGAGCCATAGATGGCCCGCTTCGATCTCAACGACACAGTCGCCGTAATTACTGGTGCCGCGGGCGGCATCGGTAGTGTCTTGGCCAGGGAATTTGCGATCGCTGGAGCTCGAGTGGTATTGGCTGGCCGAACCGAACAGTCTCTAAAAGCCGTGGCGGAGGAGGTTGAAGGCGAAGAAGCGTTGATAGTGCCAACTGACATCAGGGACCCTTCCTCGGTCGATAGCCTTATCGCCCGTAGCGTCGATCATTTCGGTCGGGTCGACGTAATGATTAACAATGCGGCTAGTGGAACGCACCCCAAAAAACCGGAAGAGGTAACTCACGAAGAATGGGTCAGTCAAATCGATATAAATCTGACCGGCGTTTTCAATGGGTGTTTGGCGGCAGGTCGACAGATGATCCGACAGCAGTCCGGCAAGATCATTAATGTCTCATCGACCGCAGGCACGAAGGGAAACCCAGGCATGATTCACTATTCCGCTGCGAAGGCGGGGGTTTTGAGTCTGACCAATAACTTGGCGTATATGTGGGCCGAGCACAACATTTGCGTCAATGCTGTCGTTCCTGGCCTTGTCGCAACACCGGCGATGATCGCTTACGGCGTGACACCGCCAGAGATCGATGGGGATGGAAACCCGACGCCAAGGCTGTCAAGGGCGCCAGGCCCCGAAGATGTGGCCGCTCTGTGTCGCTACTTAGCCTCGCCAGCCGCCGACATGATTACCGGTGAAGCTATCCCGGTGCGGGCGTGGAATAAAATAGATCGATTTTGGGAGTAATCTCTCCGCGATGTTTATAGAACCAATCAATACGACTAAAGATTCCTTAGAGCTAGTAGGAGGCAAAGGCCGATCATTAGCTCGAATGACGAACGCTGGCTTCGATGTGCCGGGAGGATTTTTAGTCACTGCAGATACCTATCGCGCATTCATTGCGGAAAATGACTTGCAGTCGCAGATACTCGAATCCGCGCAGCCCGAGTTGCGTGACGGCTACCCAACGTTCGAAGGTTGTGCCGAAAAAATTCGAGCTTTAATTATGAGCAGGTGTATGGGCGATGCGATGTCAGCCGATATCAAGGCGGCGTATGCCAATCTGGATCAACTGCAGATTCCGGTCGCGGTTCGCTCCTCTGCAAATGCAGAGGATTTGCCTGACTTTTCCTTTGCTGGCCAACAAGAAACTTTTCTGAACGTCCGTGGTGGGGCAGAGGTCGTGGAGGCCGTGCAAAAGTGTTGGGCTTCATTGTGGACGGCCCAAGCGATCAGTTATCGGCATCAAAATGGGATCGATCAGGGCGTCGTGGCGATGGCCGTGGTGGTGCAGATTATGATTCCATCGGATGTGTCCGGCATTCTGTTCACCGCTAACCCCGCAACGGGCGAGAGATCAGAAATGATCGTTAATGCTAGTTTTGGACTTGGCGAAGCGGTGGTCGGCGGCCAAGTGACGCCCGACACATTCATCATTGATCGCACCGACATGTCGTTAAAAGAGGCTGTGCTTGGTCCTAAGGAACAACAAATCGTCTGTGACGATACCCAGGGCATCCGGATGGAGGACGTTGCTGAGAGTGATCGTACTGCTTCCTCCCTGTCGGATCCGATGTTGCTAGAGCTCAGCGAGACTGCCGCTAGAGTAGAGTCGCTTTATGGTGGGCAGCCTCAGGACATTGAGTGGGCATTCCGCGACGGCAGATTGCGCCTGCTGCAATCAAGACCAATCACCAACCTTCCCGCCCAGCCCATTGAACCCGACTGGACACCTGCACCGCCAGCGCAAAACGTGAGCCGGCGCCAAATTGTTGAGAACATGCCAGATCCTTTGTGCCCGTTGTTTGAGGACCTGTACTTGACTCAGGGCCTCGAGGCGCCGCGGAGAGAGAACCCGAAGAAGGCTATAAGCATGGTGGGTGGCGGCCCCATGTTTGTGACTGTGAATGGATACGGTTATCAACGCTTCGACTGGCCCAACATCGTGAAGGACATGGATGCGCGAAAGAAACGGAATGAAGGTGCCGTGCCTGTGACCGAGGAAGAAATTGAGGCGGCTGAGTTTCAAGCGTTTGAAAAAGAGCTGATGCAGCGGAAGAAAGACGCGCGCACTGCGGCTGTGGCCGATATCCAACCATTCCGAGAGAGCCTTAACGAGGCGGATCGAGCCATGTTTGAAGAATGGTATGCCGAGCAGACAACGCAAAACATAGATGCATTGATCACCATTCCAGAAAGTGAGAACCCCACCTTTATTGCGTTCAATCGCACAGAGCAAAATGACGCAGTGCTTCAGAAGTGGTTTGATTACACGAAGCCTAGATTAGAGGGTGTCGCCGAAAAATATCGAGCTATGGATTACAAGAGCGCCTCGGCTCAAGAGCTCTATGATGCGATCTGTGATATGGCGATAGAAGAGGGGAGATACTGGACTGACGACTCCAGTCACACCTTTGGCGTCGCAAAATCAACTGATGATCAGTTTCAAACTTTTCTGAGAGAGACACTGCCTGACCACAATTTCATTAGTGGTCAGTTTCTGACGGGCATAGAATCTAAAGCCATGCAGGCGAATGCCGACCTCTTCGAAATTGCCAAATTGGTTCGGGCGGACGAGGAACTCACTTATACCGTTTTAGTGGTGCCTTCCCCATTTTTATTTCGAGCCCTGTATGAGCATGAAAAAGGTGCTGAGGTGCTTTCCGCGTTAAAAGATTACCTCGGCAAGTATGGTCATCAGGGCTACAGCATGGACTTCATTGAACCCACGCAAATTGAGGACCCCTCCGCGCTGTTTGCGTCATTAAAGGGGATGGTTCGTGACCCTAACTACCATCCGGACAATCAGACAAAGAAAACTAAGGCTATTCGTGAGCAGAAGTTATCCGAGATATCGGAGCTACTGACGGGTTTGCAGTACTGGCAGTTCCGCTTTCGTTGGTGGCTGGCGTTCAAGTACAACTATATCCGTGAAGAGGTTGCATTTCGCTTCGGATACACTTGGTCAATATTGCGGCCAATGGCGTTCGAGTTAGGAAATCGTCTGGTTGAGGCAAGAATATTTCACCAGAGCGATGATGTTTTCTTTTTAACGGGTGATGAACTGCAGGTCGCAGTGCACGCTTATGGTAACAGCGATACCAATATGGACTTCGCGGCGCTCGCTGCCGAGCGCAGAGAATTGCGCGAGGCACGCAAGCGTCACCACCCGCCGGGCACACTGCCGCCTGAGGTAAGCGAGCTCGATGCAGTGTCTTTTAAAGAGACCCAAATTAAGAACGACGCGGACAGCGATACGATGCGTGGCTTTCCCGTCAGCTCCGGAACGGTGACAGCCAAAGCCAGTGTCGTTTTAGGGCCCTCTGACTTTGACAATATGGTGCCAGGTAGCATCCTTGTAAGCCCACTGACGACACCTGCGTGGACCCAATTATTTGCAAATGCTGTGGGTTTAGTGACCGATGTCGGCAGCATTCTCGCCCACGGTTCTATAGTGGCTCGTGAGTATGGTATCCCGGCGGTGCTGGGTGTCGGCAACGGAACGCAGCGGATTAAGCACGGCCAAACAATTTCTATTGATGGAGACGCCGGGACAGTGGTAATCCACGAAGAAGAGTAGCCCGCCCGCAAATTTTCATAAAAAAGGCGGCCTTATGGCCGCCTTTTTACACGCCTCAGCTCGTTTCGTTATGGCATACCGTCGTAGCTAACTTGGAGCGTGTAGGTGGTCGGCTGCTGAATCAGACCAAAGAGCTGTGCATCTGAGCCACCCAGCGACGTTCGTGGCAAGTACTGGCCATCATGGCCACCAGCATTTCTGACAGAGAATACGATGTCCCAAGGGCCTTTCGTAACCCCGAGGTTAAGCATCAGATTTTGGTACCGGGCGCTTGCAGGCACATAAGCCTCCGGTGCCCTGAAGGGGTTGATGCCATCGACCCTGTCTCGCGAAACATAGTTTGCGGATAGGTACATGTCCCAGCCACTTACTACGTTTTCACGATTCCAATTAACGCCGATATTGTGCGTCTCTGGAGAGTAGTTGTAGAGGCTACCTCCCACTTTGATGGCGCCTGGGTAGTTCGAAACCGTACCGGGGTCTGGTATTGCGGTCACCTCTGTATCGGTGTACGCGTAGGCGTAATCAATTTGCAAGCTGTCACTGATTGCCCAGGTTAGCGCCAACTCCGTCGACGTTACATCGGCATCTGTTCCGCCAATCGGCATCGATACGGGGTTTCCTGGCACCATAACCTGTGCCCACAAGGGAATGTCTTGCCAATCGCCGATTACATATGCAGCCTCCACCTGCAGGCGGCCGTCGGCTAGTGTCCATTTGGTACCCAACTCAAAGTTAGAGAGCTCTGCCGCGTCTACGTCACCTACTTGCTCTACGCCGCCGTTGGCTAAAGCGATACGGTCGTTTGCCGTGAGGATGATGGGAGCACGATTGGCAGTTGATTGGGTAATGTAGACCATGCCGTTATCACTGGGTGTCCACGTCAGCCCGATTCGATAGCTCGTGTGGTCGAAAGAGGTCTCTTCCACTGTCGTCGCCACGCCACTCCCTTGTGGTCCAAAGTATGGATCGGAGAAATAAGTGAAGTCAGGAAAAAACGAAGTGGATGAGTAAATGCTAGTGTTGGTTCTGTCTTCGTCGTGGTAGCGCATCCCGAGGGAGGCGCTGAACGCATCGGTGAACGCGTACTCGACCTCGCCGTACACCGCCATGGCCTCCGCCTCGATTGGGTCGAAGGTACGCTCCCGGAAAAAGAAATCCGGGGTATCAACTGTACCACCGGAGTCACTCTCCGCATCTAGGTAAAACAGGCCACCCAGCCACTGCAACTTACTATCGCCCTTCGACACCAATCGCAGCTCGTTTGTCATGGACTCCGCGGGCTGGTTAAACACTACGCCGCTCTTCATCGGGCCCAAGCCGACGTCAAATATAAACTCTGAAAACGTCTCTTTTTTCGGGGTATCGACGAATCCAAACGAATAACTCAGATCGGCGAAACCGAGATCCATCTCTGCGTGGAATGTTGTCCAGGAAATCTCGAATTCATTCTTAACCCGTCCGTCCGGGAAACGCTCCAAAATGACCTGAGTTTCAATCGGGCTATGAATCATTTTTCCGCCGGTGCTATCCAGTATCTGGGTCCCCGGCAGCATGTTGTACTCGGTGTTCCATTCGGAGTGGGTTAATTCAAGATTAAGGTTGTCACTCACTTGCCAGTATACTTTGGCGCGAATTGTATCCCGAGTGTTGGCGAGAGGGTCATCAAAATCCGGATCACCAAATACCTCACCATAGCCAGGATCGTCATTTCGTTGGTAGGAGAGGCGGACACCAAAAACGTCTTCAACAATCGGCAGGTTTACTACTGCCCCGACTTGGTAGCCTGAGCCGGGCGAGCCTTCAGTTTGTGAGTAGCTGGCGCGCACCTTGTACCCGAAGTTCTGCAGATCGACGGGGTTGGTGCGCATGATGAGGCTACCTGCCGATGAGTCTTGACCGTAGGTCGTACCCTGCGGTCCCCGCAGGATTTCGATTCGCTCGAGGTCAAATGTATCGATCGGCGGCGGGTTGGGGGTGCTGATATCGACGTATGGGATGTCGTCGACGTAATAGCCCACCGGGGACTGTGCGTCGGACGCGCTCGATTGGACGATACCACTACCTCTAATTTGAACCGATTGCGCTACCGGCTGTTTGTTGCCGAATGTTACGGCGCCAGGAATCAGATTAACTACCATCGACACATCGCTGAACGTAGGCAGTTCTAATTGCGCTTCAGAGATCGCCTGAATCGATTGTGTTACGGACATCAGACTCTCTGAGCGACGAGTCGCTGTCACGATAACTTCCTCGAGAGCGAAGGAGTCTTCAGTGTTTTCTTGTGCCAATAAAGCACCTGAAAACGGTGCTACTAGTGTCGTTGCGACTGCAGAAAAAAGTGCTCTTCTCATGTCCGCCTCCCGGATGGCGATTTGTTATTGTCTTCAATTGCTTATGGTTTATAAAAATGACTACTTTCACTTTATTAGCTGCCCTCGCAGCCCTCAACTAAATTTAAAGCAAGTTCCCCCATTTTTCTGGGTCAACACTTGTCCTCAATCGCAATTGCTCGAACCCACGTGCCCTCCATTCGCTCAACATTGAGCGGCAGACTCATGAAGAAAACTCGATCTGAGTTGAGTTTCTCAATATTCACAAGTGGATACACAATGGGGATGTTGTTGCCAGTCATTGCTCTATGCGTGGGACTGTTATGGGGCTCCGGTGTGTGGTGATTTGTTTCCCAGGAGATTCCTGGCACGCCTGGGCCAAACATTTTTATCTGCATGTCCTCTGCGAGCCATTTGGCTGTTTCCTCGACTACGGTGGGCTGATCCTCACCGGTGTAGGGGCTTGTTAAGAGGACTATGTCGCCGGTCTGGACGTTGCTGAGATGCTCTGGGAGGATCGGTTCACCTTTAAGGTTATCCAGGCGGCAGACGCAAGCTTCTCCGTAATACGTGTCCAGTGGCATGTCCCATATGCCCAGCATGCCATCCGGTAAGCCGCTCCAGTTGTCGTTATGGCCAACGCCAAGCTGAATGTGCGAACCCATATGACCACTGGTTCCAGCGATTGGCCAGTCGGATATCGTGCGAACATTCGCTCCAATTAAATGCTCTATGGTGTTGTCTTTCTGATTGACTGTCTCTTCAACAATCCACGGCATGTCGTAAACGTCACGCGTTCCTTCTTCTATGGTGCCATCGAGACGCGTGAGGCGGGATCTTATTGGCCAGGTCAGATCTACAATTCTTTGATCCTTGAGGCTTATCATCGGTGCGACTCTTTTGGCTCGAAGGCGACGGCGCGAATGAAGCTGGCCTCGAACTTTTCAAAATTAAACGGCAGGCCGAAATAAATTACGCGGTCAGTACTGAGTGATCCGATATTTACTAGTGGATGCGCGATTGGGACGTTGGCGGAGAGCAGCGTGCGACGGACCGGTGAGTTGTTCGGCGGCTGGAGCTTTAAATTATATTGCCAATCTACACCGGTTGCCTCGAAGCCCAACATTCTAATCTTCCGATCTTGCACCAGCCATTTCGCGGTCTCATTTGACAGCCATGGCTGTTCTAACCCCTCAAAAGGGCTGGACATTAAGACAATGTCCCCCTCCTTTACGGCGCTCAGGTGCTTTGGGAGAATCTCGATCCCGCGGATGTCGCCTTTCTCACTTTGCATGCGCCAACCGACGCCTCGAGGATAGTCGTCCGCATGCTCAAGTGGCTGTGGACTGAGCTCGTCCAGATAACAGACTGCTGCTTCGCCGACGAAAGTTTCAAGAGGCATTTCCCAGAGACCTAACATATCGTCGGGCATGCCGGGCCAGTGACTGATGTGACCTTTGCCGCCTTGCACATGGGCGCCGTTATGAGAGGTCAACCGCTCCTGATGATAAGTATCATCATCTTCTGGCGCCGCATAGAGTGTGAAAAGCGAATTGTCTCCGGGGAAAACACCCTCATGCATAATCCAGGGCGTGCCATATGGGTCGGTGCCGCCTTCTTCAAGGCTGCCGTCAACGCGGTGAATTCGCGGCTTGATCCGCGGACTCAAATCAACAGGTCGGTAACCGTCTAGAGAAAACATCGGACGAGAGTACGCTTGCGTGGATCACACAACAATAAATGCGAGGGAATGTTCACCCATTTAGCCGAGCAAGTCGGCTTCGCGCAAGCGCTCTATTGCAATGAAGAAAAAATCATCTTTTGGTATCGCGCCAGCCTTCAGAACGAAAGAGGTCGGCTTGGTTCCCGCTTGATGACAGTATCCCCCGCTAAGCTCATCAAAACCTGCGACGGCCAATTGTTTTACCTTCAGTGCGCTCATGACCTGTCCAGAGGTCTCCCCT
>PBZM01000041.1 GCA_002731015.1 Gammaproteobacteria bacterium
GCTGAATTTTTGTTACGACCGATACTTGCGCG
Source organism: Gammaproteobacteria bacterium (assembly GCA_002731015.1). GTDB lineage: Bacteria > Pseudomonadota > Gammaproteobacteria > Pseudomonadales > Litorivicinaceae > HIMB30. The sequence continues at coordinate 33 of PBZM01000041.1, forward strand.
TGCGTGAAAGTGAGATAGCGTGATACCGTTTGACTGGATTTTTTTGAATTGTGTGTTTATGGCACCGTGATCCGCATTGTGTCCGTTGTTCATCGCAAAACTAGCAAAAGAAATTAGGGCTGTCGTAAGCCCAATTACTATGATTTTCATGCGCCTCTCCTGAGTGAAAAAATTTTTACCGGTTAAGAGATTGGAGGCAGTCCTCGTGGAAGAGCGATCTGATAATTTCTTTCCGGGAGTTTGTAATACGGGTAAGGCGGTCCGAGCAGGGCGTCACCTGCCGGAAAAGAAGATGACTCAGCACGCGGTAAAGTACCAATTTGGAGTAGAGAAAAGGGGCAGTCATAGGTGCTTCCATTGGCTCCACCTTCAGCGGGTACCTTTGCGTCCGTGCCAGTCCATGCCACGACCTTAACTAAACCTTCGTGATTTACGAGAGGCATATATCCCTGTGGGACTAGTGAGGTTGCTAAAAATAAACCAAGATAAATGGTGGCAAGGTAGCCTCTCATTGCAGATCCGATATGGTTAAATGATAGGGTACTCATTGGTTCAGTATGCGCTTTCCGTTTTTTGGCGGATTACCTGAGTAAGCCAGGGTAAATAATAACAGTGATATTTCCGGAAGTGACATATTGATGGATCCTACCGTAATAGTTGTGAGTGCTAGGTGCTGGCCTGTAAAACTTGTCGTTGGTGTAAAAGGAATAGAGCCACAAGACAGCTGAAGCTAATGGGGAACGCGATCCAATTCATAGTTTCCCAGCCAATAGACTCGTAGGCTATTCCAGAGCCCAGACTTCCAATAGCTACAGAAGTGAAAAGAATTGTGTCGTTCAGTCCCTGAGCGGTATGTTTTTCGTGTGCTTTGTAGGCCTCAGTTAAAAGTGCAGTTGAACCAATAAAACCAAAGTTCCAGCCTAGACCTAACAAGATCAGTCCAACATAAAAGTGCTCGATTGAAATGCCGGATAAGGCTACGACGGCGCAAAGCATTAATATGGTTAGACCAGCAGCAATAATTGAGAGTTTGCCAAAGCGACTGATGAGTTTCCCCGTGAATAGGCTAGGTACGAACATGGCGAGAACATGCCACTGAATACCTAGTGCGGCTTCGGCCACTCCAAAGCCGCAGCCAACCATCGCGAGAGGTGCCGCAGTCATTACAAACGCCATCAGAGCGTAGCTGCTGGTCCCGCACAGCACGGCGGTGACAAAGGCTTGATCTTGAATAAACTCCTTCTTTGTCCTGCCTTTTTTTGGATGAGCCTTTCGGGTCTCAGGAATTTGAGGCGGCAGAAGCATCAACACTAAAAAACCGATAATAAAAAGTCCTGCACCACTCAAAAATGCGCCAGCAAAGGGGATTGGATAAAAAAGATCTTTGTGATGCATGACCAGTTGGGGGCCGATGATGCCAGCCGCGATACCACCGATAAGTACTCGGGAAATAGCCTGAGATTTGATGGCATCTTGCACATAATCGGATGCAGCAAATCGATATTGCTGCACGAAACTATTGGCACCACCCGCCATCATAAGCCCGACGCAGAACCAAAAAAAACTGCTCTTCACTATTGCGATACCGGCGACTGCGGTACCGAGAAAACCAAGAAGAGCGCCAGCCATGAATCCTCTCTGGCGGCCGATTTTAAACATAAGAAGTGACGCTGGTCCTGCCATTAGGGCGACACCGACATTGAAGCCGCTGACAGGCAGGGTTGAGAGGGACTTATCCTCAGCGAGTAAATATGCACCGGCCAGCCCGCCTAGTGAGATCACAATGGGCGCAACTGAAGCGTTGATTGCACTCAGTAACGCATAAAGGTTTGCGATGGCGAGGGTATCGGTGGGATATTTCATGGGTTATCTGATTGACTCAAGTTTTCACTGGTTGGCTTGAAGTACCATAGGGTAGGTTTTACCTTAACAGATGTATTTTCACGCCGACAGCAGACAACAATAGCTTCTAATAGAGTTCAGCCTGACGCACAGGATGCAAGACTTTCGCAAGGGGTCGCGGGAGTGGATAAACACGCATGGCCATCGCAACATTGGTGATCGAAGAGCGCCCTCTGACGATTTATCTTAAGGCGCAGGAAACTGTAAGGGCGATCACGATCGGCGAAGATTGTGAGTACCTCACGGTTGGCTTTTTGAGAAACTAGGGAATGTTGAAAGCAGATGATGTCACTTAATTAGTCTACTGTGACGCCGAATTCCATGTGGTGGTAGTTCGGACTAAGCTTGGGTCTACTTATAAGGAAAAGCTAACCAAGAAAACACGACCGTTGGGTCATGCGATGGGCACCGTCTTGGGGAGCATCATGGAGGGGGTTGATCAGGTCTAACTGGGCTGTGTGCGATTGCACACTTTTTTGGATTTATAGCTTGTCAAACCTGATCAATCGGTTCTCGAGCTTGTATTTAGAGACAGGTGCAAGTCATGGGACCGTTTTATGCAAGTGGTTAACTCTTTTGCGGTTGGGCATTATATGATTTGCGGTGTAATTTCTAGGCTGTATAGAAGTAACGTTAGCTTCAACTAGAGCGAGGCCCTTATTCGGACAGATGTGGCTCTGAACCCTTCATTATTAGAGGGCGCTCTGGTCGACTCCGAAGGACATCTCTTAGAGATGATTGCTCTATTTTCACCAAGGAAGCTGATATCGACACCAGTGTAAATTCCGCAATCAGTTCCCAGCTTTTTTGTTCGACTCAATCGATCCCAAAATCGCTAATGTCCTGTAAGCCTGTCGTGTATGCTGTTACAAACATGATTGGATGAGCAGAGTTCATTGTCTGAGTTCCTGACAACTAGAGAAGTCGCCGATTTACTTCGCCTAAAACAGCGGAAGGTTTACGATCTCGCTGCCCGTAATATTATCCCCTGTGTAAAAGCGACCGGAAAGCTATTGTTCCCAAAGACTGAGATTAATCGATGGATTCAGCACAAGGGGGCCTACTTGGCCGAGACTGCTCCGAGGCCATCGGTCATTTTAGGGTCACATGATCCACTATTTGAGTGGACAATCACTGCGTCCGGGTGCGGATTGCCCACCTTTTTCAATGGTTCCCTAGACGGATTTATGCGGTTCAAAAACCGCGAAGGTGTTGCGTGCGGTATCCATACCCAGAATCCGGATCTGGAAGATTGGAATACGTCACTTGTTGACAGTTATCTGAAACAGTCCCCTTCAGTCCTTGTTCACTGGGCAAAGCGAGAGCGTGGTCTCCTTACTAAGCAAGGGTCTGGCATCTCGAATATTGAAGATACTATCGGCAAGCGTCTGGTGGCGCGGCAGGCGGGCGCGGGCGCGCAGGAATTATTCGAGAGACAACTGAATTTGGCGGGGATCGGATTTGATTCAGTGAATTTCGTTAGGACAGTCCAAACAGAGACTGAGGCCGCGTTATCTGTTTTGGAAGGGGAGGCGGATAGTTGTTTTGGTCTGCGTTGTTTCGCCGACCGCTATAATCTCGAGTTTGTTTCGGTTTGCGAAGAGTACTTCGATTTAGTGATTGATCGACACGCCTACTTCGAGGAGGGTCTTCAAACACTCTTTGAGTTCACCAAAAATGATAGATTCGGAGCAGAGGTGGGGCGCTACGGGGGCTACGATATCAGTGGGCTTGGCGAAGTGAGGATGAACGGATGTCCCTAACACGCTTAAGTCTGTGCCGGCAAAGTATATTTTCCCTCTCTACACAGATGAGTTATTCCCAGAGCTCTCTAATTTTTTTGCAAGCATCGACCGAATCCCCGATACCAAATTGACCGATCACCTTGATCGATAAAAACAACTGTCCAGACCGAACGGCCGGATTATCAGTAACGGCGTCAGTTGCATTTGTTTGGGATGTCAGCACTAGGTCCACTTCCTATGTCTTTACTATCCAGCCACATTAATTTCCGCTTTTGGTCGAATTTGCAGTCTCCTGAGCTCCCGTAATCAATTTAGTACGGGAGGCAAGCACCTACGGATCAGCCTACGAGGCTCTGGCGATTTTGAATGAAATTCCAACCGCAGTGGTCCTCGGATAAAGTCCATCGGCCGACATCCCGAGTTGCCAAGACGGATCCATTAAGAGCTGACGAAGCCGATTCTCAGCGATTTCGATCTCGCTACGGGAGACTAGAGCTGTCAGATCAAGCCTCATGACTGTTATGCGACCAAATATTCAACCTCAACTGACATGTCCGTATGCGTCGAAAAAGCAGTGATAAAAAAATCACAACGTTGCTTATTTTTGACTTTGCGAGGTAGGGCGCTTGTGGGTCTTAATACTTTTTGGAACTTGGCCATCCACTTTAGAGCATGCGACCAGTAGCGTAGAGAGCAGTTGAAGCATGCTACCGGCGACCATACTGATTCGAAAGACAATTTCTATCCTTGGGCACGTGCAGAGTTATTTGGCGTTAGGGAAGAATAACCGATTGCCGCCGAACGTATAGGACGCGATCGCTGACTGTCCTCTGTCTGACAGAAACCAACGTACGACCGTTTGTCCCGTTTTGAAGTTTACATCCGGGCACTTCGTGGGATTGATCAGGATAATCCCGTATTGATTGAAAAGACGTTCGTCCCCTTGCACATGAATTTTAAAATCTTGTTTATTGGCGAATTTAATCCACGTAGCTCTATCGCTTAGGACGTAAGCGCCCTTGCCTACGGCAATGTTAAGAGTTGACCCCATACCTGCTCCAGTCTCCAGATACCAAATTCCAGACGCCTCGCTTGGATCTATTCCAGCTCTTTTCCATAGTTTTTTTTCAGCTTTATGTGTTCCTGAATTATCTCCACGAGATGCGAAAGGTATTTGCCGGGAGGCGATTGATTTCAGTGCCGCCGATGCATCTGTGGATCCCGTAACGTTCGCTGGATCGCCAGAAGGACCAACAATTATGAAATCGTTGAACATTAGGTCGAAGCGTTTCACCCCGTATCCGTCGTTCACAAATTTTTTTTCAGCGGCCTTTGCATGAACCAAAAGAACGTCACCATCGCACCGTTCTGCATTTTTGATTGCTTGACCAGTTCCCACAGCGACAACGTTTACTTTGATTCCTGTATCTTCTTCAATCATTGGAAGGATGTAATCGTAAAAGCCAGAGTTCTTTGTTGATGTGCTGGACTGGAGGATTATTGATTCGGCAAAACAGGAACTGAAGCTAATTAGGGCTCCCAAGCTGAAGGCGATTTTTTTTGCGCTTTTTGAGAACCTCAATCTTTTTACCACTCTTTTAATACCTTTAAATAATGATGTGACCTTTGAGATAGGCCTTTGCTTCCTCACTCGCTGGGTTATTGAAGAAGTCGCTGGCAATGCTATGTTCCATAACCTTGCCCTTGTGTAGGAAGACAATTTCTGACCCAAGTCGCTTGGCCTGTCCGATATCATGCGAGACGAAAATGACTTTTCCCCCTCGTCCTGTGAAATCTTGAATCAGTTGCTCAATAATTTGCACAGACGCTGGGTCGAGGCTTGCTGTTGGTTCATCCAAAACCAGTAATTTGGGCTCTCGGAGTAGGGCTCTCGTCAGCACAAGCCGCTGTTTTTCGCCGCCTGATAATACGTTTGCAGGAAAGTGTTCTTTATCTTTTAGCCGTGCTAGTGAAAGCGCATTGTCGATTGAGTCCCGACGAGTCGTCGCCTGACTAGCAAATTTCAAGTTCTCAATAACGCTCCGTTTTAGCAGAACTGGTTTTTGAAACACCATAGCCTGATTCGTAGATGTCCCAAGAATCGTATTACCAAAAATTCTTATCGATCCGCCTGTCGGTGTCGTCAGACCGTGCAGGCACCTCAAAAAAAAACTTTTCCCCGCTCCATTTGGACCCATCACAATTGTCACCCCGGGATTAGTGGAGGTTAGGGTAATCGAATTCAAAATGTTTACGTTATTGAGTTTCAAACTTAGATCAGCTACCTCAATCAGTGGGGGATCAGACATATCCTTTCTCCGCCGCAAAAGTTTTTATAGACATAACGATCGCATTGACGAGAAGCGTGATGGTGAGTAGCACTATCCCCAAGGACAATGCCAAGGATAGTTCGCCTCGGGATGTTTCAAGGGCGATAGCGGTGGTCATGATTCTTGTCAGATGATTAATGTTCCCTCCCACGATCATTACAGCGCCTACCTCAGAAATTGCACGACCAAAACCGGCAAGTAGAGTTGTTAAAAGCGCATATCGAGCGTCCCAGAGGTATGCAAAGACTGCCTTTTGGGGACTAATTTTTAAGCTTAAAAACAGGTCGTTATATTCTCGATTGAGTTCCTCGATGACCTGGTATGTTAGTGAGGCCACTATGGGCACGATCAAGATAACCTGCGCGATGATCATAGCAGTCGGTGTGTACAGGAGCTCAAGAATGCCCAGAGGACCCGATCGAGAGAGTATCAAGTACAAAAATAAGCCAACCACAACCGGCGGGAGGCCCATCATTGCGTTGAGGAAAGTAATAACAAGCTTCCTACCCCTAAAATTATTGATCGCAAGAATTGTTCCCAAAGGCATCGCTAACATGCCAGCGATAGCAAGCGAACTGAAGCTGACCTTTATCGAAAGCAGAAGAATTTCTATCAGATCTGAGTCTGCTGAAATAATTAACGTTAGTGCATCGTCGAAGGCATTTATAAGCATAATTATGCATTTTTTTCAAAATTAGAATTAAATGCTTTTTTTTAATTTTGTGCAAATGGAGACGGTCGATGACAAGTAATTACTACTTCGTGGTTGAAAATTTGTGTTTGGATAAGATGGTAAACTTACCGCTAAAGGGTGGGTTAGAAATAGTTGCAACTAAAGTTAATTGAGAGGAGTGTCCCGTAATGTTTTTCCGATTTGTGAGCATGGCTTGTGTGCTGGTATTTTCATCATTCTGCTTGGCCAGTACGTTGCCTACGGTTAAGTTAGCAGCGCTTAAGTTCGGAACAGTTAAGTGGGAACTTGAGACAATCAAGCGGCTGCGGCTCGATGAAAAAAATGGGTTCAATCTTGAGGTGGTAGATGTCGCTGGCAAGCAGGCTTCAACGTTGGCTATTCAGAATGATGCGGTAGACGTTATCGTTTCCGATTGGATCTGGGTTGCGAATCAGCGCAGTGAGGATAAGAATTATCAGTTCACGCCATATTCAAAAGCTGTTGGTAGTTTGATGGTTGGTCCGAAAAGCTCGGTTAAGTCGCTTGAAGACCTCAAGGGCAAGAGAATTGGAATTGCAGGGGGGCCCGTGGATAAGAGCTGGATCATCATCCAAGCTACAGCCAAGAAGCGTCATGGTCTAGATCTTGCGGCGCAGAATGAGCTGGTTTTTGGTGCGCCTCCGCTATTGTTTAAGCAAGCAATTGCCGGTGAAATTGATGCTGTCATTAATTTTTGGCACTTCTTGGCAAAACTTGAGGCGAAGGGATTTAGACGCGTTGTCGATGTTCAGGACGTCGCGGTTGAATTAGGGCTGTCTGCAGACACTCCACTTCTTGGTTATGTTTTTAAAGAAAAGTGGGCCGCCAAAAACAGAGAGCTGGCCGAAGGATTGAGCGCCGCGTCGAGAGAGGCAAAGAGCATTCTTGCCGCGAAAGACAGCGCTTGGGAGCCCCTCAAAAAACTGATGAAAGCCAAAACAGACAAAGAATTCGTAACCTTACGTGCATCCTGGAGGCAGGGCATACCCAATGATAAATTTGATTTCGCGTCGGCCCAGGCAATGTTCGACTTGATGCGGACCTACGGTGACGGGAAATTGATCAAGTCAAAAACAGAACTAGATGAGGGGGCATTTTTCGCGTCTAACCAGTAGCGAAAGTTATGCCATTTTCCGCTGCTACTTCACTGGTAGCTTTGCTAGTTTTTTGGGGACTATCCAGCGAACTGTTTCAGACGGATGTTTTCCCTGGGCCACTGGTAGTGTTCGCGAGTCTCGGAAGGGAGGCGATCAGCGGTGAGCTGTGGGTTCATTTAAGTGCGACATTTGGTCGAGTATTAGCCGCTTTTGGCCTCGCTTGGATCACTGGGGTCTTCATTGGTGTAATACTTGGTCGTTCAGATCTACTCGATCGGTGGTTTTGGCCTTGGGTCAACATTTTCCTGAACATGCCGGCCCTTGTGGTTATTGTCATCTGTTACTTAGGTTTAGGTATGACTGAGCTGGCCGCTGTCCTTGCAGTCGTTATCAATAAAGCTCCGTTAATTGCTGTGAATGTGCGAGATGGGGTCCGTCAATTCGAGTCTCGGTACGAAGAGTTTGCGCGAGTCTACGAGCTATCGTGGGCGCAGAAGCTGAGACTTGTTTGGATCCCCCAACTTGAACCTTTCCTGTTCACGGCTTTGAGAACAGGGCTATCCCTAACATGGAAGATTATTCTTGTTGTCGAGTTGCTCGGAAGATCGTCAGGTATCGGATTCCAAATACATCTCTATTTTCAACTGTTCGAGGTCGATATGATCCTTGCATACGCTCTGAGTTTTATGATGGTGATGCAGTTGATTGAATGGGTCGCAGTCAGACCCCTTGAGCGACATGTCCAAAAGTGGCGTAAAGATGGTCAATTGGTCTGACTGCTGGCTGGATAATCAACTCATTGTGGAGGCAGGGACAATTGATGTTTCTCCTGCTCTCGTCGTAGTCAGCGGTGGTTCAGGTGTTGGAAAGACAACATTATTGAGAGCAATTTCAAGACAAAATCCTAGTCTGAGACCCCGGTTAGTCTTTCAAGAGCCAACGTTATTGCCCTGGCTTACCGTGACCGAAAATTTGTCAATTGTTTGTGAGGATATTGAATCACAGACCCATTGGTTGTCATTGTTCGACTTGTCAGAAGTCGGTCAGCTTAGGCCAGGTCAGTTATCACTGGGTATGCAGCGACGTATCGCAATCGTGAGGGGTATCCTCGCACGACCTCGATTGCTGTTGCTTGACGAGCCATCTGCATCATTGGACCCTGCGAATGTGGAGCGATTAATTTCCAACATTAGAGCGGCGATTAGTGAGGAAAGTGTTCCCACTATTATTGTGACGCATAGCCCGCGTGACTTCGAGGCATTGAAACCTTCATATTTTGAGTTAACTGGCCGACCTGCGGTTTTGAGTCAATCGAGAACCTGAGTTACCTCGTTTGTCCGAAAGTAAACATATGGTGCACGAAGGTCGAAAAAAGAACACTGCCGCACAGCAGCCCAGCAGTGTGCCAGGTGAATGCCGTCTGATGAATACCGAAGCGCACCGCCTCGACCACATAGGTGAAGGGATTGATTGAGGCTAATGTGAAGACGATCTCACTCGTTTCCTGGATCTGCCACAGGGGATACAGAGCGCTGGAAAGGAAAAAAGCTGGAAAAATGACGAAGTTCATGACCCCCGCGAAGTTCTCAAGTTCCTTGATTTGACTCGCCAAGATGAGCCCGATTAATCCAATGAAATATGCAGCTATGAATATCGTTGGCAGCGCAGTTATCAGTCCAAACCATGGGATATTTACGCCGTAAAGCATCGCGATACTTATAAATATATATGCTTGTATTGTTGATATTGTGGCAGTCGCTAACAGTTTATAAATGAGAAGCCTGCGGCGACTAATGGGTGCCGTCATCAGTAACTTCATACTTCCTGTCTCACGGTCGTAGACCATGCTTAGAGATGCTTGCATACCATTGAATAAGGCGATCATCCCAATCAGACCCGGCGTCACATAAAGGTCGTACGTGATGTAGGTCTCATAAGGCGGCTGTATCGCAATCCCCAGAACACTGCGAAAACCGGCCGCGAATACTAGGAGCCAAATTAGCGGGCGGACGATCGCTGATACGCACCTTGTTTTTTGCTTAACGAACCGGTCGAATTCCCTATGAAAAATAGCGAGCACTGGCGCGAAGTTACTGCGTTTCATGCTTTCCCCACCAGCGACTGATATTGAGTCATGACTTGTTCTAGAGAGTCGAACTGACCATCAAAAATTTTTTCTCCTTCTTTCATCATAATTATACTATCGCCAGATCTAAGCTCGTCCGGAATGTGGGTACACCAAAGGACGCCGCACCCTTCGGCGGTGACAAGTGAATGAAGTGTTTCTGAAAGCTTTAATCTGTTGTCGATGTCGAGTCCCGTAGATGGCTCGTCTAAAAAAAGCCAAATCGGGCGGTGAATCAGAGCCCTTGCTATCTCAAGTCGCCGCCTTTGTCCCCCGCTTAATGATCCAACAGGTCTCTTCACGTAGTCGCCCATGTCAAATTTTGTTATGAGCTCGTCAATCCTAGGTTTGAGCGTATTGTTACTCAGTCCCTGAAGTTGGCCAGCATAGGTTAGGTTCGCTGTTCCGCTCCGCATACCGTCAATCGTTGGATCTTGAAAAACGAATCCAATTTTTCCAAGTGGTTCTGGGTCATTCCGATCCCAACTGGTTCCGTTAATTTCGATGGTCCCAGATGTTTGACGAATAAGGCCTGCGAGGATTTTAAATAGAGTACTCTTGCCGGCGCCATTAGGCCCCAAAAGTGCGGTGACCTTTTGTGAGTGAAGTTCTGTAGAAAAGTTCCGAATTGCTTGAACTTTTTTGCTGTAGTTATGAGTTAAATTTTTTACTGCAAATTTCACTTTCGTGAGCCATCGAGCCAAGTTTTTAATTTTTTTAGTCAAACCAATCGACTAAAATTCCCAACAGAGTAACAGACCAGAATTCCAATGCAGGAATAATCGAGGTAAAACCGAGAGGTATTTTGATACGAGCCGTATCATTATTCTGAGAGTTGCCAAATTAAACACAAATTACTTGTCGATAGACCGTTCTCAATGAGAATGCAAAAAGACCTTCACCGCCCACTGCAAGAGAAAGCAGAAAGACTTGAGTTGTCACCAAGTCACTATGTGCGAAAGATACTGATGAGCGAGTTGTTAGTCAGGTGAGACAAGTTGAATAGTCTAAAAAAACATACAGTGCAGTGTGGTCTTCTTTTTTGACACAGATTTGATACAGATAGTTGTATGATTCAAATAAGAAATCTGTGAAAAAAAGCGGGCGATTCCAGTATATAAGAAGATTAGAGCTCTAGACTACTCCTAAAGCGTTGTCACATCTGACTAGGACTATTGGCGGCATGAATGAAGCGGAAGAGACCAAAAATATTGATTTTTGACCCTAGCGACATGAATTCGCGCGCTGTACTTGTAAATTTGTAATCCAGGTTGAGTGGTTTTGGTGACTGAAAAAAATTCAGTTTTACTTGTAAATTAGATTTGTCATTTTCGGTTTATTAGAAGACGTTCGGTTAGACAGTGGTCTATAAATCCTGGAGGTATGAATCTGGCAGGTTTACCAAGTCATTAAATTCCTTACGAATTTCGATCCACGCAAATGTTACCGAATTTTCAGCAATATCTTGATCTAGGTTCTTAAACTCTTCTGCGATAGGAGCCCAGCGGATGAGACTTTTGGGGCTATGCGAAAAGACATCGAAAGTTTCGAAGGGTTCGTCCCATCCAGCGCTGTCGATGCGCGCCCTAAAAGAAATACATGCTTCCTCGAGATTAAACATCTCATCACCTGGACCCAGATTACTGACCAGCCCCTTTCGAAAACCTATTATCGCCTCTGCCATGCACCTATCACTGGGAACCTGGTACTTGCCGGACAATGTAAGGAAGACATAGACCATCAAATCGCTGAGACATGCCGAGTAGTGGTAAAGCGTGGCAATTTTGAGGGAGGAGACCATCACATCATCACGAAACATCTCTGGATAGCTGGTACCCATGCGGGTTTTCACGTAGCCGAACATGGTCTTTTGTGCCACGAACGCGGCCCTTGTTGCAACAAACTCAGACGCAGATTCTAGTGATTCGATTGGAAAGGAGCGTCGCCGGAAGACAGGATACTGCCGCACCATATCGCGGAATTCAGATAGCTTTTTTAAGATATATGTGATCACTAGAACAACCCCGAGTTGAATCAAGGTTGCCATAACTTTGAGACAGATGAGCTACGACTAAACGCTATCATGCCAAGGTATAGTCGGCCCGATCGAAGAAAGTCCGTATCCTCACCACTGGGTAATTCTGCCTTAGCCGGTTAGATTATCTTCCAATCATAAGAATAATGTTATTAGTGCTAACTCAACAGGAGGCCACAGATGGATGGCGAGACTAAACAGCGGCACTGGGCTAAAACACGAAATTTAACGTTTTTGGTCCTAGCCATTTGGTTCATTTTTTCAATAATCATTCCATGGAATGCTAAAGCTCTGATGGAGTACTCGTTCCTTGGATTCCCTCTGGGCTACTATTTCCCGGTACAGGGTTCTTTGATCGTTTTTGTTGCGCTGATCTTCTTCCAAAATCATCAGCAAGACAAGATTGATGATGAAGCTGGTGTTTAGGAGGAGGGCAGACAATGGAAGGTAAATTTACCGATAATCTAGGCAAAATTTACGGATTGTATACCGGTGGCTTCATCGGTTTCATTATCCTTATGGCAATACTAGAGCAGATGGGTATGTCTGCTGCAACGATTGGTATCTTATTCGTGGCTTTCACGATCGTTGTTTATGCAGGGATTGGCTGGCTGTCGCGTACGATGGAGGTCTCGGCCTACTACGTGGCCGGCCGAGAGGTACCAACAGTCTATAACGGTATGGCTACGGCAGCCGACTGGATGTCGGGCGCATCGTTTGTTGCGCTTGCAGGCGGTATCTATTTTGGTGGGTACAGCTATCTCGCGTTTATTGTTGGATGGACCGGTGGCTATGTTCTGGTCAACTCATTGATGGCACCTTACCTGAGGAAGTTCGGGTGCTACACGGTCCCAGACTTCATCGGGACACGTTACGGTGGTAACACCGCACGTTTTTGCGCAGTAATTGTGCTTGTGGTGGCCTCCTTCACCTATGTGACTGCGCAGATCAACGCTACGGGCACAATTGCGGCGCGGGCTCTGCAGATTCCATTTGAAGTCGGTGTTTGGTTTGGCTTACTGGGTATTTTACTGTGCTCTATGCTAGGAGGTATGAGGGCTGTTACCTGGACACAGGTGGCGCAGTATATCGTGCTGATCATTGCTTACCTGATCCCGGTGATATGGATGTCAAACACCCAGGGATTCGGGATCATTCCCCATTTCGGCTATGGCGAGGCTGTTACTCGAATTCAGGAGCTGGAGCCGGTCGTTCAGCTTGGTGCGGCAGCGGTGGATAAACCACCATTTGGCGGTGTAAAGATTCTGTCAGTTCCTCACTTCGACCCACAGGGTGGTATGCAGAGCTGGAGTTTTGCGACGCTAGCGATTTGCATGATGATGGGCACGGCATCGTTGCCACATATCCTGATGCGTTACTTCACGACGCCTTCTGTTCGTGACGCTCGTAAGTCAGTTGCATATTCACTGTTCTTCATCTTCCTGCTGTACTTTACAGCACCGGCGTTGGCGACCCTGACCAAGCTTCAGTTGCTCGACCCAACTCTGGCCACCAGCATCATCGGTAAATCGATCGCGGAGGTTCAGGCGCTACCATGGGTCCAGAACTGGTCGGCTGTTAAGATGCTCTGGCTGAACGATGGCAACGGTGACGGTATTTTGCAGTTGAATGAATTCTTCATGCGCGCTGATATCGTGGTACTTGCGACGCCAGAAATAGCGGGTCTGCCTTATGTCATCTCGGGCCTCGTGGCCGCGGGTGGTATGGCGGCCGCCATGTCCACTGCGGACGGTTTGTTGTTGGCTATCGCCAATGCTTTGAGTCACGATCTTTACTACAAGATCATTGATCCGAAGGCCGAAACTAAGACAAGATTGGTCGTAGCCCGTATTCTTCTCATAGTTATCGGTGCGGCTGCGGCATATATCGCGAGTATGAAACTCACGGGTATCTTAGGCGCGGTCGCGTGGGCATTTGACTTTGCAATGTCAGGGCTCTTCTTCCCGCTCGTTCTTGGTATCTGGTGGAAAAGAGCCAACAGGCAGGGTGCAATTGCTGGGATGGTCCTCGGCTTCGCAGCTGGCACGTGGTATCTGTATCAGGTCTACTTTAACGGCATGACTCCTTGGATGGGTATCGATCACCTGAGGTTCGGTATCATCGGTGCCTCGGTTAGCTTGATAAGCATGATCGTGGTAAGTCTGGCGACTGAGGAACCGGATGCAGAGACCCAGGCAATGGTCGACGCAACCCGAGATCCCTCGGGAGAGGAAGTGCTGTCAGCGACACACTAGACCTCGAAATGTAAGAATAGGGGGCATTGCCCCCTATTTTTTTGCTAACGTTTTGGCATTTGGATATGACGTGAGGAGTACCGATGGAAGTCTCGATGGCCCACCTCCCGGGCTGGGTAATCGCCGTGGACTACATAATGGGCCTGATAATGTGGACATTGATCGGACGAGTGGCGATGAACATTTTTCTGCCATTGCATTCGGATTTTTTCTTCATGCGAGTCTTCGTCAAATACACAGATCCGGTCATCAAAGTATTTGACCCAGTGACGCCGAGGTTCCTTGTTGAACCGCTCGTACCACTCTATGTTGCGTGGTTTTTCTATCTCTTCAGGTTCTACTTCATGCCCTGGGCGCTCGGGTATTCGGTGATGGGCATGCTTTCCTTTCCGTTGGAAGGTGAGATCACTCAGTTATTGATGCTTATATTTAGCAAGTCTAACTGAGCAAGAATCAATCTTTGGAGCATAAAATAAAGGGATTTCAGGTCCATATTGTAATGTGATGATGGTGGCGATTCATGTTGTCAGTACTAGATCGCGTTAATATCTCGATAATATTTGCTTTTAAAAGCGCTAGGTATCTTTGTGAACCCACTTGGACTAATCGGCCAAGGTCAATTTTTTGAGCGCACAATTTTATTCATCATCGGTCTGTTTGTTATTACATTGAAATAGAGAGCTCGAATTTGGGGTAACAAAATAAAGAAGTAGCTCAAGTAAGTGCCGGTAAAGATAGATTGTTCAGTAAGCCAAGCATCTTCAGGGGCGAATAGCTAGGTAACGCTAATCTAAATTTTCCCTCGAAATAGATTACTTAAGGTACCCGACAAATCTCACTGCGTGTCAGGAAGCGTTTACCAGTTCCATTATCAAGGCTGAACATGCCGCCTCCGCCCTCTATGGCGTCGATGATTAAATTGGTATGTTTCCAAAGCTTGTACTGCTCTCCATTCATGTAAAATGGTATACCGCCAATTTCACCAACAAGCACGTCTTGCTGGCCGGTCATATATTCTGATTTTGGGAAGCACATCGGCGCTGATCCATCGCAACATCCGCCTGACTGATGAAATAACAGATCCTCACCGTGCCGTGATTTGATCAGTTCAATCAATGCAAGAGCACTTTCTGTAGCTGAGACCTGCATTTCTGGCTTCATTACTTTCTCCGGAAAAGCGCCATCGGCCGCAGCCGATGACGCTGTTGATGCTTCGATTTAATGGCTTAGAAAAAGCCTAACTTATTTTCATCATATGAAACGAGCATATTTTTGGTCTGCCGGTAATGGTCTAGCATCATCTTGTGCGTCTCACGCCCAATTCCTGACTGTTTGTATCCGCCAAAGGCAGCATGCGCAGGGTACGCGTGATAGCAGTTGGTCCAAACACGGCCAGCTTGAATACCACGACCCATGCGGAAACACACGTTGGCGTCGCGAGACCAGACGCCAGCCCCAAGGCCGTAAAGGGTGTCGTTTGCGATTTCAAGCGCCTCGGCCTCATCTTTAAATGTGGTGACTGACACCACCGGTCCAAAAATCTCTTCTTGGAATACCCGCATCTTGTTATTGCCTTTAAAAATTGTCGGCTGGATATAGTTTCCGTTCTCACAACCTGAGACGGAACCTACGTCACCACCCGTCAGGACTTCTGCGCCCTCATCTCGGCCGAGTTTCAAATACGAGGTGATCTTTTCCATCTGCTCGGTAGAGGCTTGTGCGCCGATCATGGTGTCCATTTGCAATGGATTGCCTTGGGTTACCGCCTTGGTGCGTGCAATCGCGCGCTCAATGAATTCATCATAGATGGATTCTTGAATCAGGGCACGCGATGGGCATGTGCAAACCTCACCCTGATTCAGTGCGAACATGGTAAATCCTTCGAGGCATTTGTCGAAGAATGCGTCGTCCGCGCGCAATACGTCATCGAAAAATATATTTGGTGACTTTCCACCAAGTTCGAGGGTCACGGGGATCAGGTTTTGCGAGGCGTACTGCATAATCAAACGACCCGTCGTGGTCTCTCCTGTGAAGGCCACCTTGGCGACTCGCGAGCTTGATGCGAGGGGCTTGCCAGCCTCAAGCCCATATCCCTGAACTACGTTGATCACTCCTGCGGGCAGGATGTCACCGATTAAATCGAGCAACACGCAAATTGACCCAGGCGTTTGCTCGGCAGGTTTTAAAACCACACAGTTACCGGCTGCCAATGCCGGTGCAAGCTTCCAAGTCGCCATCAGTATTGGGAAGTTCCACGGGATGATCTGACCAACAACGCCAAGTGGCTCATGGAAGTGGTAAGCGTAGGTCTGTGCATCCATTTCGCCAATGGATCCCTCTTCAGCACGAATACAACCAGCAAAATACCGGAAGTGATCAACCGACAGCGCCATATCCGCAACAATCGATTCACGGATTGGTTTTCCATTATCTATGGTCTCGGCGGCCGCCAATAATTGAGTGTTGTCCTCAATAACTTGCGCAATCTTCAGCAACATATTTGAGCGTTCTGTTGTCGAGGTCTTGCCCCAAGCATCCTTTGCCGCATGCGCCGCATCGAGGGCGAATTCGACATCTTCGGCGTTTGATCGCGCAATCTCGCAAATAACTTCACCAGTGATTGGTGATGTGTTGTCAAAGTATTCGCCTGATTTAGGTTCTTCCCATTGCCCGTTAATGAAATTTCCATATTTTGCTTTAAATGGGAATTTCACATCGAGATGTGAGGTATCTAGTGCTTTCGATACCGTAAGTTGGGCCATGTTGTTCATTTTTAATTCTCCCAAAAATAAATAAACACGAGCGTACTGGACTCGTTGCGACTGTCGAATAATATCAATAAGGCCGGGCAAGGACACAGGATTAAAGTGCTCTACCGATCTTTTGAGTCAGGGAGCTGCAGGCTGCAAAGCTTTTGCGCTTGATTAGTTCCCGGACCACAGATCTTATTTTTATTCTTCCGTCGATCTAGTATAGACAATATATTTGTCGATTCGTTCCCCCGAAGATAATTTTTTCGAAACGAAAAAGACCTTCGGTCAGATAACTCTATCTGTTGATTGATTATCTTATGCGGACTCTACAAGAATCGGGATTTCTAAACAGCTAGACGTTCGGATATGGCTGCGCCTCCGAGAAAGTTCTAACCTCTGACTTTTGCTTCCGAGTCGTCATAGGTCTGTTATTCATTATAATGAAACGAGGGGAGGGTATTGCTTTCATCAACATGGACCGTAATTATTTAAAATCACGAGCTTGGAAACTGGTGCCGCAAGAATCTTCGCGATGATTCCTAGTTTGCAGCTACTTGCTAATGCAGATTTTTTGGGAACAAGCATTACTTCGCTGGAGTGCATTGGGTCCTTGAGTATGGGTTTGAGCTCGTGGACTATTTTTTGCATCAGATACGCTTGGCTAAAGCATGGTCGTTGGTAAATAGAGGGCTAACTGTGGAAAGCCCACGAGAACCAAAATTCCGGTCAATAGGATCAGCCAATAGGGTATGGCTGCCATCGCAGACTCACCCAAAGACACATCATCTTTTGTGACGGAGACAAGCACCGAAAGGTTGAGCCCGACCGGGGGAGTGATCTGTCCAATTTCAATAAGTATAGTAATGACCACTCCGAGCCATATTGGGTCATAGTCTAGTCCGACCATTAGAGGCACGACTATGGGGAGCGTCATGATCATCAGTGATAAACCATCGAAGAAGCAGCCTAGTACCAGATAAATTAGGATGATCAGCGATAAAACTAAAAGAGGCCCGAGGTTTGCTGAACTGACTTCTTTAAGTATTGTTTGTGGTATTCCGAGCAGGCTGATGGCCTGAGCCAAGACAGTTGCCCCTAAGACGACAAATAGAATTGACGCAAAAAGTAAAGTAGACGAAAAAATGCTTCTCGCAAGAATTTTGAATGTCAGGTCCCCCCAAAAATAACCTACTAAAACGGTTGCGAGCACTCCAATCCCTGCGGCCTCCGTTGGAGTGGCTATACCAAACGCTATACTCCCCATGATGGCGGTGATTAGTAAAATGAAAGGCCAGAGACTTAGCACTTTAAGAAAAGCATCTATTTTTGAGACAGTGGTCCGGTTCTTGGGAGCTAGTTCTGGCCGTAGAACGCATCGTACGAATATAAATACCATGAACGCGAGCGCAAAAAGTAGCCCCGGTATCACCCCGGCTAGGAAAAGTTTACCTATGGATGTTTCGGTAAGAGCGCCATAAATTAAAAGAGATAGGCTCGGCGGTATCAGCAGCCCCAGAGTGCCTCCACCAGCTAGTGACGAGACAACCATTTGACGGTCATAGCCTCGTCGGGTCATCTCAGGGTACGCAACAGATCCAACTGCCGCGGCGGTAGAAAGGCTCGAGCCACTTACAGCACCAAATAGCGTGCAGACCGCGATGTTGGTATGCAGCAACCCGCCAGGGATACCTTGAAAGACAGGAGTAAGCGCCTCATAGATTTTTTTGCTGACACCACTGCGCAGCATGATTTCACCTAGGATAATAAAGAGAGGAATAGCACTTAGTGTGAAGGAATTGAGCACATTCCAGATGGCGTCTAATGCGACATACGTCGAGCCCTTAGCCAGAAGTTGCAAGATGAGGAGCCCTGTTAGTCCGAGCGCTGCTCCTAGAGCAAGTCCTGAACCTGCAAATATGACTAATCCACTGACAAGAATTCCCCAGAAGCTCAGCACGGCATTAGTTCATCGAGTTAGAGCGGGTTGGAGGGTCTTTTTTCGGGGACTTTTGTAAAATAAATGCCATCATGGTCAGGATGATGGATATTGGAATAACCAGCATCCAAGGGTACATCAGAAGTCGTCCTACCTCTGTTTTTATATTCCTGTCGATTGCAAAGTCTAGCCAAGGTAACGAAAGTACAAGTAACCAGACACAGAAGATCGTACCCAAAATTCTAGAGATCTTGGTCGCCCAAGATCGATGTTTCTTAGTTAAAGCGTTGATAAAAATTGATATCCGGACGTGCTTCGAATGGAGGGTAGCTAAGGGGAGTGCTAAAAAAAACGAAACAGTCATCAGAAGACCTACCAGCTCCTCTGTGAAACTGAACGGAGCGAATGCGAAGTAACGCATAGACACGCTTGCGCCTATCATTAAAACAATACCAGAGGCTGAAAGGGCCCCTAGGATTGCCATTGTCGTCAAGAGGGACTCCAGAGTTTCATAAAGGCTGTTCCCCATCTTCTGGAGCGCTCGTTCGGAGTCCCTCGTATCCAAAGCCTAGCGTCCAAGCACCTTGAGAATACGTTTCCTATACTGTGGCGCTTTGCCTCCGGCGTCTTCTGCGATCTCCAGCCACGTTGACGAGGCCGCATCGAGAAACGCTGCGCGATCTGCTTCAGAGAACGGTGCAGCGAATTCGAGGCCTTGTGTTTTCAGTTTCGCGCGAGCTGCTTGTTCTTTTTCTTCGGCCTTAGAGTATTCATTCGTGCGCTCCCATACTCTCTCTGCTGCAGTACTAACTGCTTGGCGTTCACCATCACTCAGGCTATCCCACGCGCCTTTCGAGGCCCCTAAAACATAAGGAACCCCAGCAACCGGATAAAGATAAGAGGCATACTTTGTGACTTCGTTCAAAGATATCGTATGAGCAAATAATGCCGGGTACACGGCACAGTCAACCACGCCTGTTTGAAGTGCTACATAGAGATCATTTTGCCCAATTATCTGCGCCGAGACCCCAAGCTTGGTGAACGTTTGGACCTGGTCGTTGCTCCACACCCGCAATTTTTTAGTTCTTAGCTTTTCAAGAGAGTTGACTGGCTCTTCGCGACAAAAAATCGAGGCCTTCAGCAGAGGTAATGCCATAAAACCTGTCGGTACTATATCGAGTTCGCTGAGAACCTCGGTATAGATATCCTGTATTTCCGGGAGGGCTGAAATTAATTCCTGAGGGCTACCCACTGAGCCTTGAATCATCACAGCATTCAAGGCTGGTACATCACGGCCGAGATAATTTGCCCAAACCAATCCCATTTCTACCGCGCCACGAGGTAACCAACGGGCGACATCGTTGTCTTTCAGGTTAAGCGAGCCTCCATGAAAGACATCAATTGTGAGGCTGCCACCACTGAGTTGAGCAACATCGGCAGCAAAAGTCTCCAGTTGTTTGGATTCGCCGCGACCCTCAGGAAGACCATTATTAAACTTCCACTCATCAGCGTGTACACCCATAGAGGTGAATACAAGCGCAGCGGCAACAATTATTTTTCTGATAGTACTTGTAAGCATGACTCTTCTCCTTTTCGCTAAGTCTAGGCGTGGCAACGTATTGCTTCAATGACTTTGATAACGTCGATCTGTAAGCCTCGAACGTTTGAGCGTTTTGGGTAATAGGGTATCGCAAGACAGTAGCAAAATAATGATGGTCATAGCGGACAATTTATTGGCGATATATCTTGGCCGGTTGAGAGGGTCCAATTAAGACATCGGATCAGATGAAAAGCGGCTATCGGACCGTCGTGATTAAAATCGATGTTGAAGGCGAGGAGTTGTCGCTGTTGGATGAGACGGTGCAATGCCTATCTAACGACCGCTAAATCCTGACGATTGAAATCGACTTTTGCTCTCAACCAGAATTAGTTCGTTTTCTTCAGCAAAATAACTATCGCTACTTTTACTCCTTAGATACACCCTTTCGATCAGAGCGAGGTATTCTGCGAAAATTTTTCAAGGCAATACGGACAGTGGATCAGAAGTGGAGACAAATCGATGTAAACAACGATCCATCATTTTGTGAGTTGGCGTTAGTCAGTTCTAAAAAATTGGTTCTTTAGTTGACCCAATAAAAACGACCACCTCTGTGCCATCTGTGTGCCAATCTGAAGAGAAATCAGTGAGGGATACTTAGAAATACTGGCGCGCCCGAGAGGATTCGAACCTCTGACCTTTGCCTCCGGAGGGCAACGCTCTATCCAGCTGAGCTACGGGCGCATCTTTAAGAAAGCAAAAGGCTACATGCTTCCTTAATTTTAAAACTTAATTCTACCAGACTGACGGGCACTTTCTTGGTATTAGTTTGTCAGATCAGTTTTTTGTGAATAACCAGACCGGTATTGGCTTAATCAGTCTTTTTATAGTCGATGAGCCACTGGTTAATAATCATCTAAAACCCAATATTTCTCCAATTTTTCTCCATAAAGCTGCGTCAAACTAATGATCCATTTATTAGAAAAGGTTTCGAGTGTGGACTATTACGAATCAAAGTTTTGTCGTTACTTTCTTCATTCATTCGGAACATTTTCATTCTTCGTTGTGATAACCATTTGGGTAGACCAATTATGGGGGCCTTGATAAGCATAATTTTTATCAGGTAGCACTCGTTTGTTACCCACATATCCAAAACGCTCGTGATGTAGCTGCGTTTTATGACAGCAACGTCGTAGTTGGTGCCTATTTCTTAAGGGTTTAACATAGCAATAGGCAAATTAAGTATTTATAATCGGCGCCACATAATGCCAGGCGAGGAAGTAAATGAAGCGTATAGTCGCAATACTCTCAGGCCTTATAGCCTCATTGGCTTGGGCTACTAGCGATGACACAAACACGGTTTTAGAGCGGCTAAAGTCGCCCGCGAGCGTATGCGTGATTGGTGACCCGTGCGCTGAAAATATTGGTAAGGCATCTGTCGTAGCAGCCGCCCGCACTGGAGATCAGGTTTATAATGCAGCCTGCGCAGGATGCCATGTCTCGGGTGCTGCTGGTGCACCGAAGATTGGTGATGCTGGTGCGTGGGCTCCCCGACTTGATAAGGGCATGGATACCCTCGTCAAACATGTTGTGAAGGGCTATAACGCAATGCCCGCTCGCGGACTCTGTACCGACTGCTCTGATCAGGAAATCGCAGACGCTGTTGCGTACATGGTGGATGCGCTTTAACAATTCAGTGAGGCAGGTCCCACGTTGGGTCTGGCAATCTCTGGTCGGAATCTACCTTGGCTAATTTTTCTAGTAATTGTTGCAGGATCATAGTAGGTAAGTGACGAAGGGTTAACGGATACTCGCGTGTTACTCGCGGCTCACCAGAAGCACTCACCGCTCGACGGCGATCATTGTCAGAGCCATTAGAGAACAAGGCGAGATTAACGCCTGCATCAAGTGTTTCTCTGACCCTTTCTTCGATGGACCCCTCAATTGCACCCATTGTGAGGCAGTCGGAAACTATCATTCGATCTCCAAACATTTCGCGAATTCTCCTGATCCCTTCTTCAGATTGCGTGATTGGTTTTTCGTCCCACTCTGGTATAACGACGTGCGCTGTCATTGCCCAATGGGTTCCTGTTACCAACCTGAACGGC
This sequence comes from Gammaproteobacteria bacterium, assembly GCA_002731015.1. Taxonomy (GTDB): domain Bacteria; phylum Pseudomonadota; class Gammaproteobacteria; order Pseudomonadales; family Litorivicinaceae; genus HIMB30. Next base: position 22,568 of record PBZM01000041.1, read on the forward strand.
ACCCAGTCCGACTCTTTTAGTGCTGATATTGGCGTCGAAATTACTGGAAGTGAGTCATGGCTGTCTCTATCAACGCGACCCATACCGGGTATATGTTTCACGATGGCCGTGATGCCGCAGCGGTGTAATCCATCAATAAATGCTGTTGCAAGCGGGATTACCTCAGCCGGGGTTGTACCGAATGATCTATCGCCGATGATCGGGTCTGCTCCATCAATTAATAGATCCAAAACAGGGGCAGCCACATGCGTAATCCCAACTTCAGCCAACTGAGAACCAATCACTTGTCCAAGACTATTTGCTGCCTCAAGACCCTTGAATTGATGTCGCCTCCAAAGCTTTCCAATTTGCAATGCTGAGGGCAGTCGAGGCCAGTGCGGGTCCTTGAGTCGCTGTACCCGTCCACCCTCTTGATCGATCATGATTACAACATCATGACCCAAGAAGTCTCGTATTGAGTCGCATAGTTGTCTAAGTTGAGATGGACTCTCCACATTTCTTGAGAACAGGATGACCCCATAGACCCTGAGTTCTGGAAGCCATATCTTCTCTGACTCGGTTAGCGTGACGCCATGGATGCCAATGATGATTGGCCGAAAGAGATTCACGTAGAATCGCCTTTTAATAGGGTATGTAACGCCGCGAGGGAGTCCTGACCTTTTTTTCGCATGACTTCGGGATCCTGCTCGGTTCTACCCTGCCAATAAAAGTGCTCCTCTGGTAGTTCGTCTAGGAAGCGACTCGGTGTTGTCTCGAGAAGCTCTCCGAATTGCTTTCGTTTCCTCGCATAAGTAATGGTCAGGTTTTGTTTTGCCCGGGTAATGCCGACGTACATTAGGCGCCGCTCTTCCTCAATGGAGTCGGTTTCAATGGAGTTTTTGTGCGGGAGCAGTTCTTCCTCGGCGCCTATCAAAAAGACGTCAGGAAATTCTAGACCCTTGGCAGCATGCAGTGTCGAAAGTTGCACCCGATCGTTGTGATCTTCCTCTTCCTCTTGCTCAAGAATGTCACGAAGAACAAGTTTTCTGATTGCCATTTCGATCCCAGAATCATCTGAATTCGTTTCATCCTCGTTAAGCATCTCGTCGGGGTTACCTTTGAGATCTTTTCTTAAGGCTTCCAATAATTGTGTAACGTTCCCCCAACGGTGATCTGCCATGGATTCGGAGGCGCTTTGGTCCGATAGCCAGCTACGGTAGTTGATATCCTCGAGTAGTTTATCGACTGCTTGTATACCCTTACCAAGCATTAGATCGTGTTTTGCGCCTTCTACTAAGTTATAAAATTGGGAGAGACGGCGTGTCGCTTCTGGATCGAGACGTGCGGTTAATCCCACCTCGGGGATACAGGAATACAAGGACTTTTGTCGTTCCTGAGCATAACTACCTAGAACTTCAAGAGTCGTTGGACCGATACGACGACGTGGCACATTAATTATCCGGAGAAGTGCGTTTTCGTCATCAGGATTGACTAATAGTCTCAAATAAGACATCAGGTCTCTGATCTCAGATCTCGCGAAGAAGCTCGTTCCTCCGCTTAATTTATAGGGAATTTTGAAATGCTGTAGCTTGAACTCAATGATACGTGCTTGGTGATTACTCCTGTATAAGACAGCAAAATCTGAAAATTGCTTTTTATAATTAAGTTTGCGTTCCAATATCATGGACGCGATACGTTCAGCCTCATCTTCGTCTGTACTGGTTGGCAAGATTTGGATCAGCTCCCCGAAGCCTTTGTCGCTCCATATTTCTTTGTCAAAGATGTGGGGATTGTTCGAAATCAGGGTATTTGCTGTTTCCAAAATTGTCCGGGTTGAACGATAGTTCTGTTCGAGTTTGATGACCTTGAGTCTTGTGAAATCATTACTTAATTCATTCAGATTCTCAGGCCGGGCGCCACGCCATGCATAAATTGATTGGTCATCATCGCCAACGACTGTCAGTGCACCAGAAATTTGAGTGAGTAATTTGACTAATTCATATTGGATTCCGTTGGTGTCTTGATACTCATCAACCAACAAATACCGTATCTTTGTATACCACTTGACTAATATCGGCGGATTAGAGCGGAATAGCTTCACCGGTTTTAGGATCAGGTCGTCAAAGTCTACAGCGTTGCACGCTTTTAAATAACGCTCGTACTCGATGTATGTGTTTGCAGCGAGAACAAGTTTAGGATCTGGGGTATGACCCTGCGTCTGGTTAGGTGAAAGGCCATGATTTTTCCAGGTCGATATCGTTTGCTGAATGCCCGATACGATGTCACGGTCTTCAATAGATTCACGTCTCAGTAAGTCGGAGAGAATAGTTTTGCTGTCTTCTGTGTCTAGGATCGAAAAGCCTGACTTAAGGCCTGCTTCGTAAGCCTCTCGTCTTAATATATTTAGACCAAATGAGTGAAAGGTTGAGATTGTGAGGCCGCGAATTTGGTCTTTGGACGCGATATGATTAATTCGCTCACGCATCTCCCGCGAGGCTTTATTTGTAAAAGTGACGGCCGTGATATGTCGAGCCGGAATTCCTGCTTCTTGAATAAGCCACGCGATTTTATATGTGATAACACTAGTTTTACCACTTCCAGCTCCAGCAAGTACGAGAAGTGGTGAGCCCACGTGAGTAATGGCCTGACGCTGTCTGGGATTAAATCGATTGAGATCCACGCAATGATCCTTGAAAACGAAGGGTGGAGTTTAGCAGGTTGTTGTTATTGTTAAGTGAACCAACCCGCAAGCCACCAACTTTTCGAGTACTGATCCTGATAGATCCAGCTAATACGTTTTTTTTGAAATAAGCCGGTCCAGTATTTTCGACAAGTTGGTTTGAAGTCCCACCAACCAGATTCTATCCGCTCTGGTCCTTGTAATAGGATATGTCCCGCTTTCTCGGGAGACTGTCCCAGTGCTTCAGGTGGGTTTAATAACCAAATAGGTCGAGGAGGAATGTTAGGTAACGGATACACGTTTCGCTCGTCATGTAATTGGTTTGCATACTCGGGCCTTGGGTCCTGCAGCCGGCATGGTGCCTTGAGACACTCAGGGCCGAGGCGCGCGGTTAAACGATCTAATAACTGTGCTCGATCAGTATCTTGGGTCTTAATAAATAAGTCACATTTTTGCGGACTTGCTTTATGTATTTGTTGAATGATTAAACGAATTCCTGTCGTTGGTGACTGTGGTCGTAGCTGTTCGATTTGTAACCAAGTCGGATCAGCGAGTGCTGATGCAGTATTGACGGGGTTGTTCATTGTGACGTCAAGAGAGATCTCTTGACAATTCTCTAATATGATTTCCCATCGTAGACGGCTTGTCGCGCACACGCGCTGTGTTAGCCAGAGCGATGCATCTTGGGTGAGACGATTGATCGGAAATTTGAGCATCTCAATTGACTCGAGCCCTCTAAGGAACTCTATGGATTGATTGAATACAGGTGGCGGCGTAAACCAGGTCAGAGATGTTTGGTATCGACCAGCGATTGCGTCGAAATATAAATAGATATCTCGATGTATGCGCGCTTGTCTGGCTCGCGATGGTGCACTGAAATAATCGCCGATTGTTCGAAAGCCCATATTTTTAAGTCGTTTAACATGCTCAACAGGAATCTCAGCAGCGTCAATAGCGAGCCGGTATAGAGTTTTTTCAAAAGCCCACTCTTTGGGTCTGACTCCCACCTTAACAAACAAGGCCGCCATTTCAGGGGTATAGCCAAAAGCAAGTTTAATCTTGAAATTTTGGGACGCGGATGTTTGTTTTAAAATTTGTGTAAGAGCTTGTAAGTCACCAAATAGAGATTTGCTTTTTGAGACTTCAATACATAAACCTTTATTCCAAATCGCGACTTGATGTGAATATTGATAAGCCCAGAGCGCTAAGCGGTGTAATAAACGACGCTCGGCATCCGGTTGATAAGTCTGTGTTAGAAGATGAGGGCAGAGCGTGAGCGCCATATTGATGGTCATTCCTGGGATAACGCCCGCGGCAATTGCGAGCTCAGAGGACTGGATGATTTTCCCTTGATGGTGGATTGCGATGCTCTGATCTTGATGTGTAATACTTTGTGCATCTAACAATAAGTTTGGAAATTTCAGATATGCATAGATCATTAATGTAGGTTCAACTGTGCTTTAAGAGTACTTGTTTTACGTTGTACCGGCGATGGTGTTTTTAACCAATGTAATTCCAGTGGTATTACTACCGGCGATTTTGCATTTGTTCCGGGTTGCTTAAATATCTTGATTTCAAAACTAGTTGGTAATGAATTAATGGCGATGCGGACAGGTGCAGGGGATGCTTGTCGTTGATTCCTTGGGTTTCTGACCAGGAAAAGCTGTGTTTGTCCTCTCTGGCAAGCTAGTTGTAAACGTCTTAGCTGAGTGGAAGTGAGTGTCTCTGATTCCCAGGCGATGATGCTGCGAGTGGATACAGCGTTCGCCAATTGTTCCAAACTCCAGGCGAATTGATTTGTGGAGATATTCAAAACGTCCACTCGTTTTGGGTTGATCCCTTCTTGCATAAGCCGCTCAGTGCAGGGTGCTAAGGGTGGATTTACTAGCGCTATCCATCGTGCGTCTTGTAGCGTTTTCCATGTTGAAAAGGCGCATCGTATGGGTGCAGAGAATATATCGCTTGTCAGTATTTCGATGAGCATGTGTGCAGGCCAACCTCGACCGGATAGTTTGTCATTCAGTTCGGGAAAACCAGTATCGGTCACTTCGATCGTAGTTTCTGTGTTGCCTTGCCACAGCTTTCCAGCATCAAATAAAGGTCGTAAACTATTTGTATCCATTACTGTATAAAAATACAGTTTTTTGAAGAAGTCAATCGGCTAATCTCGCGGCATGCAATCAATGTTAAAAGTCTTTGTTTTTTGTTTCCTTGCAGTATTTCCTGCGTTGACCCAGGCGAACCAAGTCACAGCGACATTATTAACCTCAGCTGAAACCGTTACTCCTGGCGAAACCTTATGGTTCGGCTTGTCGCTTGAGATAGCAGATGGTTGGAATACGTATTGGAAAAATGCCGGAGCGACGGGATTGCCCCCAACGCTTGAGCTGAACGATGGTCAACGGGACTATCTGCCTGATCTTCAGTTCCCGTTGGCTAAAACAAAGCCATTTGGTGAGGACGTCAGTCTCTTGACATACGGTTACACCAAAGAAGTCGTACACCCATTTCAGATGACGGTGCCCACAAATATTTCTGGGCAATGGACACTGACGGGCAAAGCAAATTGGCTCGCTTGTCGTGATATTTGTATTCCTGAGAGCCAGAATATTAGTCTCTCGTTACCTGTTGTGACTTCGCAGACTGGGATGCGTCATTCATCATCAATACAGCAAATCAACGCAGCGCGCGCCTCTGTACCAACAGATTTCCCTACATCCGTAAACTTTGCGGGACCTAACTCTGTCTGGATTTCAGAATTCAGAGAGCTAAAGATTAAAGATATAATGCCTGAAGGCTCTGGCGAGGTGCTAGGTCTTATTCAGAGCACTCAGCATTTAGACAATGGCGTTCTGATTACATTCGATCGGGTGTTGAAGCCAATTAATTATGCAGAGGGTCACTGGGTAATTGGTCTTGAAGAGACTGGTATTCGGTTACCGTTAGATACCGATCTAGTTGTACCTCGTGTGAATCAGCAAAATTTATCTCTCGGATTAGTTTTGGTCATGGCGCTTGCAGGTGGTCTGATTCTTAACTTGATGCCTTGTGTCTTCCCTGTGCTATCCATTAAAGCGTTGTCAATAACGGGCAAAGCTAGTAAAGAACAGCGAGAAGTTCGGAGAGGAGCGTGGCTTTATACAGTCGGCGTTCTTACAACAATGTTGCTTTTAGCCTCTATTATGGTGGGGTTACAGGCAGGTGGTGCCCAGGTTGGTTGGGGATTCCAATTACAAACACCGTGGTTTGTCGCTCTATTAATATATGTCTTCATAATACTGGGGCTCTGGCTCTATGGTTGGTTTGAATTCGGAATGGCCCTATCTGGTGCTGGTCAGAGTCTAATCGAGGGCCATCCGGGACGGGCTGAATTCTTTACCGGCGTTTTGGCTGTGGTTGTAGCGACGCCCTGTACAGCCCCTTTTATGGGCGTCGCGATGGGATACACACTGACACAACCTTGGTGGATTACTTTGATGGTATTTTCTGTGCTTGGATTTGGGCTCGCTGTTCCAATGTTGGTGTTCGCCATCTTGCCGCAGCTTGCTGGTTACCTGCCGCGTCCAGGGAGTTGGATGATCCGATTGAAGCAGTTTTTTGCTTTTCCGATCTTTGCGACAGCGATCTGGCTCCTTTGGGTGCTGGTTAGACAAACGTCCTCAGATGTCTTGATTCTGGTCCTTGGTGGCTTGTTGCTGCTTGTCTTAGGGATTTGGTTGTCTGAGAGTAAAAATCGCTTTTCTCAAGGATTTGGTACCCTCGTGATACTGATCTCGTTTTTTTTGGTCCCAAGCGTGTCTTACCTGACACCTAGCTCTAGTGAACAATCTGTTGTGGATGTTAGCGCTGAATCTTACTCAGCCACTGCTCTGCGAGCGTACGTCGATGACGGTCATTCTGTGTTTATTAATATGACAGCGGACTGGTGTATTACCTGCAAAGTCAATGAAAAACGTCTATTGACCACAGAATCCGTTGATCAATTATTCGAGACCCACAATGTGGTTCGGATGACTGGTGACTGGACTCGATATGATTCATCTATTACTGAATATCTCAACGCCTTCGATCGGGTTGGGGTACCCCTGTATGTTGTAAATCATCCTGGGATGAGACCGATTGTTTTGTCGCAATTCCCTAGTTTTGAGGAGCTGGCGCAGGCGATTACTGCAAAATTTTCTCCCTAATCTCGTTAACGATGTCAGTTGCGCCCCAATCCTTCATACCCTGAATGGTCTCAACGGCTTTCCCGGACCCATTAATGAGGACCGTGGTTGGAACACCCCGAAGCCCATATGACCTCAGCCCTGACATTTTTGTATCTTTGAGCAACACTGTGTTGTCGCCGAACAGCTCTGATTTTTTATTTTTAAA
>PBZM01000042.1 GCA_002731015.1 Gammaproteobacteria bacterium
ACGTGTCAGCAAAGCTCTGAGATTGAAGATTTCGGAGGCTTCATCGGCTGATAGAACTACTACGGCTTGGCCTTCAACTCGTTGTATCTTTATCAGGTACCGCTCTTCCTAGCGTTAGAGCGCTTCTCTGATCGGAATCCTGCTGGTTTGAACCAAGCGAGCGAGGTCACCCTGATGTCGTGGTGTTCCCCCGGTGATATTACCCTAAATAATTGCTTTCCTAAGAGCCTAAAAAATTATTTCGAATGCGGATTTTGTTTGTGAGGTGTCGACGAATTTAATCTTCACAATTTTCTCCGATTCGCGCGTTGTACATCGGATACGATATGCGATAAATTCGAGCCCGGCAATAAAGCTAATAACAACCATAGCGGGTACGAAGATGATAAAAAAACTAGTTAGCATGGCGGCAATAACAATGATGATCGCCGGGACCTCGTTTGCAGATACACTGGACGATATAATTGATCGCGGCAAGTTAAGATGCGGAGTCGTTCTAGACTTCCCCCCTATTGGATTCAGAGACTCGAACAATCAGCCGGCGGGCTTCGACGTTGAATACTGCAAGGACATGGCGGCCGCTTTAGAGGTCGAGCTGGAGCTTCTTGAACTAACATGGGCTGATCGGTTACCTGTGATTGTAACTGGTCGCGCAGATGTTGTTTTTGGAGCAACTTCGGATAGTCTAGCTCGCGCTAAGACTGTTGGGTTCTCCATTCCCTATGCTATTTATTATGCTCAAGGGATCGTCAACTCAAAGAGCGGCATTAAAACCTTTGAGGACATAAAGGGTAAGCGTGTTGCCGCTGCCGTTGGTACCGTTCCGGAGCAGGAGTGGTTAAAAATAGCTAAGGAGTGGGGTGAGGAGAACCTTTATCAGGGATACCAGAGCGAGAACGAAGTGTTCCTGGCGGTCGCGCAAGGCAAGGCGGATATTGGAATCACAACCAATACGGCTGTAAAACCGATTTCAGAACAATATGATACGGTTGATCCTGGTCCGCGGATGCCATGGACCACAGACTACACTTCGGTAGTCGGCAAACGCCAGGACGTGAGCTGGCTAAATTATCTAAATCTATTTGTTACCCAGCAAGTACGCTCTGGTCGTTACCAGGAGCTTTGGGGCCGGTTTGTAGGCGGGGAGGCTCCTGAGCTAAGAATTCCTGGCGTGATGTACTAGCGGACCGTAAAACCGAGGGGTCTTGCCCTTAGCGGGCGGCCCCTTTCAGTTACTGAATGTTTGAGTACAACTTTCACTGGCGACCAGTTTTTAAGAGCTTGCCGGACCTTCTCGAGGCTGCCCTAACTACTCTGCAGGTCGCTTCTTTGGCCATGACCGCGGGTATTTTGCTAGGGTTCATTTTAGCAGTGAGTCGGATGCGGGAAACCGGACTGATCTATTGGTTCGCGACGACTTGGGTTGAGCTGGCCAGAAACACACCCGCTCTATTTCAGTTGTTCTTTTTTGGTTTTGGGCTGGGAGCGCTTGGGTTTCATCTATCACCTTACTTGATCGTTTTGGCGGGCTTGACTTTCAATACGGCTGGATATTTGGCAGAGAATTTTCGCGGTGGTTTTGAGGCAATTCCATCTACTCAGCTAAGGGCCGCACGAAGTCTTGGGATGAACCCTTGGCAGGCCTACACGCGGATATTGATTCCTCAGGTCATGCGGATTGTCTATTACCCGATGACTAACCAATTTGTTTGGGTTGTTTTAATGTCCTCCCTGGGGATGTTGGTTGGTTACAGAGAGCTCACAGGGGAAACGCAATTTTTTGCGAGTAAAACCTACAGGATTTTTGAATATTTTGCTGTCACGGCGGTCATTTATTATGTGATGGTCAAAGTTATCTTGGTCCTTTCCAAATTCTGTGCATCACGATTTTTTAGGTATTAGGAGTCTTAATGGAGCAAACGGTAACTGTTTTTAGTGGCTTCAGCGCTCAAGACCTATTATTCCTCGGGGAAGCGGCTTTAAGAACCCTTTGGATTTCTTTGCTATCAATCGCCATTGGATCATTCCTTGGCGGTATTTTTGGGTGGGTACTTTACGAGTCCAAAAATTGGGGTGGAATTCTTGTCAATCCAGTCTTGGATATATTCCGATCTGTCCCCTTAATTGTTCAGTTAGTTCTTTTCTATAATTTTGCGCCAATCGTCGGCCTTAACTTAGACGCATTTGAGTCTGGGCTGGTTGTGCTGACCATGTACACATCCGCTTTGGTGGCCAACGTAGCGCGCGGTGGAATTGAGTCGGTGGGCAGGTCGATGCGTATCGCATCTCGGTCTCTGGGAATGTCTTATTGGCAGGACATGCGTCACGTGGTATTCCCAATTGGTACCCGAGCGATTTTTCCTTCATGGGTTGGGGTCGCACTGGGCGTGATGAAGGACAGTGCACTTGTGTCGGTCCTAGGATATGTTGAACTTGTCAAGGCGAGCCAAGTACTAATTACGCGTACCCAGGAGCCCCTTCTCATCATCCTAGTGGTCGGAGCGTTCTATTTCGTCCTTTCCTACCCAGTGTCGCGATATTCCGCGAAGCTAGAAAGAAGGTGGTCTCAATGATTAAAGTCGACGGGTTACACAAATATTTTGACGATCTCCACGTTCTCCGTGGAATTGATTTAGAGGTACAGAAGGGGGAGGTGCTCTCGGTAATTGGTGCATCTGGATCAGGTAAGTCAACATTGCTGTACTGCGTCAATGGGATTGAGCAGATTCAGGAAGGCTCGGTATATGTCGATGATGTTGATGTGCATGCGAAGACGACGGATTTGAACAAGCTTCGACAGCGGTTAGGGATGGTATTTCAGCAGTGGAACAGTTTCCCACACTTGACTGCGATGGAGAATGTGGCCCTGGCTCCTCAGATTGTCAGAGGGCTGACGAAGGAAGAAGCTAAAGATGTCGCTATCAAACAACTCGAGCATGTCGGGCTCGGTGATAAGTTTGATGTCTTTCCCAACGCCCTGTCTGGCGGTCAACAACAAAGATTGGCAATCGCGAGAGCTTTGGCTATGGACCCTCAGTACATGTTGTTCGATGAAGCCACGTCAGCCCTAGATCCTGAGTTAGTCGGTGAGGTTTTGGATACTATGCGGGTGCTTGCTGAGGAGGGGATGACCATGATTTGTGTGACCCATGAAATGGGATTTGCTCGAGATGTATCTGACCGAGTCGCCTATTTCCACGAGGGCATTGTTGAAGAAATCGGGCCACCCGATCAGATATTTGCGGAACCTGAGTCGGAGCATACGAAGAAATTTTTAGCAAAAGTAAGGTGATTTAGGTAGTTCAATTTCTATTTCGAGAGAGAGATGCGAAACGGCTTGTATAGAGGTGTAAATGATGAGAACAGGTATATTTACTGGTTGTGTGCCAGCGTTAATGACCCCCTGCGATGAGCAGCGGAAACCCAACTACGATGCGCTAGTCGAAAAGGGGTTGTATCTTATCGAGCAAGGAATGTCTGCCGTGGTCTATTGCGGATCCATGGGTGATTGGCCGCTGTTGACGGATGCTCAGCGGATGGACGGTGTGAGCGCGTTAGTAGAGGCAGGTGTACCTGTAATCGCAGGCACCGGGGCTATCAATTCGGAGTCAGCTGTCGCTCATGCGGCTCATGCGCAGAGGGTTGGTGCTAAGGGTTTGATGGTAATTCCGAGAGTGTTGTCTAGAGGTAACTCGCTCGAGGCCCAGCGATACCACTTTAAAGCAATCTTGGAGGCGGCGGCTGATTTACCTGGGGTCATTTATAACAGTCCCTACTATGGGTTTACTACGCGAGCCGATCTGTTTTTTTCACTGAGATCAGAGCATCCGAATCTGGTCGGGTTTAAGGAATTCGGCGGGTTTGAGGATCTACGGTACGCGTCGGAACATATTACGTCTAAGGACCCGGATGTTACTCTGATGATTGGTGTAGATACGGCCGTCTACCATGGTTTCGTAAACTGCGGCGCGGGGGGCGCAATCACTGGGATCGGGAACGTCTTACCCAAGGAGGTCCTTCTTCTGGCCGAGTTGTCCCAGAAAGCGGCAGCAGGGGATGTGATTGCTCGTCGGAGAGCACGAGAGCTTGATGAAGCCTTGTCCGTGCTCTCAAGTTTTGACGAGGGTGTGGATTTAGTTCTGTATTACAAGCACTTGATGGTTTTAGAAGGAGATGAAAACTACTTGCACCACTTCAATAAGTCCGATCGTTTGACAGATGCCCAGCGAAATTATGCTGAGTCACAATTCTATCTGTTTAAGCAGTGGTTCCAGTCTTGGATCCAGCTTGAGGGGCTCCGGTGAAAATCCTCGATAGCCACACTGAGGGTGAGCCCACTCGAGCTATTTTCGAAGCCGGTTTCGATTTGGGATCTGGCTCTCTTGCTGAGAAAGCGCAGGTTTTTGAACAAAATTATCGGGATTTTTGTGGGTCCGTTCTAAAGGAACCTAGAGGGAATGATGCCTACGTGGGTGCCTTGGTGATTGATTCCGAAGAACCTGATTGCGCCGCCGGGGTCATTTTTTTTAATACGGTTCAAAATTTAGGAATGTGTGGTCACGGTACCATAGGCTTAAGCGCAACAATGGCTTACTTGGGCCTCATCAAGCCTGGCCAATACAAGCTTGAAACACCGGTTGGCAAAGTAGAAATCAATCTCAAAACTCCAAACCGAGTGTCGGTCACTAATGTTGAGAGCTACAGGCTACTGAAAAATATTCACGTCGAAGTCTCATCTTACGGGTCATTAATTGGCGACGTGGCGTGGGGCGGAAATTGGTTTTTTTTGGTGAAGAAATCGCCGATCGAGATCAGGCTGGAAAACTTACTTGAGCTCACAGATTTGAGCTTAAAAATACGGAAGGCCCTCGAAGTTAAGGGTATTACGGGCTCACATGGAGCGTGGATAGATCACATAGAACTATATGGAGCGCCAGAGTCGGCTGAGGCCAATAGTAGAAGTTTTGTACTAGTGCCCAGCGGTTCCTATGATCGATCGCCGTGTGGGACAGGGTGTTCGGCTAAGATGGCCTGTTTAGCGGCCGACGAGTGTTGGCCCGCTGGGAAGACCTGGATTCAGGAGAGCGTTATCGGGAGTACTTATGCGTTAGCTTACGAAAGAGGGGATAACGGGGGCGTGATTGTAACTATCGAGGGGACGGCTTTCGTTACGGCTGAGGTTACATTGATTTTTGATAGCCAAGACCCGTTCAGGTTTGGGATTTAATCATGGATATCTGTCGTCGCCTAACGCGACAGAATTTGAGCGTCAGCTTAATCTATGAATCCTAAACAAAGTGTCGTTGTAGTAGGTTCCGGAATAATCGGCATCAGCGTCGGCTTAGCACTTCAACAAGCTGGTTGTAGGGTTAGCATTATAGATAGAGGAAGCCCGTCCCAGAATGCATCGGAGGGTAATGCCGGTGCTTTCGCGTTGGCGGATATCGTTCCGCTGGCGACCCCCGGGATAATGAGGGCAGCGCCGGGTTGGTTGCTCGATCCATTGGGACCACTTAGCATCCGGCCATCGTATATTTTTTCTATAGCCCCTTGGCTTATTAAATTTTGGCGTGCGAGCTGGAGCGATAGGTTTCCGTCATTGATGAAGGCTCAGGCCGAACTGATGTCCTTTTCGAGATCTGCCCTCGAACGTCAGGCCCAGTTATATCGCGGGGAACCGTTATTGAGAAGAGAGGGTCAACTCCGTTTATACGATAGCAGAGATACGTTCCGAGCGAGCTCTTCTTATTGGCAGGCTTGCAGAGAATACGGCATCACTTATGACCTTTTAGGGTCTTCTCGAGAAATAGAAGAGATCCAGCCGGGGCTATCGACGAAGTTTCAACACGCCGGCTACACGCGGGACTGGTTGAATGTGAGTGATCCGAAGCAGTGGTTAAAAAATCTACAGGATCAATTTGTTGAACGCGGAGGGCTGGTGGAGTGCAGAGATGTGCGATCGATTTCTGCTAACTCAAACACTGTTGAGGTCTATTGCGTAGATGAGAGCTTGAGCTGTGACTTCGTCGTGATCGCAGCTGGCGCCTGGTCGAAGTCCCTGGCTCAGACCATTGGTGATGACATTCCTCTCGAGACAGAGCGGGGATACAACACGACGTTTAGTCCAGGCCATTTTGAGTTGAAGACCCATCTGACGTTCGCTGATCATGGATTCGTTGTTTCTAAAGTCGGCAGTAAGGTGCGAGTTGGTGGCGCTGTCGAGTTAGGTGGTCTATCGGCACCTCCCAACTTTGATCGCTCGAAGATTTTATTGTCGAAAGCTAAACAGTTTTTGCCGACCATGAGCACGGTAGATGGTGAGGAGTGGATGGGTTTCAGGCCATCTATGCCCGATAGTCTTCCTGTTATCGGTACCTCCCCAAAACAGCCACGCGTGATCTATGCTTTTGGTCACGGTCATCTCGGTTTGACTCAGTCTGCTGCGACAGGCGAACTTGTCCGCGACAGTATCTTGGGAAAGCCTTGGCCAATCGCGTCAAGCCCATTTTCCCCGGGACGGTTTCGTCACTGACTGTGTTCAAGATTCCCTTGGGATTTTGTCAAAACGGTGTCTAATGTGCGCGGCCACGGCTAAGTCTAGATGTGCCCCTCCCCCGTTTTTAAAAATCGTAATTTCAGTGTCACTGCTTCGTCCAGTGCCGCCAGAACATAGCCCATAAAAATCGTTGATCACGTCGGCCTCAGAAATCAATCCACTAGCAAGAGGGATACCCAACTCTCCAATATCATGCAGTGCGGTCTTATAGGAATCTACGAAAATAGATCCCCGAAGCAGAGCCGAATCATGAGCTTCACGCATATCGGGCCGGAAAGCACCAATCAAATCTAAATGGCAGCCGTTCTTAAGCCATTCCCCCTCAATGAAGGGATTAATCGCGGTGGTCGCGGAAGAAAGAATGTCCGCGACCCGGACCGCCTCGGATAAATCTTTGATTGGGGTGACATCCTTCTCAGAGGCTAGCGCGACTGCCTTTTCGTGGCGATGATTCCAAACATATATTGTTTCAAGTCCCGGAAATAACTCCCGATATGCGTCAATCATCGATTGGGCAACTTTACCTGCACCTAAAATCGTCAGTACTTGGCTCTCTTTCCTCGCAAGCAACTTGGCGCCGAGCACTGAATCGCCAGCAGTTTTCCACTTTGTTATCAAATTGCCGTCAATTACGGCTTGCGGCGCGCCTGAGTTATCGTCGAATAGGGTTACAAGTGATTGAACGGTCGGAAGGTCTTGAAATTTTGTTGCATTGTCGGGAAAGATCGTCGCAGTCTTTACAGCGATCCCAAAGTTCTCCACCCAGGCAGCCCGCGAAAGAAGGGAACTATTTTTAGATTGCAAGAGTATGTCATTGATGTCCGCCTCAGGTCTCTGGTGAACCGAGAATAGCGCATCAGTTATTTCTGACCACGTCAGTAGCTTGTCTATGTGTTCCTCGGAGATAAAAGGGATGTCTCTCATAATTTAGGTTGGGCGAACCGGCCAGGTATCAGATACCCTATATCCATGTGGCCAAGGGTCAGATGGGTCTAAATAATATTCATACGAGCCCGTGATCCAAGCACGTCCAGAAATCTCAGGTCTAATCATATTGATGCCGCTTTGTTGCTCTGTGCCCAGAATTTTACCTTCGAAACACGATCCTATTATTGATCGGGCGATAACAGACTCTCCGACGGACAGCTGTTTTCTAGCATTTAGGACGGCCATCCGCGCTGATAGACCTGTGCCGGTCGGTGATCGGTCAAGCTTTCCTGGGTCTATCACAACCGTATTTGTGTATGTTTTTACGCCGTCAATTTTTGTGAGGTTAGAGTGAATTTGTGTAAACGAAAAGTGCGTCCAGTCCTTGTTGAGTGGATGCTCAAATACCAGTTGCTCGTTAGCAGCTTTGGTAATTTTTCTGCCAAGCTCAACGAGATCCTTTGCCTCTTCTGGAATGATTTCAAACCCTAGCTGTGTTGCGTCAATCGTTACGAAACTATCCCCGCCGTACGCGGTATCTACAGACAGTGTCCCATAACCCTCCAGCTCGAGGCTTTGGTCTAGCAGGCCGGCAAACGACGGTACGTTTTGCACGTAAACCCGCTCCACCTTCCCTTGAACGCATTCTGCTCTTATTTTTATAAGTCCCCCCGGAGCCTCCAAAGTCATAAAGGTTTCGGGCTCCACCATCGGAATAATACCTGTCTCCAGAAGAACGGTAGCGACACAGATCGAGTTCGAGCCAGACATAGGCGGCGTATGACTTGGCTCCATAATGATCCAGCCCATCTGAGCCTCGGGATTTTTAGGTGGGACCAGTAGATTGACGTGTCGAAACAGACCACCACGGGGTTCATTGAGTATGAAGTTTCTTAATGAGCCATCATTGTGTATGAAAACCGCTTGCTCCCAGACCGTGTCGCCTGGCGGTGGTGCCACACCTCCGACGATGACGTCACCGACCTCGCCTTCAGCGTGACAACCGATCACGTGTATAGACTTCGAGGATCTAATTTTTGTGCGCTCCCTTTTTTCTCACCAAGCTATACTATTTTCAACAGAGGCTTGATCTCCCTAACGTACTACAAGACCGGCAGAGCGAAAAGGCGAGCCCTCTACAATTTGTTAGCCTAAATTAATTTCGAA
Organism: Gammaproteobacteria bacterium; assembly: GCA_002731015.1. Lineage (GTDB taxonomy): Bacteria > Pseudomonadota > Gammaproteobacteria > Pseudomonadales > Litorivicinaceae > HIMB30. Next base: position 8,651 of record PBZM01000042.1, read on the forward strand.
GGAGTATTCGATGAAATATCAACTGAAGCTAAAGCACCTTATTGCTGGTAACTGGGTTGGGGGCTCTGAAAGTTTTAAATCTTCTCCTAGCTCAGGTTCGAGTCATAGTTTCCCGGTGGGTACAAACGAACTGGTGGATCAGGCGGTTAAAGATGCTGAAAAGGCGTTTATCACTTATTCGCAAACTTCTCGGCAAGATCGGGCAAATTTTTTAAGAGTTATCGCTGAAGAAATCGATGCCCTTGGTGATGCGATTACAGCAATCGCAGGCGAAGAAACTGGTTTGCCCTCTGCGAGACTAGAAGGCGAGCGAGGCAGAACCTGTGGCCAATTAAGAATGTTTTCTGATGTCCTGGAAAAAGGTGATTATTTAGATTGTCGCCACGATGTGGCCTTGCCTGAACGGACACCGTTACCACGCCCTGAATTGCGACTCATGCAGCTACCGGTCGGTCCTATTGCCGTATTTGGAGCATCCAATTTTCCGCTTGCTTTTTCTACAGCTGGAGGCGACACAGCATCAGCGCTGGCTGCTGGTTGTCCAGTCGTTGTTAAGGCACATCAAGCACACCCTGGAACAAGCGATCTTGTCGCGCAAGCGATTGAGAGCGCTATACATCGCACCGGGATGCCCGGAGGCGTGTTCTCAATGGTCCATGGTGGAAGCAGATTAGTGGGTGAGGCCCTCGTGAAGCACCCATTGATTTCAGCCGTTGGGTTTACTGGGAGCCTTGCGGGTGGCCGAGCACTTTTTGACCTCTGCGCCCAGCGTCCAATTCCCATCCCGTTCTTTGGTGAACTTGGGTCAGTCAATCCGATGTTTATATTACCAGGAGCGGCGGCAGAGAGGGGCGAGGAGATCGGTCGGGGTTGGGCTGCGTCCCTTACAATGGGCGCCGGTCAGTTTTGCACAAATCCTGGGATTATTGTTGTGATTGAGGGCGAATCAGCAGACAAGCTTGTTGATGCAGCTAAAGTTGCGTTAGCCGGTGCAGCCCCTCAAACGATGCTGACTGATGGCATAGCCGTCGCGTACAAAGAGGGACAGAAACGGGTATCGCACACGTCGGGTGTGCGTAGTATCCTCACTTCAAAGTGTGATGGACGACAGGCT
>PBZM01000043.1 GCA_002731015.1 Gammaproteobacteria bacterium
CAGTCAGTCTCGGTTCTCCGAAAACTCGCATTCGAGTGATCAATTCTTCGACCTCAGGATGTATTTCCCGAACTAATGATTCGCAATCATTGGTTGTTTTATCTACTTGCGAGGCGCGGATTCTGCTGGAGGGGGTGTCTCTTGTCAACTTTGGATGCCGGAAAACTTCCCCAGTCGATACGTGAATTCGAGGGTCCGCAATCAACACACTTTTGCCTGGCCAATCGCACGTTTTAAGTTTCTCACCAATCCCCGAGGCGAGGCAGCTCTCTCCGCGAACAAAGACAGGGACGTCCGCACCAACCCCGAGTCCTATTTCTTGGAGCTTGCTGGTTGAGTATCCTAAGTCGAACAGCGCATTAAGCGATACGAGGGTAGTCGCTGCGTCAGATGAGCCACCGCCCAAGCCGCCACCTGCGGGTAAATGTTTCTCGACCAAGATATCGATACCATGAATGTTAGGATCGATAACTTTGGTTGCAGCTTGATACACCAAGTTTTGTTCACCAAGATCTAATGGATCATCGAGGATCCGAATACCTGGACTGTCGGATACTCGGAAATGAATCCAGTCACACCAGTCAGTAAATTGGAATCCAGTTTCCAGCAGATGATAGCCATCATCTCGTTGTCCTAAGATATGAAGAAACCGATTGATTTTGGCTGGCGCGGCGACGCAAATGCCACCTTTGAGCATATATGATGGATAGATTAACGGTCGAGTGCCTGCCATTCGGTACTGGCCCAGCGAATCTCTATTTCACCACGAGTTGCGATTAGACGTCGTGGTACTTCAAACCGGTGTGATCCTGATTCGATTGCGATATTACCGTTATAGGTGAGTTGCCATCCACCTTGGCTGAGCTCAGTGATACGGCCATACCGATCTTTCTCAACTGATTCAAGCGGCAGATTTGGCGCGTCGAGTCCCCTTATCCAAAATCGAAGCGCACTTACCGGGAAAGATGTACCCATGACATCACGAAATAATATGTCTGCATCTTTCGCAACAGTTTCCTGAGTGTCCGTCTGAAGGCGTGCTTCGGAGTCAGTGACTGTCACTTGTGCCATGACTGAACCAGTCGGGGCCAATATATCTAGACGCTCTTCAACAGAGTTCAACATCCAGCGAATACTTCCCGATTCGGTGTGGTCTTTTGTTGACACAGCGAACTTTGCGGTTAAATCCCACTGATTAAGTTGATCGGCTGGCAGAAAGGTAAGCACTTCAACGTCGTCACCGGACGACCATGGCATCAGCGAGCAGCCAGTTAGCAATAAACTTACAAAAAGAGTATTAAAAAAATGCTTCACGAATTCGTTAACCGTTCTATCGTGCGCCGAATCTTGTCACTTTCTGGGTGTGATTCATAGCCTATTCTCCAAATTTCCCGAGCGTCTTTATGGCGTCCGAGTCGCCAAAGGAGCTCCCCATAATGCGCAGCGATCTCGTGATCTTGGCTTATACCCCAAGCTTTTGTGAAGTAAGACACAGCGTTTTCTAACTGTCCAAGCTTTAAAAGTACCCAGCCCATTGAGTCGAGAATAGCTGCGGATTCTGGCTTTTGCTGGAGAGCAGCTTTGATGAGGACCAACGCCTCGTCATATCGATCGGTCCGATCGGCAAGGGTATAGCCTAGCGCGTTTAAGGCGTCCGGATCGTTGGGTTTTAGTTCAAGAATCCTGCGTAGATCTTTTTCGGCGCCATCGATTTTGTCGATCTTTTCAAATGCCAGCGCTCGTGTGTAAAGTAGCTGAATACTCTCGGGATCTCGCGATAGTGCCTCTGTGAGAAGGGGGATCGCTTCACCAGCTCTATCATTTGCTGTCTTAAACTGCGCTTCAGCAATATTCAACTGCACTTCAAAATTTGGAAACAGAAGTTTTGCCTCGGAGAACCAGCGATTGGCTTGATCTAGGTCATTACTCTGGAGTGCAAGACTTGCAAGCTGCTTTCTGGCCTCAATTACGAGTTCACCTTTATCAACTCGCAGGAATCTGTCGATCGCTAGGTTGTTAAGCCCCTTTTTTGAGGCAAGTTCACCTAAGTAATAGTATGCCTCAGACCGATACTGTTCGGATGCCAACAGTGTTTTTAAATGTTTTTCTGCGGTATCGAGGTTTCCACTGCGCAGCTCAAGAATACTCAACGTCAATAAATCTTGGTGCCGACTACTATCATCTTCGATCAGTCTCCGCAGGATGGTCAGCGCGGTTTCGTTATCCCCCTCGAGTCCATACCAACGCGCGAGCTGAGCTCGTACATTAAAGTCTTGGCTGTCTTTGGCGAATCGCTCTAAATAGGCTATCGCTTGCTTGCGTTGGGGTAGTTCTAAACGTGATCGAAATAATATTACATTGGCTGGTGGAGATCGCGATTCTATCCAAGCATCAAGCCATTCAGTTCCTGACGGAGATTGAAGTCGATTCTTGGTGTTAGCTACCACCATTGCCAGCGATCCGTTGGTGGAATCCGTGGCAACTAGAGTAATTATTTTCAGAAAACTATGTTGCTTTTCCTTTGGCAATCCTAGCCAAACATTTGCCAACCAATGAGCGCGGTAGTTGGGTTCTAAGTGTACCAGTTTCTTGAGAGACGATTGAAGTAGTTCGGGTTGATTGTGTTCCGCGGCATAAATAATAGCCGCCTCATGTGGGCCATCCGAACTGGGATCGATTTCTTGCCAGCGATTTAAAGCCTCTTGGATTTGGTTACCAGTACCGGCTTGCCTCGCTAAAAATGCCGCACGCTCGGCCACCTCGGGGTTTCGGCTTTGCTTTGCAGCCCGGAGATAGAGGGAAACTGCCGTTTCCGCGTCGCCCATGGCGATCTTTGCCTCAGCGAACATTATCAGCCCAGAGATTGTTGTAAATTCTGGCTTTTCTGGGGGAGTTGTGCGTTTGATAGATGTGACTGAATTCAAATCCGACTTGACCGTTTTGGTCGGCTGGCAGGCGACAGGGGTAACAAGGACCAACAGAGCGCAAGCTCTGCTACAATCTCGCCACTGTTTCGAAATAGGTTTCATCGTTTTCTTAAATGGCTCTTTTTACTGTTGGGCTTAACCATACCACGGCACCGGTAGAACTGCGTGAGCAGGTCGCTTTCGATGCGCAGTGTCTGCCAAATGCGTTGGTGCAGTTAACGGAACAATTTCCGGGGATACGTGAGGGCGCGATCTTATCTACATGTAATAGGACAGAGCTTTTTCTAGCGATTGATGACGCTGTAGAGCCTGAGGTTTTAAGCTGGCTTGCGAGCTATCACTCGGTCGATGCAGAGACTCTTGCACCTCATGTATATGTATTTAAGGCCCTAGATGCAGCGCTACACATGATGCGTGTGGCTTCGGGTCTCGACTCGATGGTGCTTGGTGAGCCGCAGATTTTGGGGCAGTTTAAAGACGCAATCCGAGCCGCGCGTGATGCACAGACTTGCGGTACCGAGCTTGAGCAAGCCTTCTCGAAAGTTCTAGCTGTCGCTAAACGGGTTCGAACAGAGACCCCTATAGGACGTAATCCTGTCTCCGTCGCCTACGCGTCCGTGAATCTTGCCAGCCGAATATTTTCTGATCTGTCACTGTGCAAAGTAGTTCTAGTGGGCGCAGGTGAAACCATTCAGTTAGTGGCAGAACACATGCATGGACAGGGGGTACACGGAATTGATGTGGTTAACCGAACACTCGCTAACGCTGAAACGCTTGCCGCGTCGATCGGCGGTTACGCATGGCCCCTGACAGAACTTGCTAACCGTGTTCAAGATGCAGATATCGTAATTACATCCACAGGAGCGCCTGTCCCCGTGCTTGGTAAGGGGATGGTAGAACGCGCGCAGAAGGTCAGGCGGCAGAAGCCCATGTTCATGGTTGATTTGGCTGTACCACGTGATATTGAGCCCGAGGTTGATGAGCTGGACTCTATTTACTTATATACGATCGACGATCTGCAGGCTGTCGTCGAAGAGGGCCTCGGTCAGCGCCAAGATGCTGCGCGCCAAGCAGAAATATTGATCGGAGAGGCACTTGATGGGTGGCAGCGTGAAATTCGTGGTTACAGAGCAGTTGATACGATCAAGCAATTACGCGATACAGCTCAAGTTTTGTCGGAACAAGAGCTGGTGCGCGCGATGAAGATGTTGGAGGCAGGAAGATCGGCGGATGAAGTGCTTGCTCAATTGAGCAGAAATCTCACAAACAAATTCTTACATGCGCCAACAGTGGCACTTCGAAGTGCCGCTGAACAGGGTGATTTGTCGCTTCTTGAAGCGACGCACCGACTTTTTTCAATCGACGGCACAGAGGAATCGGATTGAAACCAAAGCTTCTGAATCGTTTAGATCAACTTGTTGATCGATATGAAGAACTTGCTGCTCTGTTATCCGATCCCGAAGTGATCGGGAATCAGGCACAGTTTGTTGCCTTTTCGCAGGAATACAGTGATATCGAGCCAGTTGTGCAGTTGGTGCAGCGTCGCAGAGAACTCATAAGTGATCTGGGGGACTTGGAGGGATTACTTTCCAGTGATGATGCGGACATTAAAGAACTGGCGGAGTCTGAAATTCTCATATGTAAGGAATCGCTTCTATTGCTTGAATCAGAACTAAAGATAGCCCTGATACCGAGCGAACCTGGAGATTCGAAAAGTGCTTTTGTTGAGATCAGAGCAGGGACTGGTGGTGATGAGGCCGGTTTATTCGCCGGTGATCTCGCACGAATGTATCTAAAATTCGCAGAATCCCAGGGATGGAGAACAGAAGTTATTTCAGAATCAAAGGCTGAGCTTGGTGGTTATAAAGAAATAATTCTGAAGGTAGTCGGTGATCAGGTATTCGGTAGATTGAAATTTGAATCCGGTGCGCACCGTGTTCAGAGGATTCCGGCAACCGAGTCACAGGGTCGGATTCATACTTCGGCCTGCACGGTGGCGGTAATGGCGGAAGTGGATCCGGTGGCCCAGACGAAAATTGATACCAAAGATCTGCGGATAGACACCTTCAGGGCTAGCGGCGCTGGTGGTCAGCATGTAAACAAGACTGACTCCGCAATTCGGATCACACATCTTCCAACTGGTTTTGTCGTGGAATGCCAGGAAGAGCGGTCACAACACAAAAATAAAGCACGCGCGCTATCGCTCCTTCATGCTCGTCTCGAGGACGCGGTGAGGCAAGACCAGCAGGCCAAGGAGGCGAGTGAACGAAAATCGCTCGTAGGGTCGGGCGATAGGTCAGAGCGGATTCGGACCTATAATTTCCCGCAGGGCCGGGTAACCGACCATCGTATTGGTCTGTCACTCTACCGACTTGACGAAATGATGGATGGTTCTTGTCAGATGATCATTGATCCTCTCATGCAGGAGCATCAGGCCGAACTGTTAGCAGGCCTTGATTCAGGCCTATGAACTTATCGGAGCTTTTAGGTTCGGATCGGATCCGGGCCGCAAAATGGACTATCAGCGAGCAGCGTTTGGTCATTGAAGAAGTTCTGGGCTTAGTCATGGTTGATCAAATTCTTAGAGCACAAGAGTCGCTATCGCGGGAGCAGATCGAAAAACTTTTGACAATTGCTTCGCGCTCACAACAGGGCGAACCGTTGGCCTACATCCTTGGTGTGGTTTATTTTGATGGATTAAGGCTCGGTGTCACCCCAGACGTTTTGATTCCTCGGTTGGATACTGAGATCTTAGTTGCAGTTGCATCAGAATTGATGCAGCGAGAGGATGCAATGCAGGTACACGATATGTGCACGGGCTCCGGCGCGGTTGCTCTCGCGTTGAAATCTCGTTATCCACGGTGTGAGATGTCAGCCAGCGACATTTGTCGTAACGCCATCGCCTGCGCTCGGACTAATGCGGTTTCGCTCAAGCTTGATGTGCAATTTACACGAGCAGATTTGTTTGATGGGCTGGGAATGTTTGATCTGGTTACGGCGAATCCGCCATACGTTGCTTGGGGTGATCCCGAGGTAGAGGCTGCCGTCATACGATATGAGCCAGAACAGGCGGTATTTTCGGTTGCAAACGGCTTAGCTTTAATCGAGCAATTATTGACTGACGCTTTGAATCACTTGCGGGTGGGGGGGATCCTCTGTCTTGAGCACGGACATCGTCAGGCCCATGATGTGCACTTAATGGCATCTGATTTGGGTTGGCAAGCCATCAAAACTTATCAAGATTTGGCCGGAAGAGATCGTGTAACAAGAATGCAAAAGCCATGATGACAGACTCTGAATTACTTCACTACGCGAGGCAGATACTTCTGTCTGAAGTTGATGTGGGTGGACAAAAACTCTTGAAGGATTCCCATGTCATTGTTCTTGGACTCGGAGGTCTGGGTAGCCCGCTTACCATTTATTTGGCGGCGGCTGGGGTAGGGCGTCTTACTCTGGTTGATGGTGATACTGTTGATGAGACTAACTTGCATCGTCAGGTCATTCATAGTCAAACGAGTTTGAACCAGCTCAAAGTAGATTCTGCAAGAGATCGTATTTTGGGAATTAATCCGTGGATTGAGGTTGATGTGATTCCTGAGTACGCTACTGAGGAAAATGTTGTTTCGGAGCTTTTAACCGCTCAGTGCATAGCGGATTGTACTGATCGATTTGCCACACGGTTTTTGGTTAATCGGCTCGCTTGGACCTACAAGGTGCCTTTAGTTTCTGCGGCGGCGCTAGGCATGGAGGGCCAGCTGACAACCATCGACCCGCGATTTGCGGACAACCCATGTTATGCATGTTTTACTCCTGACATACCCGAGATTGAACCCACCTGCGCGGAGACAGGGGTGTTAGGTCCGGTCGTCGGCACTCTTGGGACCCTTCAAGCCGTCGAGGTCCTCGGAATCTTGCTTGGTTGGCCTGATCGTCTGATTGGGCGGCTGTCACGATTCCATGCCAAAACTATGAACTGGAAGTCATTTACTTATCGAAAGGATTCAGCTTGCCGAGTTTGTAGCTCATCAAGTGAGTTTTGACGCGAGGATCTGGTTGACAGCTTGTGGATTGGCTTTTCCTTGAGACTTCTTCATTACCTGTCCGACGAAGAACCCGAGCATCTTGGATCGCTTGTCAGACGATGCGGCACGGTAGTTAGCTACTTCATGGGAGTTTTCTGAGATTACTTCATCGACAACGGCTTCGATCGCTCCGGTGTCTGTCATCTGCACCAACCCTTGTTCCTCGATAATGGTATCAACTTCGCCATCGCCAGTAATTAGTGCTTCAAAGACTGTTTTAGCGGTTTTTGAGTTCAAAGTGTCATCTTTTATTCGACCGAGTAAATCGGATAATTGTCGCGAAGAAACTGGGAATTCTGCAATTGCTAGATTGGCTTGATTGAGTTCTGCCAAAACGCTTCCCATCACCCAGTTCGCCGCCAGCTTTCCCTCACCTGACATGTTTGCAACTTCAGCGAAATAATCGGCGAGGTCACGATCAGCAACCAAGACACTGGCATCATAGTCTGTAATTCCGTACTCGGCGATGTAGCGCGCTTTGCGCGCATCTGGAAGTTCGGGTAGCTTGATACGGCAGGTCTCAATAAAACTGTCGTCTATAAACACTGGTAATAGATCAGGATCTGGGAAGTATCGGTAGTCGTTCGCTTCTTCTTTGGATCGCATAGGGCGCGTTTCGTCTTTATCGGGATCGTATAATCGCGTTTCTTGGACCACGCGCCCACCATCTTCAAGAATTTCGATTTGGCGGTGGATTTCCGTGTCAATTGCTTTCTCGACGAAACGAAACGAGTTTACATTCTTAATTTCTGTTCGCGTGCCCAGAAGTTCTGAGCCCTCGGGTCGAACCGAGACGTTACAGTCGCAACGCATGGAACCCTCTGCCATATTACCGTCTGATATATCTAGATAACGTACTATCGAGTGTATGACTTTGAGGTAAGCGACAGCTTCTCTAGCAGAATGCAGTTCAGGTTCTGAGACGATCTCTAACAGGGGTGTGCCTGCACGATTAAGATCAATACCCGTCATTCCGTCGAATACGTCGTGGATGCTCTTCCCTGCATCTTCTTCAAGGTGAGCGCGTGTGACATTAATAGTTTTTGTGTTTCCATCATCGAGCGTTATCGTGACACGACCCGGGCCAACTATCGGTTTTTCAAACTGGCTGATCTGATAGCCTTTTGGGAGATCGGGATAAAAATAGTTTTTGCGATCGAAGATGGATTCTTGTTCGATTTTTGCATCGATTGCGAGGCCAAATTTTATGGCCATTTCAAATGCTTTTGCATTGGGAACCGGAAGAACGCCCGGCATCCCCAAATCAATTAATGATGCTTGCGTATTGGGTTCTGCACCGAAAGCTGTGGATGAGCCCGAGAAGATCTTGGAGGCTGTAGAAAGTTGAACGTGAACCTCGAGTCCTATGACTGCTTCATACATATCAGAAATTCTCCGGGTTCAGACGATGCCAGTCGGTCGCCATTTGGATTTGGTGAGCCGCATTGAGAATTATACTCTCGCCGAAGGCAGGACCGGTGAGCTGATAACCGGTTGGTAAACCGCTGATCATAGGTGCTTGGAAGGAACCACCAGGTAAGCCGGCCATGTTGGTTGCGACGGTGTAAATATCTTCTAGATACATTGAAACTGGGTCTGAGATTTTTTCGCCAATCACAAAAGCGGTTGAAGGTGTGGTCGGTCCGAATATGAGATCACAAGAAGCAAGCGCATGGTTAAAGTCGTCACGAATCAAACGACGAATTTGCTGCGCTTTTTTGTAGTATGCATCGTAGTAGCCCTCAGATAGGGCGTAAGTTCCGATTAGAATCCGACGTTTAACTTCGCTGCCAAAGCCTTCGCCACGAGACCGTTCGTAAAGATCCAACAAATTTGTTGGTTTGTCAGCGCGGTAGCCAAATCGTACTCCATCAAATCTCGATAAGTTCGAGCTGGCCTCAGCCGGAGCGATTACATAATAAGCGGGAATCGCTTCGGCGACATGGTCAAGCGAAATCTCCACTACACTCGCTCCGAGCGACTTGAAGACTTCGAGAACCATGTCCATTGCGTCACGCATGGAGTTATTGAGACGATCATCGAAAAACTGTTTTGGAAGACCGATTACCTTACCCTTTAGCGAACCGTTCAATACTTCTGTATAGTCGGGGACTGATCGTTCAGCTGACGTTGAGTCGCGACTATCGTGACCAGCGATCAGCCCGAGACCGTGCGCTAAATCTTCTGCTGTGTGTGCAATCAGCCCACCTTGATCAAGGCTTGATGCGTACGCAATCATGCCGAATCGACTAACCCGACCGTAAGTGGGTTTAATGCCCGATGTGCCAGTGAATGCGGCCGGTTGCCGAATGGATCCACCGGTGTCGGTCCCTGTCGCTAAGGGCGTGAGCTTGGCTGCAACCGCCGCGGCTGATCCACCGGAGCTTCCGCCTGGAACGCGGTCTGTATCCCATGGATTTCTGACTGGACCAAAATATGAGTTCTCATTTGATGATCCCATGGCGAATTCATCCATGTTGAGTTTGCCGAGCGATACGAGTCCTGCGGCTTTACAGCGACTAACGACATGTGCGTCATAAGGCGCGACAAAATTCGAAAGAATTTTAGAGCCACAGGTTGTCAAAACTCCATCAGTACAGAAAAGATCTTTGTGCGCGATCGGAAGTCCGGTGTAGGCAGTTGCTGTTCCACGGCTGATCGCCGTATCGGCATTTTTTGCCGATCGCATCGCCTCGTCACGAGTAACGGTGATAAACGTGTTGAGCTCTGGATTAAGTGACTCGATGCGCTCGAGAAAAGCTAAGGTGATTTCAGTGCTGGACAGAGATTTCTCCTGAAGTGCTTTTTTAAGTTCAGAAAATGACAGGTCGGTGATGTCGCTCATTCAACAACCCTCGGCACCAAATACAGACCGGCATCTGCCTGTGGTGATGTATTTTGAAACTTTTCACGCTGATCCATTTCCGTGACCGCATCGGCTCGAAGTATTTGTTTAAGTTCCAATGGATGGGCGAGAGGCACTACGCCTTTCGTATCAATTTGCTGCATTTGATCGACGAGACTGAGGATCGAATTGAGTTGTGTAAGTGTTTCTGTAATCTCGGCGTCTGTGAGCCCTAATTGGGCCAATCTGCCAACGCGTTTGACGTGATCGCTCGTCAGCGACATGGGTTTCTCCGTCTTTGAAAATCGTATTTAGATCTACGAATGCTAGCATAAGGCTTCAGTATAGAGACTAGGTCAGCTAAACTCTTAAGTCTATTGCGCACGCATAACAGGATGAAGCTTGCATGTTTAAAGCCATACGCGGATTGTTTTCGAACGATATTTCGATCGATTTAGGCACAGCGAATACGCTGATCTATGTAAAAGGTAAAGGCATCGTACTTGATGAGCCTTCAGTTGTTGCAATTCGCACCGTAGGAACGCAGCGCTCTGTCGCCGCGGTGGGAATCGAGGCGAAGCGCATGCTCGGCAGGACCCCGGGGAACATTGTAGCTATACGACCTCTGAAAGACGGCGTAATTGCAGACTTCCATGTTACAGAGAAAATGCTTCAGCTTTTCATCGGCAAAGTCCATGAAAACTCAATTATTCGCCCGTCACCTCGAGTCCTTGTGTGTGTTCCTGCGCAATCGACACAGGTTGAGCGTCGGGCTATAAAGGAGTCTGCGCTCGGCGCGGGAGCGCGTGAAGTGTATCTCATAGAGGAGCCAATGGCGGCAGCGTTAGGCGCAGAACTTCCCGTCGATGATGCGAGTGGTTCGATGGTTGTGGATGTCGGGGGAGGTACGACTGAGATAGCGATTATTTCACTAAACGGAATTGTGTTCTCTGAATCAGTTAGAATCGGCGGAGATCGTTTTGATGAAGCGATTGTTGGCTACGTGCGTCGGCGTTTTGGTACTCTCATCGGTGACTCGACGTCAGAAAAGATTAAACACGAAATTGGTACAGCGGTCACGGTCAAGAGTGAGCAGGAAATCGATCTTCGTGGCCGTAATCTTGCAGAAGGGATACCTAAACAGCTGACCCTCAAGTCAAACCAAACTCAAGAAGCGCTCTCTGAGCCATTAGCCCAGATAACCGCGGCGGTAAAAAATGCGCTTGAGCAATCTCCCCCGGAATTGGCGTCTGACATCGCCGAACGAGGAATAGTGTTGACAGGAGGTGGAGCGTTGCTCAAGGGTCTGGACGAGCTTTTGGCGGTCGAGACCGGTCTTCCCGTTCTGATTGCAGATGATCCATTGACTTGCGTCGCTCGTGGGGGTGGTAAAGCGTTAGAACTGATTGATCGCGCTTCTTTTAACCTCTTCAACTCTGATTAAGATCTGTTCGTATGCGGCCGCTGTTTTCTGAAACAAGTGTAGCCGCAGTACGCCTGATCGTCGCGGTCATATTCTCTGTGGCTACAATATTCATCGATTCTCGATTCGATGCGCTAACATTAGTTCGTCAGGCTATAAAAACCGGCCTTTGGCCGGTTGAGCAACTCTCATTTTTACCCGGCAAATTGGTGGGTGAACTAATTCAATGGTCGCAATCTCAAAACTTAATTGTACAGCGACTGGAGTCTATTGCCCTTGAAAATCAGCGTTTGAAAACTGAGCAGCTTAAGTTGCACAGCCTTCGAGCTGAGAATGCTGAGTTAAGACGACTCCTAGGTGTTAAAGAGCGAGTGAACGAGCGTTTGTTGCAGGCGCAGATTGAACGCTTATCGAATGACCCATTTATTCATAGAGCGACCATCAACCGAGGGTTATTGGCAGGGGTAATGATTGGGCAACCAGTGATCTCTGCTGATGGATTGGTCGGCCAGGTGGTCGTTACATATCCAAACACGGCCGATGTGTTAATGATGACTGATGCAACTCATCATTTGCCGGTACAAGTGACGCGGACGCGCGAACGTGCGATCGCGGTTGGGGTCGGTCGTATGGATCGAATCGAACTGCGAAATCTTCCCGACACTGTAGACATAGTTCCCGGCGATATCATAGAAACCTCAGGCTTGGGTGGGCGTTTTCAGCCCGGTATTCCGGTCGCTGAGGTGAAAGAGGTAATTCGTGCTCCTGGTCAGCCATTTGCTTGGGTTGTTGCTGAACCATTGGCACCACTCGCGCGATTGTCACTTGTAATGGTTGACTTATCGAAGGGCGGATCATGACTTTTGGATTAACATGGCTTTTAACTTTGCTGCTGATCGCCTTTCCTTACCCGTCATTTTTATTATTTGTGTTACCGCATTTTGGGTATTTATACGTCACATGGTGGGGTCTGATGCGAAACTATCAATTATCCATGACACTCTTGTTAGTGTCGTCATTACCGGTCGACGTCTTGTATGGGACCGCCCTCGGGTTACATGGTTTGCTATTCGCCTCAATTGCTTATGCTTTGACATTGCTAGGGCCATCGATACGACAGGTTAATTGGCTACGTCAGTCTACTGTAATTTTCGTCGTACTGATGGTCGCTTCAGCGATTTCATATTGGGTAAGAACACTTACAGGGCAGTCGCCAGAATTTTATATTCTCCTGTTACAAGCGCTTTTTTCAGCGTTATTTTGGTCTCCAATCCGCTGGCTTTATGATTTTTTAGCTCAGTACACGCGAGACTCTGAGGTGCAACGGTAATGATTCTTGCAAGTCAGTCACCGAGACGGCGTGACTTATTGGGGCTGATTACAACGGACTTCCAAGTTATGCCTGCTAATGTTGACGAATCACACCGAATTGAGGAATCGCCTGCGGAATACGTGTGTCGTCTCGCTAAAAGAAAAGCCCAGGTAATTGCGGATCAGGTGGCATCTGAAGGGCCGATAATCGGGTTAGATACTGCTGTTGCTTGCGAAAGGCAGATTCTGA
>PBZM01000044.1 GCA_002731015.1 Gammaproteobacteria bacterium
AACCGAACTTCAGGATCATGGTAATGCGCCTGAAGAGCGTCGAGAATCCTAACAGGTAAAGTTTTCAAACCGTGTAACTACTGACTTTCTGGCTGTTCTGATTACCTTTATCTACGAACCACTCAATGGTGTTCCGCAAACCCCGTTCCAAACCCGCCATTCCTGAAAACTCAGGCCTCCAAGACAGCACATCGGCGGCCTTAGCATTGTCCGCCAAGAGTCGGATGACTTCGCTGTTTTCAGGGCGCAATCTCCTAGCGTCCTCAGATACAGAGACTTCAGCACCCATTAAATCTGCAATTTTTTTAACCGTGTCGCCTATAGAAATCTCGAAGCCACTACCAATATTAATAACCTGCCCGTCGGCGTTCTCACTCTCGAGCGCACACAAGAACCCACGAACAGTATCTTGAATGTAATTAAAGTCGCGAGTTGGCGACGTTGCCCCTAACTTCAGCTCACTAAAACCAGCATTAATCTGACTAATTATCGTTGGAATTACAGCTCTGAGTGACTGTCGAGGCCCGTATGTATTAAAGGGTCGAAGAACAGTAACAGGCATTTCAAAGGATGCGTTGAAGGAAAGAGCTAACTGATCGGCCCCTATCTTGGTTGCCGCGTATGGCGACTGCCCCACTAACGGATGATTTTCGGAAATTGGCACAGTCTGCGCAGACCCATAAACTTCACTGGTTGAAGTATGGATCAACTTACAATGCCCAGAATCGCGAATCGCCTCGCAAATATTTAATGTTCCTTTTACATTGGTATCGACATAAGAGGCAGGAGCGTGATATGAAAATGGGATTGCGATAAGTGCAGCAAGGTGCATAACTGCATCGCAATTTTTTACAGCCGCTTTAATACTAGAGTGGTCCCTTATATCGCCCGCTATAACTTCCATATCTTTTAAGATGTTTGGATCAGCCGAGTCCAACCACCCCCACGAATTCATAGAGTTGTACATTACATAAGCGCGCACGTTATAGCCGTGCCTCACCAATGCCTCTGCGAGGTGCGAACCGATGAAACCATCGGCGCCAGTCACAAGCACCTTTTCATTATGTCGCATCAGGAGATATCATCCTTTGTGTGCAGGTTAAGCTTCTCTATCCTCACGATATTCTCACACAGCATTCTACCTTCTCCCATTCATCACAATGACTTGATCAAAATTGGCTAGTGTTTGCATTCTATGCGAAACAAACAACACGATCTTACTCGGCATTTTAATTATCAGACATCGCGATCATAAGGTAAGACCAGAGCCGGATTGCAGACATCAGAGGCCGATGTTGACTTCACAACACCTTTAGATTTGAGTAGGCCAAACCTTCGTCTTTCAATTGAGAAAAGTAGTGCCCTTGAAAACAAAGTCACAACCTGAAATCTGTTTCGTTCGCCGGGAATGCCGATTTTATGTCGAAGATTTTAGCATATGGTTTACCAAATCTTTTTATTCTCTGAATTCCTAAATCAACAAATTCAAGATGTGCGACCGCAATTACCACCGCGTCATAATGAGATTCTTTTGGAACGTTGATAAATGAATATTTATCGTTATCCCCGATAAAAGTCTCAGGTTTTACGTAAGGATCATAAATTTCTATGCTTATTCCCTTACTTTTGAGGTCATCCACCAGTTTAAATACCTTACTGTTTCTAGTATCCGGGCAGTTCTCTTTAAACGTAGCCCCCATCACCAAAACTTTCGACTCAGCTATCACAATGGAGCCACATTCCATAATCGAAATTATTTTCGATGCTAGGTAATCAGACATTCGATCATTCAAAGCTCGCCCAGCCAACAGAACCTGAGGACTGTATCCCAACTCCTCTGCTTTAAAGGTCAAGTAATACGGATCAACTCCAATGCAATGACCACCGACGAGACCGGGAACATATTTTGTAAAATTCCATTTCGTAGCGGCTGCGTTTAGCACTGAATGTGTATCTATTCCTAACTTATCGCAGATGATGGCAATTTCGTTCGTCAACGCGATATTCAAATCGCGTTGTGAGTTTTCTATGACCTTTGCAGCTTCGGCAATTTTAATGGATTGAGCTTTGTGGGTACCCGCGGTGACTATTTGTTTGTAAAGACGATCAATCACTTCGCTAATGAAGACTGTAGAACCGGAGGTGACTTTGACTACGTCAGCCAGCCTATGTGTCTTATCACCCGGATTAATTCTTTCGGGACTGTAGCCGCAGAAAAACCTACCGCCCTTTTCTTTCAAATTTTTATCAGCCGGCAAATCATCAGATTCGTAACGCAGGCCAGACAAACGATTCAGAATTGGCGCACATACTTCGTCCGTTACACCGGGATAGACCGTTGATTCGTAAATAACGATATCGCCATCATTCAAAAAAGTGCCAATCAGCTCAGTAGCCTTGACCAAAGGATCTAAGTCCGGCTTCTTATGCTCAGTTATTGGAGTGGGTACCGCAACGATGTAACAGTTACGGTCAGCCAAAAAAGAAGAATCGTTGGTGAATGTGGCGTGGACACAACCACGCAAATCATGTCCGCTAACTTCGCCCGTCGAATCGAAGCCACCTTGCAACTCATCAATACGTATCGAGTCCAAATCAAAACCGATCACATCACGATGACATCCAAAGGCTACAGTTAGCGGCAGACCAACATAACCCAATCCAATAACAGCCACCCTTAATTCAGCGAAGACGCTATCAATGTATTCATTGTCATAAATCGCAGCCTTCGAGGAATCGCGTACACCCATATTCACACTACTTTTGGGACTTGTCGTAAATTTTTAGAGAAGGGAAATAGCTCTGAGTTCCAGCTAAAAACGCAGCAACTGAAATCCAGAAAAAGCGACCCTCCACGAAGGCTGAGAAATGTCCGTTAGCAAATCCATTCGCCGCTGTTCCAAGTAAAACTGAGATCCCTGCCACATAAAAAATTTGCGTTCTTGGAACTTTAGAGAATAACCACCCGCCAAAGGCTAAAATAAAAAAGAAAAGTCCCAACAAGCCGTGCTCTGCGGCTATATGTAAATATTGTTGATGAGGATCATCTATCACCTTGCTACGCCAGCCATCTTGACCTGCTACTAATGCGCCATAGTCATATTTGTAACCTCCAGCTCCGGATCCTAACAAAGGTTTATTTTCAATTAACGCCAAAGAATTAGTCCACATGACAATCCTTATACCTAAGGAGGTAAGCTGCTCTGACGTGTATGCGGTCTCAATGTCAGTGAATGCTTTATTTATTTCCCGATTGGTGGTCTCGTTTATAAAAAGCGTTGCGAGAATAATACATACAGCACCAAGACCTGCCAGCAGGGGAAGAACTGTTGCCTTGAACTGGCATTTCGCCCAAAAAAAAGCACTATACCCCGAGATTACTACCAGAAATAAGTAGCCAGACCTTCCAGTTGAAATTAATAAAATATTTGCTACGAATCCTGCTACTAGCAAGAAAAATAAACACCTGCTCATCCAATTAGAATTTTGTAACGCTAACAATATGCAGAAAAGTGAACATGCTCCGAACAGCACACCCTGCGTTGCATGATTTTCAAGATAATGCTTAGGGACCCTATCGAGTTCGACAAGATTGAAATATCCCAACCAAGTTGCAACCATATATACCGAGCATATTGCCACAACAGTGACCATCAATAGGCGCTTATCAGCATCACGTTCGAACAAGGCGAAGCAAATAGGTACCAGAATCAGTTTGCGCCAACTCCAAAATTCACCCAGTCTCTCTGCAATTGGGGCTTCACTCCAACTCATTGAAAACGCAACCCAAAACCAAAATAAAAATACAGCGGATACTCTGACGTCGTTGAATGAAGACAGTACCTTTTTTCGCAATGAAGCATCGTAAAACGTGATGCAGACCAGTAAAACTTCAAAAAGATTGGTTAAGGCCCAAGCACGCGTCATTGTGACTACAATTCCAAGTACTAAAAGTCGAGCCCAAAATTCTGATTTAAGCCCATGGCGAGCATTAAATGCACTTAAAAGATTCATAGAAATATTAGTACCCAAAAAACAACAGCGTTGCATCTAAAGCGCCGCATAACATCAAATTACTAACGTTTACCTAATCAATTTCATCGATCAGTCAAATCCATAGCTTCGGCAGATAAGATGTCCTCGAAGTATTGAATGGTGAGTAATAAACCTTCTTCAATTTCAACTCGTGGTTTCCAGTCCAAAAACTTTTTAGCTTTTGTGATGTCAGGCCTTCGTTGCTTTGGATCATCTTGTGGAAGTGCCGCCTTTTTGATTACGGATGAACTCCCGGTCAAATCAATTACCAACTCGGCAAGATCAATCATTGCAAGTTCTCTAGGATTCCCGAGATTGATAGGACCAGTCACTTCCTTATCCGTTTTCATGAAGCTCACAAAACTTTCTATGAGGTCTGTCACGTAACAAAATGAGCGTGTTTGGAGTCCAGAACCATACACTGTTATAGGGTCATTGCTCAGAGCCTGAACAATGAAGTTGCTGACGACTCGGCCGTCATTTGGATGCATATTCGGTCCGTAGGTGTTGAAAATGCGGGCTACCTTTATCTCAAGTGAATGCTGACGATTGTAGTCAAAAAATAAAGTTTCAGCGCACCTTTTGCCTTCATCATAACAAGACCGTCGTCCAATTGGATTGACGGATCCTCTGTATTCCTCGGTCTGAGGATTTTCCTCCGGATCACCATAAACCTCAGACGTAGATGCTTGAAAAATTTTCGCACCAGTTCTCTTAGCAAGACCCAGCATGTTGATTGCACCATGAACACTGGTCTTAGTAGTTTGCACTGGGTCACTTTGATAGTGAATCGGACTCGCCGGACATGCGAGGTTATAGATTTGATCTACCTCGAGATATATTGGGAACGTAACGTCATGACGAATGAATTCGAAATTGGGTCGATCCAAGAGACCGGTGATATTTCGTTTGGAGCCTGTATATAGATTATCCAAACAAATTACGTCGTGGCCTTGATCGACCAGTCGACCACAAAGATGAGAGCCTAAAAAACCTGCACCACCGGTCACCAAAACCCTTTTTGATTCCATATTCAATACTCGATCCATCACCTTCACCATTTCAAGAGTCGGGAAAAAAACCGGGGAATTACTTGGCGCCTTAGGCGGTTGTATCGATATTTAGCTTGTAAAAAAAACGGACTGTGCTTCGCACGACTCGAATCAAGAGACGTACCAAACAAGCCCGTTATTGATCCTTGGGTAGCTAAAGGCTTCGATACGCAATAATGTTTTAGCCCCAAATCTTGATCCATTAATTTTAACTGGTGATCTGCTTGTCGATCCACGCTGTTTATATCTAACCATCGGGTCCTTAGTTCACATCCATGCTTATCCACTAAATATGCTTCAGCGGTCGTGAGCGGCTTCTCAACAAGATACTGTCCATCGGAATCGAAGAACCTAGAATCCAATTTATTATCGGCACCCCCAAGAAAAATTAACCACCCAGGCGGGAGACGTTTGGTCATATCCAAAATGTGGTTTAGTTCATCAAAAAATGATGCAAATAAAACCACATCATCTTCCAACACCAAAGCGATATCATTACTAGTCTTCAGAAATAATTTTTGTGCGTGCAAATGCTTCAATACGTTGGATGCACTTTTTGGTGCGAGAGACCCTCCAACCCTACTCAGATCCGCTTCGTCTAGCTCGTCCGCATCATACTGCCAGACATACTCAAACAAGAAACCGAATCGTTCAGCCATTTGTTCGATGTGCTTGTGTCGTTCCGTAAATGACTTTACAGAAATAACGTAGATTGGGATCATTCAACGAAGGGCCTAGTAAAGAATATCGTTTTAATCACTCGTAACTCGGCGCGGAAAACTAACGTTATGATACCCCAAAAGCGGTTCAGAAACTAAATCTTATGCAAAAGAGAGAGCACGTAATCGTAGCTTATGGGCAAGAGCTAGGGTATCAACACGGCGCAAAATTCCAAATTTTGTCAGCGTGGAAAAGATGGTATTCCCAGCCAGATGTAGGCGTTTGTGTGGTAACCGATAAGCCCGAGCTATTTGAAAAGTACCCTATCAGGACTATTCAGATAACAGAGCAAAATGTGCGAGAGTGGAGCCTTAACGGATTACAACACTTCGGAATCAAGCTAAGGGCTTTCGAACACTCCATGCGGACCACAGAAGCGCAAGTCTCTGTGCTTCTTGATACTGATACCTATTGGATAAAGAATCCAGAGTCATTGGCCAGTGATATCTGCGATGGTCGCGCAATCATGTTTTGTGATGAGGGGACGATCAGTGGGACGCGGAATGCCAGTATAAATAGGTTCAACGAAGGACTAACAAATCAGTCAGTAGAATGGGGTGAATTAAATTACGAACTCTCCCCAAAATCCCGAATGCTTAACTCTTCGATCGTTGGCTTGCATAAAAATAACATAGACATCCTCGTCCAAGCATTTCGTCTCTTTAGCCTACTGGAACCGCTTGTAAACGCCCATACCGTTGAACAATTTGCGCTAGGTGAAACTCTTAGAGTTAACAAATTCGATGTAAAGTTTGGGTCAGCATATACCCGAGACTGGTCTAGTATTGGTAGAAAGAATTACGCCACACCGATTTTGAGGCAATTCTTCGAAAAACACGGCGAAATCGATTTCGAGAACCACCTGGCAAATTTAGACTCAATAGTCATCAGAAGGCCTCTAAAAACGTTACTTAAACAAAAACTAGCAAGATTTAGGGGCTTAAATTGAAGAAAATATGCAAGACCATGTGCGGACAATCACACCTTCCCGATGAATCGTTCTAACATTTCTCTGCTAATCACAACGTTTAACTGGCCAGAAGCGTTGGATCTCGTGCTGCAATCTGTTATGCGGCAGACTTCTTCACCATCGCAGATCGTCATAGCGGATGATGGTTCTCAGACAGATACCGGGTCTATCGTTTCTCGATATAAAAAGCATCTACCCATAGAAATCACATGGCAACCTGATTGTGACTTTCGAGCAGCTAGAGCTAGAAATCTAGCCCTATTAAGAACGAAATATGATTACGTTATTTTCGTTGATGGCGACTGTCTATTGCCTCCAAACTTTGTCCGGAACCACCTAGCGTTAGCCAAACCTGGGAAATTAGTCTCCGGAAATCGATCTTTACTCAGCAGGCATGAAAGCAACCTACTACTTCGTCAAAAAAGTCAAATAGATACTAAACAGCTGTTTTCTAACTATAAATATAGAGCCATGCCGTTCGGGCCTCTTAGGGACATAGATCCATTTTCTTGGCAGTCGGTCCGTAGTTGTAACTTCGGCGCGCATACCACTGATATACTAAAAGTTGGTGGATTTGACGAGAGTTACATTGGTTGGGGTCGTGAAGATAGTGATTTTGTGGCGCGTATGTTGAAAGCCGGAATAACCGTTAGAAGTGGCAGGTTCGCAACATGTGTTGCACACCTCCACCATATGGAACGCCCGCGTGATCAATTTTCTGTAAATGATGACAGGTTCAAGCAAATGCTTCATGGCACCATGGGTTACCGACCAGCAAAAACTATGATCAAGGCAATATGAAAATATCCGGTTTTACATTCCTTAGAAACGCAGACATTAACGGATACCCCTTTATTGAGAGTGTCCGGTCTGCCTTACCTCTTGTCGACGAATTTATCTGCGCCGTGGGGCCGAGTATTGACGACACTCGAAAAAAAATCGAATCCATTGGTGACCCTAAAATTAGAATTGTTGACACCTATTGGAACGAGAACATGTGCGATAGAGGATTCGTATATGGTCAACAAAAAATGATCGGACAGTACCAGTGCCAAGGAGATTGGGCGTTTTATCTCGAAGGCGATGAGGTGTTACACGAGGCAGATTTAGAAAAGATTAAACTATCACTGGAAACTTATCTCGACGATCATCGAGTAGAAGCTTTTTACTTCGATTTTCTTCATTTTTATGGCACACCGTATCAAACCGGCATTGCAGGATATCGTCAGGCGCCCCGCATCATAAGGAATTCAATTAGAACTATTGCTCCTGATGGTTTGTTTTGGGTGGTACTAGACAAAAACAAAAAGGGCCGCTACCCAAGAGCTCGGCACTCCGGCGCCCATATCTATCACTATGGCCACTGCCGGAACACAAAAAAAATGAGAGAGAAGCTGCGTCAGGTAAGCAAATATTGGGGGGGGCAACCGCCAGAGTTCCATGGATACGGGAACATAGACATTGCCGAGCTTCGGGACTTTAAATTGCGACACCCAACGGTTATGGCCAAATGGCTCGCAGAAGAAGCTGAGCATACATTTACCCAAATAAAAAATTACAAACCTACCGTACGAGATAGACGAAACAGGCTGAGGTTCTGGCTCGAACAAAAGCTGGACGTTGAGATCAGTAAAAAACATTTCAGGGCATTGGATTGAATATTAACCTGCCGCCGGTAATTCATATTGTAAGACGTTTTGGTTGCGTAGGGGGAATGGAATCCTATGTGTGGAACCTCATCCATGAACTTATCAAACAAGGTTTACATGTCGAGGTAATTTGCGAAGAAACCTTCGGCGAATTTGACTCAAAAATCGTAATCCATAGGGTCTCAAAATCGCGCCCCAAGCCTAGATGGAAATCGATGAGACGGTTTAGACAATTGGTAACGCAGTACGTGAATGATAACTTTAAAAGGCGTCATGCTTTGATTCATAGTCATGAACGCTCAAACTGTCACCATTTGACAACCTTTCACGGACCACCAATAAAGAGTCCCAAAACATTCTTACGCAGTCTTCTAATTAGTCGTCGAATATCGGCTTGGGAACAAATGGAAAAGGACGAGCTTCTCTCTTCTTCCACCACCCAAATACTTGCAGTTTCGACGATCGTTAAAAATCAATTATTGGATTTATATCCAGAGGTATCAGGCAAACAAATAAACATCGCCCATCCAGGAATTCATCCTCAACCAATAGGTCGAAGTGAATACAATAAAAACCCTAAATTGCCTAAAAAATTCGTCTTCGTAGGAAAAGAGTGGAGACGAAAAGGTCTAGATCTGGCAATAGAGATTCTGGAGGCGCTTCAAAATCAATGGACTCTTGATGTTTTTGGTCCGTCGAGAGAGGACCTTCCATTACGATTTGTTACTCATCCCTTAGTAAATATCGCAGGGTGGAAAGAGACGATTCCGTGGGAGGAATATGAGGTCTTGATTCATCCCGCAAGAAAAGAACCTTTCGGGATGGTAGTAGCCGAGGCTCGCTATCATGGAGTCAAGGTTCTCACCTCGTCGAAAGTAGGTAGTGTGGAGCTTGGCTTTAGAGATCTTGTCGCATTGGAACCTGAATCCCCAATATGTGAGTGGGTAAAAGCGCTAGAGCGATTAACCGCAGACGGCGACAAAAGACTATCTGATTGTTTATGGACTTGGTCAGACCTAGCGAGCCTCCACAAAAGCACGTTTTACCCAATAGCATCAAGAGAGTTAACGAAAAGTAAGTGAGTTGTGATGGAAACCAAAAAAAAATCTTCTCAGATAAGTAAAATCATACTTGTTGGTCTTTCGTCTTGCTTCACCACAAGTACGTTGCTAGCGATCGATTTTGAATCAATATATTCGAAACACGCTGACCATTGCATGGATCAAATTGCCGAGGAAAATCGAAATTTTTTTGAGCGTTTATTCAGTTCAAAAAAAATATCTGAGAAGTGCGTTCTCTACAGTGCTAACAAAACCAAAGAGGAATTTGACGCAGCTTTCTTCGAGAAAAAAATCACAGACCAAGAATATAGACGAGTACTCAATCTATTCGAAACATTTCAAAATGAGGGCATTTCAGATGACATTAGCAAAATCACGAACAGCGCTGTTGATAGCCAAACAATGATAACAGGCCAAGGCAATCAGGACCGAGAGACACTTCCCACTGCAAGAGGTTTTAAATCAATAGGACCAAAGGGTACCACAAAATAAAAAAACCCCGGCGAGAAGCCGGGGTTTTTAACAGACTTTCAACTTATCAGAAAGCGAATGTTACGCCAGCTGCCGTTGTGTCCGCAGACGCATCTTTGGAGTCAGATGATGACTCAATGAATGCAGTAACTCCACCACCCAGGCCGTACTGAAGGCCAAACGCGGTTACGTCCGCTGTCGTAGCGTTAGCAACTTGTGTCTCTTCGTTGGCTATATAAATGGTCATATCGCCCATGCCGTAGCTAACACCCATCGCAGCTTCTTCAGTATCCGTAGCATCGTCATCCATGCGCTCTACGCTGACTGCAGCGCCACCAAATGACGCTGTACCACCTACATACGTGATCTTGCTTCCGTCATCGTTGTTGTTCTCGGCGTAAGCGACTTCCACTGGACCCGCGCCATACTCTAGCGCAACACCTGTATGCGCTTCACCGTCTTCGTCAGAGTCGGTTCCATGAGAAACGTAGATAGACAGACTAGGTACCAAAGAAGGCAGTGTCCAACCAATAGCAGCGTCGCCAGCGGTTGTGGCAACCCCAGTTACCAAAGCGTAGTCAGTACGATCGTCGACTGAGTCCGCAGCTGAACTGGTATCACCCAAGTCTAATTTACCGAAATCACTAGACAGAGTCAGAGAGTTACCCCCGTCGTCTCCGCCCTCATCGCTAATATTGATGTCAGCAGAAACTGCAATGCCATTCGCCGTCTCGGTAGACGCCTTGACATTGAAATCACCGTCAATCGCGGTCGATGTAGCACCGTTTGCGTCTGTGTATGCAAACTCTTGGTCGCCGGTGATGTTAACATCCGCAGCGAATGCAGGAGCTACAAACGCAGTAGCAACGGCAGCAGCAATAATTTTTTTCATTTGAGATTCCCTCATTAAATACAAATTTAAAGGTTACTTAAGTATCCTCTTTTTCCGGGTTACCCCAGAGACAGGCAAGCTAGACCTGCCGAGGTGTGGCATCCTTTCAAACGACCACGGGTGCTACATTAACTAAATCGAGCCGATTGAACAACCGATTAGCCTAGAATAAGCAGTCCGGCAAATTTACGAAAAGCTCATTTAATTGGTGTCCTGACAAAAAAACGGAATGGTCATTCAGCTACATTTCAGATATCGCTACTTTATCGATTTTCAGCGGTTCACTGAACACTGCCCCAATGAAATAAAAAACTCATAATATCAAATACTTATGAATCGATATTCGGGCATTTGATTCCTATTAGATTAGTATCAACGAGATTACTATTTACCGAAATGACTAATAGACCCCCGAACAATACCCAGCATTACTCGCAGGGCCAAGAACCCGACCACCATAATTATTAGACTAATGTCTAATCAAAAAAATCGGAACTTTTTTGGAAAAGGGCTTTTTAATGACGAAAAACTCTACCTAACATTGGTCGTGTAACTGCAGTAAGAAAAGGAGCGAGAGCAAGCACCGATTGTGTGGAAACCTGAATCTCTAGCCTAGGGGCGATCGTCGATGTCATCCTCTTTCTCAGGAATCAAAAGATCCTCCCGCGAAATTTTCAGCATAAGAAGAACAATCGTCACCACATAAATCGAGGAATAAGTTCCCACCGCCACGCCGATTGTGAGAGCAAGCGCAAAGTTATGAATCAGTTCACCGCCCAATACGAGGATCGCGAACAATACCAGCAATGTGGTAGTCGAGGTCGCAAGCGTTCGACTCAGTGTTTGGTTAATTGAATCGTTCATCACTTTAAGTGGATCACTGGTCCGCATGATCCTAAAGTTCTCCCGAATCCGGTCTGACACAACGATCGAATCATTTAAGGAATAACCGATCACAGCCAAAACCGCCGCCAACACGGTTAGATCAAAATCGAGATCGAAAAGCGCAAACACCCCAAGAACGATGAGTACATCGTGCACCAGCGCAACTACCGCACCGACGGAGAACTTAAACTGAAAACGAAAAGCAACGTAAAACATTACAATGCCGAGCGCTAGTAGAAGACCCAGTCCACCCTGTTCTCTGAGCTCTTCTCCAACTACGGAGCCGACAAATTCTGACCGGAGCAATTGTGCCTCGAAGCCGGCTGATTGGAGGGCTGCAAATATCTGATCTCCCGCTTTGGGAGCATCATCTTGGGCGATACGAATGACTACATCTGTAGGCGCCCCAAATGCCTGTACGACGGCGTCCTTGAAACCTGCATTACCAAGGGTCTCACGAACCTTCTCCAGAGCCGGTTCGCTGGCAAACTCAAGCTCGACCAAGGACCCACCGGTGAAATCAAGGCCGAAACTCAAACCATCAAAAGCAAGCAGCGCGATCGAACAAATGACAAATATTAAGGACAGTGTTGAGCTGATTTGGCGGCCTGCCATAAAGTCAATAGATGGGGTTCCAATTCGCATGGTCACAGAGCCCACTTTGGTAGATAGCGATGACCAAAAAGTCCTTCAATCAAGAGGCGTGTGATGAGAGTCGCTGTAAAGAGCGAAGTGCATATACCAATAGCTAAAGTGATCGCAAATCCCTTCACAGGGCCGGAACCAATACCTGCAAGAATGATCGCAACTAAAAGCGTGGTGATGTTTGAATCTAGGATAGTAACAAAAGCTCGCTCAAAACCAACGCGGACCGCTTGCGGGTCGGCAAGTCCCCTCACTCTCTCCTCACGGATTCTCGAAAAGATGAGCACATTCGCATCAACCGCCATACCCACAGTGAGAACAATCCCAGCAATACCAGGAAGCGTAAGAACAGCTTGTAGCAGGCTCATGACAGCAACCAACAATACAACGTTGACAGCTAAAGCCAAATTGGCAATGACACCAAAGCCTCTGTAAGTGGCTAGCATAAAAACCATAACGAGGATAAATCCTGTGACCAAAGAGTTTATCCCAGACCTAATGTTTTCTGCTCCCAAACTTGGTCCAATGGTACGTTCTTCCACAAAATAAATGGGCGCGGCCAACGCACCGGCGCGCAGCAATAACGCAAGTTCTGATGCCTCTCTTGCACTGTCGAGACCCGTGATCCGAAATTGGTTCCCTAACACCGCCTGAATCGTTGCGAGTGAGATGATCCCCTGCTCTTTATATCGTATTTTTTTCCTTTCACCAGTCGAACGATCCACGTCGTCTCGAGTCCTTGACTCGATGAAGATTACAGCCATACGGCGTCCAACAGACGTCTTCGTCACATCAGCCATTCGGCGTCCGCCCGAAGCATCAAGACTAATATTGACCTGAGGCATCCCGTTCTCATCAAAACTGGAGCGCGCATCACTCACTGAATTCCCCGTGGTGATGATATCTCGCTCAAGTTGGGCAACTCCCTCATTGGCTCGAAACTCGTACCGCTGTGTCTCACGAACCGGTGAATCAGGCAGAGCCTCTAGCCGAAACTCGAGATTCGCGGTGGCGCCAAGAACGCGCTTTGCTGTTGCCGTATCTTGGACCCCTGGAAGCTCTACGACGATACGACTCCGTCCTTGGCGTTGAACCAAGGGTTCAGAGACCCCAAGCTCGTTCACGCGATTCCTGAGTGTAGTCAGATTTTGACCGACCGCATAATCTTCTATCTTGGTTTGTTCACCATCTGCAAGCAACAAACTCGCGAAAGCTGCGTCATCATCAGCTTCACGATAAGCAAACACCCCTTGATATTCAGATCGAATCCGTTCGATGCCTCGAAAACGGGCCTCTTGGTTCAAAAACCGAATCTCAAGTTCACCATCTGCCCCAACATCAACAGAGCGGAAGCGAATACGGTCTTTCCTTAACATCTGTTTAATTTCGGACGCGTAGGCCACCAACCGCTGCGAAACTGCTGCTTTGAGATCCACTTCCATCAGGAAATGAACTCCACCTCGAAGATCGAGGCCCAATTTCATTGGACTAGCGCCAATCAGTTGAAGCCAATCTGGTGTAGTGGGGGCGAGGTTAAGTGCAGTAATGAAGTCAGAACCTAGCGTCGACTGCATCAGGCTTTTAGCCTTGATCTGTGTTTCTACCGAGTCAAAGCGAAACAGAGCCTGAGAGTTCCCAAAATCTGTAGCTACCGGTTCAATTCCAGCTTCTCTTAACGCATCCTGTAGGCGTTCCACATCTGACTCACCTAAAGCTACCGTCGCACGATTTGATGAAACCTGTACCGCGGGATCGTCCGGAAAGCCGTTCGGAAGCCCATACAATATGCCCAGGGAAAGGGAGACGATCACAAAGACCGTCTTCCAGAGAGGGAGGCGATGACTCACAGAATTTCCAATTACGCCTTCAAGTCTTTCAAAGTGCCCTTAGGGAGCAACACGGCCACCGCCGGCTTTTGCACTAATACTTCAGTCCCGTTCGCGATTTCAAGAGTGATCACTTCCTCAGAAACCCTAGTAATTCGGCCCATGAGACCACCGCCCGTCGCTATTTCATCGCCCTTCGCCAAGTTCTCGACAAGGTTCCTGTGCTCTTTTGCGCGCTTTTGCTGTGGTCGCCACAGCAGGAAATAAAAAATGGCAATAAAACCAACCAGCATCAGAATTTGAAACATTGGATCGGGTCCAGCTGGTGCCGCATTAGCGTATGCATTCGAAATCATATCAACATCATCCGTTGAAGTTATAAAACTCGCGTAAAAGTACAGGTTGGCGAGGATTTGAGCAACAGTGATTCATCTAATACCTCAATACCGAAGCTTCTAGTCCGCGTCTCGAATAAAAATCAGCGACAAACATATCAAGTTTTTCATTCTCTATCGCAGTCCTCAGGCCCGCCATCAGCCGCTGGTAATGACGCAGGTTATGGATGGTATTAAGTGTGGCGCCAAGAATTTCTCCGCACTTATCTAGATGATGAAGGTAAGCACGGCTGTAGTTCTGGCACGTGTAACAATCACAAGTCTCGTCAATCGGCACCTCATCGGTTCGGTTAGCAGCATTTCGCAGTTTTAGAATACCGGTATCTATGAATAAATGACCATTCCTTGCGTTACGAGTCGGCATCACACAGTCAAACATGTCAATACCTCTACGAACCCCTTCAACCAAATCTTCAGGCTTACCAACACCCATAACGTATCGTGGCTGATTATCTGGTAATTTTGGCGCGATATGACGCATCACCTTAAACATTTCTTCTTTGGGCTCCCCGACAGATAAACCCCCAACCGCATAGCCATCGAAACCCATTTCGGTCAGAGCATCCAAGCTTCGGTCTCTTTGATCCAAAAACATCGAGCCCTGCACAATGCCGAAAATTGCTGACGGTGAATCTCCGTGAGCGATTAGTGACCGCTTGGCCCACCGCAGACTCAATTCCATCGACTTCCTAGATTCATCGTACGAAATCGGATACGGTGAACATTCATCAAATATCATCACAATATCAGCACCAAGCTGACGTTGTACGGCCATCGAGCGCTCCGGGTCGAGCCACACTTCAGACCCGTTCACCGGGCTTTGGAAGCTCACACCGTCCTCTGTAATCATCCTCAACTTACCAAGACTGAACACCTGAAACCCACCCGAATCGGTCAAGATAGGCTTATCCCAGTGAATCATCTTATGCAGACCACCCAGCGAAGCCACCTGCTCAGCACCTGGACGCAACATCAAATGAAAAGTGTTTCCTAATAAGATTTCTGCGCCGCTATCAGAAACCTGATCAGTTGTTACCGCCTTAACTGTACCGTACGTGCCGACAGGCATGAATGCTGGTGTCTCAATAGTCCCTCGCGGAAATGCAATTTGACCGCGGCGAGCGAGGCCATCAGTGGCTTTTACCTCGAAGGTCATATGACATTCAGGACGCACGAATGGCCCCTGTATCTCTCGTAATCAGGCAAGCATCACCGTAACTGAAGAATCGATAGTGCTCACGCACGGCTTCGTGGTAGGCCGCTAACACTCTTTCAAAGCCTCCAAACGCCGCAACAAGCATTAAGAGTGTAGACTCAGGCAAATGAAAATTCGTCAATACAACATCAACCACATTGAATTTATAACCAGGCGTTATAAAAATTTCCGTCTCGCTAGATCCTGCACGAATTTGACCACCATTGGCTGCGGCTGAGCCCTCAAGACATCGCATTGTGGTTGTACCGATAGCTATTATTCGTCGACCCTCTTCTTTAGCCAACACTATAGTGTCCCTAACATCATCCGGAATGTTGTACCACTCACTATGCATCTGGTGCTCGTTCAGTTCATCAACCCTGACCGGATTAAACGTTCCAGCACCAATATGTAAAGTAATCTCACACCACAAAGCACCCCGACGTCGAATCGAAGAAATCAGAGACTCATCGAGATGAAGACCTGCAGTGGGGGCTGCGACCGCGCCTACATTTTTTGCAAAGACTGTTTGATATCGTTCTCTATCTTGCGCCAGATCCTCCCGCTGGATGTAAGGCGGTAAAGGAGTATGACCATGCGCCTCCGCCATATCGAGAATACATATGGCAGGATCCGATTCCAGCACAAAAAGATCGGCATATCTTCCTTTAACAATAAGCTCGAAACCACCATCCATCAGCAAAATCGTCCCTTCTTTTGGTGCCTTAGAAGCTTTTACGAAAGCTCGAATAGCATGATCTGACAGTAATCGTTCAATCATGACCTCGATTCGACCACCCGATACTTTTGCTCCAAACAGCCGAGCAGGAAAAACACGAGTGTTGTTCACCACGACAACATCACCCTCTCGAATCATGGACGGCAAGTCAGATACAGACTGATGCGTGATTGGTCCTGCCGGGTCAATCACCATGAGTCGACTGTTAGTACGATTTTTAAGTGGCTCACTAGCTATTAGTTGTTCAGGTAATTCGTAAGCAAAATCTCGCCGTTTCAAAAGCCACCTCGCATTGATCGGAACCGAAGTCTAGGGTGTTTAGAGAAATTGGCAAGGGCCGATTAATGACAACCAACAAAGTTTTAAGTAATATCCGCGTCCCATTGCCGAAGTGGTGGAACTGGTAGACACGACGGATTCAAAATCCGTTGCCTTCACGGGCTTGGGGGTTCGAGTCCCCCCTTCGGTACCAAAGTTACCACAGCTAAAAGATGACGCCGGTGTCAAAACTCAGTTGCTACATTATCGCTTTCAACGAGAGTAACAAAGTCCGTCCTGCGATCGAGAGTGTTATCGAGTGGGCTGACGAAGTTGTTCTCTGCGATTCTCATTCAACAGATCACACCGCCGAGATTGCAAGAGAGCTCGGAGCACGTGTTGTTCAAATCGATTTCAATGGATTCGGCAAATTGCGGAACGACGCGATCGCACACTGCAAGCATGAGTGGATTTTTTCCCTCGACTCAGATGAGCGCTGCACGCCGGAAGCCCGGGATGAAATCCTTTCAATTGTGAAGAAAAATGACCCGGAAGCTCCGGTAGCCTATTTTATGCCTCGTCAGAATTACCTCTTGGGGCGCTGGGTCAAGTATTCGGGTTGGAGTCCAGATTATCGTCAGCCACAGCTATTCCGTCAGGGGTGTTTGGGCTATACGACTGAAGAGGTACATGAAGGTTTTACCTGCACCGGACCGATCGGCTATTTGACCAAGCCAATTTGGCAGTTCCCTTTCGAGGATCTTGAGCAAATGCTCAACAAAGCACAACGCTACTCAACATTGGGTGCACATAAATTGTTACGTAACAATAAGAAAGGTGGCATAGGTAAAGCATTTTTACATGGTTTTTCAATGTTCCTGAGAATATATATATTCAAAAGCGGTTGGCGTGATGGTCGCGCTGGATTAGTAATTGCAATCGGGGGATTTATCGGTTCTTTTTACAAATATGCGAAACTAGCAGAATTGCGAAATGACTGGACCGAACCGACTATGCCTAAAGCGGGCAAACCAGACAAGTGATCAAACACGCGGCACTCATCACAGTCGTCGCAACCGCCGGGTTACTATACACAGCGCTAACCCACGAAACTGATTTAGCTAAATTTGACCGGAACGAACTCGAAGCGCTTATCACATCGAACCGTCCGGCGCTTCCTTTAAATGCCACTATCGAAGATCGCCGACAACAATTTGCCCGACTGATGATGGACTACGCAGAATATGAAAATAAAAGATTATTAGCGGCTAGAGCGTTTATTCCCAGAATCATCGAACGCCAAACGAAACATCTCGAACGTGATCCGGCACTAGCTTTGCTGATGTCATATTTTGCAATCGATCCCGATACCCCTCTAGATGAAGTAGAAGCAGAGTTGTATCTCCGTGTTGATGGACTGCCACCCGCATTGGTTGCTACACAGGCAGCGATCGAATCGGCATGGGGGCAATCTAGATTCGCGATACAAGGGAACAATTATTTTGGGCATCAGTGCTACACTCCGGGGTGCGGTATGAAACCAAAAAAAAATAGAAATAAATCGGTCGAGGTTCGACATTTCGATACCATCGGAGACTCGGTCGCCGCCTATTATCGAAATATTAATACGCACAAAGCTTACCGAAAACTGAGGCGAACTAGGCTTGAGTTGCAAAATAAAAACAAACCTCTAACCGCCAAAGAACTGATCCCGACACTTAGTAGTTATTCGGAACTAGGGAAAAGATATTTGAGAATCTTACGCTCAGTGCTTCTTTCTAATTACATTCAAATAGCGAAACAAATGGATACGAATGCGGCTTATTAAGGCACCACTCTGGAAGCGCTTTTTGGCATTTATTTATGACGGGCTGATCGTTGTCGCGCTTACATTGATCTCCGGACTTATAGCCTCTTTACTCGCGCAAGGGGAGGCGCCTACTTGGCTGACACGGTTGATTATATTGTCTTCAGTGGGAGGATACTTTTGGTGGTCTTGGTCACATGGCGGTAAAACGGCTGGAATGCTGGCGTGGAGGCTCCATCTAGTCGGCCTCGAAGGCGAACCAATCACTAATAATGTTGCACTCAGAAGACTTATTATCTGTGTGATGACCCTCGCACCATTCGGTTTGACACTTCTCACCAGCTGGCTGTCGCCAATCGGTCAAACATTTTACGATTTGTTGTCAAAAACCCGTGTGGTTTCTGAATCTCGGTCTCAAAAATCAACGCAATAAACGAGGCATCAGAATCAAAGGTATTGAAAGTGGTAGGATTATCGCTAAAGAGGGATGAGCACCCAATAGGAATGCCAGAGGCGACGCCATATCCATTGCATATTTAAAGATTAGTCCAAGTAATGCTGCCAAAAAGATCCGCATCGATGTTCCGATTGACCGCATTGAACCAAACGCCGTTGCTGATGCTAGTAGCGTCAGGACAAAAAGTGTTACTGGCAGCAAAAGGCGCTGCCAAAATAGCTGACTATGTGCCCGAGCGTTGAGACCCTCAGTTTCGAGATAGTTAGAGGCAGACCAGAGTTCACTCAATGAGAGAGCATCAGGCTTGAGCACAAGCCAACGGATCTGGTTCCTAGTCAAATTGGTACTTTGCACCAAATCACTTGTCTGTTGGATGACTTTATCGGCCTCGAACGACAACGTACGTGCATCAGCCAATTCCACTTCTCCGGAATTAAATCCAACGTTTCTTGACACCACCAAGCGTTCAATCTCACCGCGCGTATCAACCAATTCAATCTGCTTCCAGAGGCGAACTGAACCATCTCTTTCTCCCTCGATAAAGACATAGCGCCCTGATTCTCGGGTCCAAAAAGCACTTTTTACATCACCCGAGACATTGGCGTTCTTTAGAGCTTGGCTAAAACGCTCTGCTACAGGCATTCCATATTCCGCTACTAGAATCGATCCAAAAAAAATCGGTGCCAGTACTAAGATTATCCTGAAAAAGATTTGCCTGATGCTCAGACCTGCCGCTCGAAGAACGGTCAGCTCGTTCGTTTGAGCTAACCCACCGAGACCTGCTGCCACGGAAATGAGAACGATTAATGGTAGGTCCAAATACAAGCGCCGTGGCATCCCTGAAATTGAGACGATTCCGATTTCTACTATCGTGTAATTGATATGTGGTGATTTCGCCTCGTCCAATATTCGAAACACCAGCTCAAGCCCAAAAAACACCGAGAATACGATCAGGAACGAAACCCAGATTGCGCGGGCTATTAGCCAAGTCGAGCGGGTCATAGCCAACCTTTCCTGCGAGCAAGAGATCCCAGACCAAAAAAGACGCCAAAAGCCCCTATTAAAATCATGTGTATCCAGAGAAGACCTGGCCAAGGCGACCACTGACCGAGGATTATAGCCTTCTGCGCGTATGATAACGCTGTGATGTACCCAAACTGGATAAGGATCACAGGGATAATCCAAAGAAATCTGCTCTGCCGCGAGGAACCACGTCCTATCAGAAAGACGAACGGCAACATAAAAATACACATTATCGGGAGTGAGGCTCGCCATGAAACGATGGCTAGCTCGGCGGGCATCCCCGACTCAAGTAAAACACTGGTAGCCCTAGCCTCAAGAGAATCTGGGCGGCTGTCTAATTCTGAAGTTAATCGAATCAAATAGCGATCGAACTTAGAGATTTCCCAATCGAGCGAGACGTCGCTACCGATGTGTTGGTATCCGTCGAGCAATACCAAATATTTCTCCCCTTCATTGAATTCAAGCCGCGCGGTTCTGCCAGTCAGGAAGACCTCGTTTTTTTTTCTTTTCAACGGTTCGACGATAAACACATCAATCAGCGACTCTCGATCTGCAGAAATGTCTGTAGCATAGATCAACCGACCAGACTTGTCGGACTGGAACCGACCGGGAACCACGGTATCAAAAACAGTTAGATTTTCTTTTTCAACCACCTGACTATCGAGCACTCGTGCCAAATCCGGCGATAGAAAAAACGATAACCACCCGACCAATAATGCAACTATCACTGAAGGCAAGAGAATGATTCGAAATAAGCCAAAATCAGAATAACCAGCTGCTCGCAAAATAATCAGCTCAGATTCCTGATTCATACGCCCGATAACGAGAAGGACAGCAAGTGTTAGAGCAAGCGGCAGTATCAATTCTAATGACGATGGAATCCTCCAAAGAATCATCGTTAGCATCAGCTCAACAGACAGTTCGCCATCGGCTGCCTTATCTAGGAATTGAATGAATCGACCACTCAACACCACCAACAGCAAAACAAGTGAAACACCAGCAGAAGTTTCCAATATCTGGCGACTGAAGTACCTCAGAATGATCAAATGCCCTACACTTCCCTACCTAACGCTGATTAAAGGAGCCATCAATGGAACTTACCCCAATTTCATCTTCTCACGCCGACACTGACACCGAATGTCTTGTTGTTGGAGTATCCGAAAATAACAGTGTAGTGGGAAGCGACAAGGAACTCGACACACTGATCTCAGAATTAGTAGATTCCGGTGACTTTAAACCCAAGGCAGGTTCTCAGATTATTCTCAGAAACCCAATTGGCCTTCGTACGAAGAGATTAGTACTCCTTGGGGTAGGAAAAGCAGACAAATTCGATGCTCTAGCGCAAAATGAGGCATTTATTACCCTAGGGCGAACGCTCAAAGGCTTACCAATCAACCAAGCGACGCTTGACCTAGGGTCACTTACCTTTGGCAATCAAGGTGCATTAGAGCGTTTGGGCTACGGTCTTGCATGGTCTTCCTACGAATATACGACTACCAAACCAAAACAAATAGATGACGACACGAAGGTTCTTTCAGCACTGCAAGTAATTGGATCAGACACAGACCAATCACATCTCGCCACGGGAATCAAAATCGGGCAAGGTGCAAACCTGACAAGAGAATTGGGTAATCTGCCAGGCAACACCTGCACCCCACGATATTTAGCCGACCAAGCCATCCGTTTAGCTGATCGATTCAACAACCTCTCATGTGAGGTTTTCGACGAAAATATGCTCGAAGAGATCGGTATGCACTGCATGCTATCTGTTTCAAGGGGAAGTGATGAGCCCGCAAGGTTTATCATCCTTCAATACCAAGGCGCCGGCGACCCCAACTTAAAACCAAAGATATTAGTTGGCAAAGGTGTGACCTTCGACACAGGTGGCATTAGTCTCAAGCCTAGTGCGGCGATGGACGAAATGAAGTTTGATATGTGTGGTGCGGCGACCGTCATGGGTTGTATGCAATGCATCTGTGAATTGGGTCTGGAGACAAACGTCATCGGCGTAATTGCGGCAGTCGAAAATATGCCGTCTGGTCGAGCGACAAAGCCCGGTGATGTAGTGACAACGCTCGCTGGGAAAACAGTTGAGATACTCAATACGGATGCAGAAGGCCGACTCGTGTTGTGTGATGCTTTGACTTATGTAGAGCGTTTCAATCCAGAAGCTGTCATTGATATAGCGACTCTTACGGGGGC
Organism: Gammaproteobacteria bacterium; assembly: GCA_002731015.1. GTDB lineage: Bacteria > Pseudomonadota > Gammaproteobacteria > Pseudomonadales > Litorivicinaceae > HIMB30. The sequence continues at coordinate 22,283 of PBZM01000044.1, forward strand.
CTGTTTAATTGCACTTGGTCGTCACAACACAGGCCTACTTAGTACCGACGATGAATTGGCCAATGAACTTTATGAGATTGGTCGAGATACCGGTGATCCCTGCTGGAGACTTCCGATCGAAGCACCATATCAGAAGCTCTTGGATTCAAACTTTGCGGACATCGCTAATATTGGTGGGCGTGATGCCGGAACCATCACAGCTGCGTGTTTCTTATCCCGGTTTACTGAAAAATATCGATGGGCACACCTCGACATCGCCGGGACTGCGTGGTTTAGCGGCGGCAAAGCCAAGGGTGCGTCCGGGCGTCCTGTACCGTTATTGGTGAACTGGCTCCGCGCATGACCAAAATCTCGTATTACATTTTAAATGAAGACACAATTGAAGCTAGGACACGCTTTGCGGTGAAGTTTGTGCGACAATCCTACCGGAAAGGGCTTGATCTCCACTGCCACGTAGCAACTGAACCTGAAGCGCAAAATTTGGATCAGCTTCTGTGGGATGATCCGGACAGCTTTATTCCTCACGAAATCGATCGCGGAAATACACCTAAAGCCCCGGTTGGAATTAGTTGGCAAGATCCTGCTGAGCGGCATGGCGTGCTAGTAAACTTAGGTGGAGCTCTGCCTCCATGGTTTTCACAATTTGATCATCTCGTGGAAATCGTGGTGCAAAACTCCGATGTGCTCAAGACCACTCGAGCCAACTGGAAAAAGTTAAAATTTGATGGATATCCGATAACACAACACGATCTGCGTTCATGACCGATACTCTCGACAAGACATATGATCCCGCGGCTATTGAATCTCGCTGGTATGAATTCTGGGAACATAACGGGCACTTTTCGCCCTCAGGGCAAGGTACCGCCTACTCCATTATGATTCCGCCACCCAATGTGACTGGTTCTCTGCATATGGGCCATGCATTTCAAGACACCATCATGGATGCCTTAACCCGCTACCACCGGATGCATGGTGATGACACCCTCTGGCAGGTCGGAACCGATCACGCAGGTATTGCCACACAAATGCTAGTCGAGCGTCAGTTATTAGCGTCTGATATTTCACGCCACGATTTAGGCCGTGAGAAGTTTTTAGAGAAAGTCTGGGAATGGAAACACACTTCGGGCGGCATGATTACTCAACAGCTACGTCGCATGGGAGCTTCAGTAGATTGGTCTCGCGAACGCTTTACCATGGACGATGGCTGCTCTCGCGCCGTTCGGGAAGTTTTTATTCGACTCTTTGATGAAGGACTAATCTATCGCGGCAAACGCCTTGTGAATTGGGATCCTGTGCTCCATACAGCGATTTCTGATTTAGAAGTGGTAAGCGAAGAAGAAGAAGGTTCTCTCTGGTATTTAAGATACCCATTGGTCGACGGGTCGGGTCACTTGGTCGTCGCAACCACGCGACCCGAGACGATGTTGGGGGATGCCGCTGTCGCTGTGCATCCTCAAGACGCCCGCTACAGAGAATTAATCGGTAAGTGCATAGCCCTGCCACTTTCAGATCGCGAAATTCCAATCATTGCAGATGATTATGTGGATCCAGAGTTTGGAACAGGTTGTGTAAAAATCACACCCGCGCACGACTTCAATGATTATTCGATGGGCCGACGTCACAGCCTCCCGATGATAAATATTTTAACCGAAGACGCTAAACTGAACGAGGCTGTACCTGATGCTTATCGAGCCATGGACCGGTTTGATGCAAGGGCAAAAATTATTAAAGATTTAGGCGCCTTGGGTCTTCTTGAGAAGGTAGATCCGCACAAACTAAAAGTGCCTCGAGGCGATCGATCCGGTGTTGTTATAGAGCCTTTGCTGACCGATCAATGGTTTGTTGCCGTTGAGACACTCGTGAAACCTGCGATAGAGGCTGTAGAAAATGGCTCGATCCAATTCGTCCCAAAACAATGGGAAAATACCTATTTTGCGTGGATGCGTGATCTTAAAGACTGGTGTATCTCCCGCCAACTTTGGTGGGGCCATCGAATTCCAGCTTTTTATGACGGAGCTGGTAATATCTATGTGGCGGAAGACGAAGAGGCCGCCCGAAAAAAATATAACCTTTCCACCGAAGTAGGACTGACACAAGACGACGACGTTCTGGACACTTGGTTCTCATCAGCACTTTGGACTTTTTCAACTCTGGGTTGGCCTGAAAATACAGAGGCGCTGGAGCGCTACCACCCGACGAGCGTTTTAGTGACGGGCTTTGATATTATTTTTTTCTGGGTCGCTCGCATGATCATGATGACCCTGAAATTCACTGGGCAGATACCATTTAAAACAGTGTATGTACACGGACTTGTGCGGGACGCAGAAGGCCAAAAAATGTCTAAGTCCAAGGGTAATGTCTTGGATCCAATCGATCTGATCGATGGTATTTCTCTTGAGGACCTCGTAGAGAAAAGAATTGGCTCTCTCATGCTACCCAAGATGAAGCAGACTATCGAAAAGGCGACCCGGCGTCAGTTCCCAGACGGACTTCAAAGCTACGGCACCGACGCCCTCCGGTTTACCTTTTGTTCACTGGCATCAACTGGCCGTGACATCAACTTTGATGTGGGGCGGATCGAGGGATACAGGAACTTCTGTAATAAGCTATGGAACGCGACCCGATTTGTGATGATGAAGATGGACGGTCACAACCTGAGTGACTTCGACATATCCCACATGACGGTATTTGATCGATGGATCGGCTCGAGCCTACAGGCAACCGAAAGTAAAGTGGCTAGAGCAATAGAAAGTTATCGATTAGATCTGGCGAGTCAGGCGATCTATGAGTTTGTATGGAACGAGTACTGCGACTGGTACTTGGAACTAACTAAACCGATTCTTGCGGAGGGCGGCGCGAACAGTGAGACACAGAATGCGACGCGATACACATTGGCTACGGTATTAGAGACTATCTTACGTCTGACGCATCCATTAATGCCGTACATCACAGAGGAACTTTGGCAACAGATCGCACCACTTATTGGTCGCGGCGGCAACACCATATCTAAAGCGCCCTACCCGGTCCACGATGCAGGCAAAGTTGACGCATCAGCCGAAGCAGATGTCGACTGGATGAAAGGCGTGATAGTTGCAGTCCGAACCATCCGCGGCGAAATGAATTTGTCGCCGGCCACAGCAATTCCAATGATGTTAGCTGGCGGAACCGAAGACGACCGTGATCGCTTAGCTCGTCTCGAGACGTTGATCATACCGCTCGCGAAACTCTCTGAGGTCCGCTTCCTAGACATCGGTGAATCGATCCCAGCATCATCTACACAACTGATCGGACAATTAGAGGTCCACGTACCCATGGCAGGACTAATAGATGTTAATTCCGAAGTCAGGCGGCTTGAAAAACTGGTGAAAAAGCTGAGGGGTGATATCCAAGGATTGAGAGGTAAACTAAGCAACCCCGGCTTCATCGATAAAGCGCCAGAAAGTGTGGTTGAACGTGAACGCGGGCGGTTAGCTGAAGCTGAGAAACAACTGGCCAAAATAAGCGTCAAAGTTATTGAACTAAAATCTGGATAAAAGTGGACAGAAACGGAAATCAAAAAAACCATCTTGATGAAAAAAAATTATCGATAAATTGAACTGATATTTATCCACAGTCTAAGCAAACGCAAAGCCAGAAAAACTCTGGCTTTTATTTTTTTAAAATCCAGTTCTCCCCAATTTATCCACAAAAATTTTGCATTGACTTACAAACAAACCACAGTATCTTGTGTTCTTAACTTCAACGCGCCCCAAGATATTGGGGTTATAGATAAAAATAGTAACCTCAGGCTTGGTGGAGGCCGTATGTACCAATCTAGCCGCGTCAGCGGTGAGCAACAAGAAGAACAAACGGTCGCTCCGAAATCTGCGCCCGTTTCGCCGGACGCCACTCCAACACCTGGTGACATCCGGGTGATGAAAAGGAACGGTGCTGTCGTCGGTTTCGATGTTACAAAAATAATAGTCGCGATGAGCAAGGCATTTTTAGCTGTAGAAGGTAATACCGCGGCCGCAAGCAACAGGATCCACGAGACGGTAGAGCGGTTGACAGCCCAAGTGGTTGACACGTTTCACCGTCGGATGCCCTCGGGCGGCATAGTCCACATAGAAGACATTCAAGACCAAGTTGAATTGTGCTTGATGCGCAATGGCGAACATCGCGTAGCGCGGGACTATGTTTTATACCGAGAAGAAAGAAAGCGTTTGCGATCAGAAAGGATCGAGTCAACACGCGAGGATCACCCAGAAATCAAAATCGTTGAAAGTGACGGATCCAAAAAGCCACTAGACGTCGGCCGGTTAAAGACAGTAATCGCTGAGGCTTGTGACGGTTTGGCTGACGTTAATGGAGAACTAGTTCTTCAAGAGACTTTGAAAAATCTTTATGACGGCGTGACACAACAAGATGTCAATGCGGCTCTGATTATGAGCGCGCGAACCATGGTAGAAAAAGAACCGAATTATACCTACGTTACTGCACGATTACTGCTAGACGATATCCGAGCGAAGGCACTTACACGCCTAGGGGTTGCCGAAAAAGCCACTCAGTTTGAGATGGAAACATACTATCCACAAGCCTTGAGAGAGTTTCTTCAGTTGGCTGTTGATAGTGAGCTGGTCTCTGGTGAATTGTTGGAATACGACCTCGATCATATGGCAAAAGCGCTGATAGCTGAAAGAGACAACCAATTTACATATTTGGGACTTCAAACGCTGTACGACCGTTACTTTATTCATAAGGAAGAAGTCAGAATTGAGTTGCCGCAAGTGTTCTTCATGCGTATAGCGATGGGGCTAGCACTTCGCGAGGATAATCGTGAAGAGCGGGCGGTTGAGTTTTACCAGCTCCTGTCAAGCTTCGACTATATGGCGTCAACACCAACACTTTTTAATTCCGGGACATTGAGAAGTCAGCTATCGAGCTGCTATCTCACCACCGTGCCAGATAACCTCGACGGCATTTACGGTGCGATTCGTGACAACGCTATGCTTTCAAAGTGGGCCGGCGGCCTAGGTAACGATTGGACACCGGTGCGTGCACTTGGCTCATACATCAAAGGCACCAACGGAAAAAGCCAGGGTGTTGTGCCGTTTTTGAAAGTGGTTAATGACACCGCAGTGGCTGTTAATCAGGGCGGTAAGCGTAAAGGTGCAGTCTGCGGGTATCTTGAAACCTGGCACTTGGATATCGAAGAATTTTTAGAATTACGAAAAAATACTGGCGACGACCGTCGTCGGACTCACGATATGAATACAGCGAACTGGGTTCCTGATCTTTTTATGAAGCGGGTATTCGAGGATGCAGAATGGACACTCTTCTCTCCATCGAGTTGTGCAGATCTCCATGATCTCTTCGGCGTGGCGTTCGAGGAACGGTATAAAGAATACGAGGCCATGACCCATACCGGTGAAATAACCCACTTCAAACGCGTCCAAGCGAAAGATTTATGGCGCAAGATGCTTTCGATGCTGTTCGAAACTGGCCACCCTTGGATAACCTTTAAAGATGCATGTAATTTGAGAAGCCCTCAGCAACATACTGGTGTGGTGCACTCATCAAATCTTTGTACAGAAATAACACTGAATACATCGGCTGATGAAATAGCGGTCTGTAACTTGGGGTCCATTAATCTCAAGCAGCATGTCACCAGACAAGGCGGGCTTGATCGTAAAAAGCTCGAGAAAACCGTCAAAATAGCACTACGGATGCTCGATAACGTTATCGATATTAATTATTACGCTGTTCCTCAAGCAGAAAACTCAAACATGAAGCACCGGCCTGTTGGGCTCGGTATTATGGGCTTCCAGGACGCACTGTATGAACTCGGGATTCCCTACGGATCGGAAGAGGCAGTGCAATTTGCTGACGAATCAATGGAGGTAATTTCGTACTATGCTATTGAAGCGTCTGCAGAGCTGGCAAGAGAGCGCGGTGCCTACTCAAGTTTTGACGGAAGCCTCTGGTCTCAGGGAGTACTACCAATTGATTCGATCGAAAAATTAAGGGAAGAACGTGGAGCCAATTATCTTAACGTGGACACCACCACCCAGCTCGACTGGACGGAGCTACGAGAAAAAGCCAAAGACGGAATGCGGAACTCAAACGTTATGGCCATCGCACCGACAGCCACGATCGCAAACATCACGGGCGTGTCGCAATCGATTGAACCGACCTACCAAAATCTCTACGTAAAATCGAATCTTTCCGGCGAGTTTACGGTTGTTAACCCATATTTAGTTCGCGATCTCAAGGAACGCGGATTGTGGGACAACGTGATGGTCAATGATCTAAAATATTATGACGGATCAGTGCAACAAGTCGCACGTATTCCTGATGATCTAAAAGCTTTGTACGCTACGTCATTTGAGCTGGAAACACGTTGGATAGTCGAAGCCGCTGCACGTCGCCAAAAGTGGATCGATCAGGCGCAAAGCTTAAACATTTATATAGCCAATGCCAACGGTAAGAAACTCGATGTGACATACCGTATGGCATGGTTCAGTGGATTGAAGACGACTTACTATCTACGCGCACTGGGCGCGACACAGGCCGAGAAATCGACCATCAACAAATCGGACCTGAATGCGGTCGTCGCAAAGCAGGCTCCACTAGGTACTGGACCCGCATCTGTTCCCGAGGCTTGTAGCCTTGATGACCCAGATTGCGAGGCCTGTCAGTAATCGAAATGATTTAAGAGGGAAAAACAACGATGCTTAATTGGGAAGCTTTTAATGAACCAGATGAAAAAATTACCGCTACATCAAAGCAGGTAAAACAAGAAGTACCAAAACAATTAGCGACTGAAGCGGAACTAACGGCCGAAACCGCTGATCAAATGCGCTACGAGCCAACCGGATCGGCTGCTTATGAAGCCGCCCAAAAAGCACTAGAGCAGCTGGACGTGGCACCGGGTCTTGAAGAGCTCGAAATGGGGGCAGAGCGTGTTCAAGTAGATCAGAAACGGATGATCAACTGTCGTGCCGATCTGAATCAGCTCGTGCCATTTAAGTATGAGTGGGCTTGGACCAAGTATCTGGATGGTTGCGCGAATCATTGGATGCCGCAAGAAATCAATATGACTCAAGATATTGCTTTATGGCGGTCAAGCGATGGTCTGTCGGCGGACGAGCGCATGATAGTTAAGCGAAATCTAGGATTCTTCTCGACCGCTGACTCACTGGTTGCCAACAATCTTGTACTCTCGATTTATCGGTTGGTGACAAACCCTGAGTGCCGCCAGTATCTACTGCGTCAAGCCTTTGAAGAGGCAATCCATACGCATGCGTACCAGTACTGTATTGAGTCACTCGGAATGGATGAAGGTGAGATCTTCAACATGTATCGCGAAATCCCATCTGTCGCTAAAAAAGCCGCTTGGGCATTGAAGTACACCCAAGCAATCGGTAACCCACAGTTCCAGACAGGCACCACGGAAAATGATCAGGAGTTACTGCAAAATCTGATCGCCTTCTACTGCGTCCTTGAGGGTCTTTTTTTCTATTGTGGCTTCTCACAGATTTTGTCGATGGGTCGCCGAAATAAAATGACTGGTGTCGCGGAGCAGTTCCAGTACATATTGCGTGATGAGTCTATGCATGTGAACTTTGGTGTAGACGTTATCAACCAAGTAAAAAACGAGAATCCACACCTTTGGACGGAGCAGTTCCAAGCAAAAATGACGCAGATGATCTTGGAAGGTTTAGCACTTGAGATTGAGTACGCACGTGACACGATGCCACGAGGTGTTCTTGGCATGAACGCGCAGATGATGGAAGAGTATCTGAAATTCATCACTAACCGTCGACTCACTCAAATCGGATTGTCAGAACAGTTCCCTGGCGTGGACAATCCTTTCCCATGGATGAGCGAAATCATGGATCTGCGTAAAGAGAAAAACTTCTTTGAAACGCGAGTAACCGAATACCAAGTGGGCGGCGCGTTGTCCTGGGACTAGACCTCAGCCGAGGCCAGTTTTAGCCCAGACTTCGGTCTGGGCTTTTTTATGTCAGTAAGGTTTACACTTTTATATTAATCAGAGCCCGCATCCTACTTGATTACATTCGAGTAGCACGCGTCAATTAGCGATGTTTTTCAGATCGACCAAAGATGCTATTTACTTCTTGCCGTGTTGGTGGCTGACATCCAACTCTTGTGCAGTTTATACCAGCGGACTGCGCAGAAAATGTCAGAATCTCTGACAACTGGTTCGCGTCCAGTTGCGCCATTTGGTCCCCGATCAAGTTCAATCTCTCAATTTCTGATAACAACGCCCCATGCAGTGAATCGCCTGCCCCGACGGTATCAGCTATGACTCCCGGTAACACTGAGGGAACGCGCACGGACACGCCACGGCGGGTTAAACCAACCAGACCATCAGCTCCCATTGTGTAAACACAAAGTTGGGGTGTGTATGCTTCAGTAAACTTTTCCAGAGCATTATCAGTCCATTCGGGGTAAAGATAATTAAGATCCTCGTCACTGAGTTTGACTATATCAGCTTCAATAAAGAACCGGATCATTCCCTTTAAATATTCCTCTCGGTTCTTTGTAATCGACGGACGACAGTTCGGATCGATCGAAATCAGCGCTCCTCGTTGTTTGGCTGCCTGCAAAACTTCAAACCATGCATCCTGATCTTCTCTCGGAATTAGTGCACAAGATCCAACATGAAAGACCAACATCTGTTGAGGAAATGATTTAACAATGTCCACAACCGGCACCTCTCGATCAGCTGTTTCTTTTCGATAGAAGGCGTAGTTAGGATTGCCGGCCTCATCAAAAGAGACGATCGCAAGAGATGAACAGGCTTCTGAACGAGAATTCGGCCTCAGCCTCACGTTACATTCAGAGAGACGGTCAACCAATAAATCCCCAAAAGAATCTGTGCTTATATTAGAAACATAGAGCACTGGAGAACCCATCAATCCCACCGCAAGCGCACAATTAACCGTTGAACCACCGGGGAAAGCCTCAAACAATCTTCGCTCACGATCAATCAAATCTACAATAGCATCACCGCCGATCACGATCATATCGCTGCTTCCCTAACACGTGTAAATTTAAAAAATAAGCCACTTTCCATCACCGTACTGAATTGACCTAAAAATGCCACAGTAACGAACGAGACTTGCTAAAAATAAAAACAAAGAAGGTGACTGCGTGGCGCAGCGACAGATAAAAGTTTTCGGGCGTAAAATTCGACATCCATGTCGACGCCCGAATCCTTCCTTTTGTTCCCAATCCTTTGGGATACCGGAAACCGGCATCGTGTCCTATTTTTTCATTATAACACGATATTTTTCTGGACAAAAAGGCTTTTAGGCGGAAAATTCCTTGGGAATTGATTAAAAAAAACTATTGAAAAATAATTTATAATAAAGGTCTTAATCTCAATAATTAGCAGTTGGTGCTCTCTGGCGTCACCACTAGTAAACAATGGACGGGGAGAGAATACAGAAAAACCCAGACCAACGTTTTTACTGCCACTTTAATAAACCAAAGCCAAAAAGCGATTGTACTAGCTAGCTGAATTCCCTCTAAAACCGCTGTGATTTTTCGTTGACAAAGGAGCCTCCAACATGCACTTAAATAAAATTACGATCCTGGTCCACGACATCGACGCGGCGGTCCAATTTTTTCGTGACGCCCTTGGTTTAAAATTAATCGAAGATAGCCTCATATCCGAATCCAAGCGGATTGTATGTCTCGCCACATCCGACTCAAGGACGGCGTTCAACATTACCAAGCCCAAACACGGAGATGAATTCTTGGTAGGCCGTCAAGCGGGGGATCGAGTTTTCGTGTTCATGGATACTTCAGACCTAAACCGTGATATGCAAAGATTTCAACATAACCGAGTAGCGATATTCGATGGGCCGAGAACAGAAGACTTCGGCAGATGCGTGATAATAAAAGACTTGGTAGGAAACAAGTGGGAACTCGTTGAACGTCGATTATCTTGAAGTTTATCTAAATTACCGCTGCTGACTATTATTTTCCCTAGGCAAAGTTATCAATATGTTTGAGTGATAGTAACCGCTCATCCATACTAGGCAGGCTTGGAAAAAACCTTTTGTGCTCGGACTGTTCGTCTATGATCAATTGTCGGCCCGCTACCATCAAAGACTTAACCCGAATCGCGGCAGGTAATTGTGCGATGGCGAAAGAGACCGAGAGTATCAATCTATCGCAACCCAAGGTTGAAGACGGGGTTAGGGCTGTTTTATCCAACAGAAATCACGGAATTTATTGGGTCGCAGAAAAAGAAGCTCGTGTGGTAGGACAGATTCTAATTACCTACGAATGGTCTGACTGGAGAAATGCTCAGATCTGGTGGATCCAGAGTGTTTATGTATGGCCAAGCGCTAGACGTCAAGGAGTATTCAAGGCATTACTAGAATACGTAACATCGAAAGCAACGAAAGCATCTGCATGTGGACTGCGTCTGTACGCCGATACATCGAACACCGAAGCCCACGCAACCTATCTAAACCAAGGTTTCGAAACGGGCCACTATCAAGTCTTCGAAAAAACGTTGCGATGACTAACCTATTGACGATCAGTAAGTACAAAACCAGCGGTATCACGTCAGCCGGCATAACAATTATCTGTAGCATCAAGAGCCTTTAATTCGATCATTTCTGGTCGATCCACGGGCGCTTACAGCATGTCTGACAGTAAATGCGCCATCCAAGCAATCATAACCATCGAACCATCAACACGTAACACAGCATCATCAGACTGACCTCCCGACCCCTATCCCAGTCAGAACGAATCGGCCCATACACGTATCTGGTTTGATAGGCGACGGACCGAAGCACTGCGCTAGCCGCGAAAAACATTGCACAGCTCCTAGAAATCTGTGCGTCCAGAAAACGATGAGACAAAGCTGAAAATTTTTTAAGCGCCAAGTCACCAGTCCTTCCAACTCTTGCGAGGTCTATGGGTAGGATTTCCGTTTATTTCGGTATTTTTGATTCAATCACCACCCACGGTCCGTCTAGCCTCTTTGACAGATACAATTTTTATGGTGCTCGTGCCGCCCGGATTATTTAGGCGATCACCACGAGTTAACAGAACCTGACTATCACCGGGGAAAACTAATATATCAGCTACCTGACCAACAACAAAATCGTCGATGTAGCTCATCGGCTGATCCTCGGGTGAAACAAATGCCAGCGGCATAACCCCTCGAAAAAGCGCCATCCTAGCCAACGTTCGTGATTGATTAGACAGCGCAACAATCGGTAACCTAGAGCCAGAACGACTCATCCAAAGGGGCGTGGAGCCACTTTCTGTTATACAAACTATTGCTGCTAGTTTCTTCAAATGGCTTGCGATATACATTGCTCCAAGCGCAATCGCCTCGTCCCGGCGATCGTATTGTGCCTCAACACGTGCGCCGAGGGCACGAGCTTGATTTGTTTGCTCAGCACCCTCGGCAGTCTTGGCCATCGCCAGCACAGTCTCAATCGGGTATTCACCCGTAGCGGTTTCAGCCGACAACATTACGGCGTCGGTGCCGTCAAGCACCGCGTTTGCTACATCAAAAACTTCCGCTCGTGTCGGCATCGAATTAGATATCATCGACTCCATCATTTGCGTCGCGGTGATCACGGGACAATCTAACGCTCGAGCACGGGCGATAATTTTCTTCTGGACACCAATCAAGCGGTCGTCACCAATCTCAACCCCCAAATCACCACGCGCAACCATCACGGCGTCGCTCGCTGATATCATCGCATCTAAAACATCCTCTGATGCGACGGCTTCCGCGCGCTCAATCTTTGCAATCAGGTCAGCCTTTGATCCACGCTTTGTCAGCGCATGTCGCGCGTGGTGAATATCTTCAGCATCGCGAGGGAACGAAATCGCAACGAAATCGGCTTCGATCTCGGCTGCCAACTTCATATCTTGATAGTCCTTATCCGTCAGCGATCCGGCGGACAGTCCGCCGCCTTTTCTGTTGATACCCTTGTTGTTAGATAACTTGCCCCCCGTGACGACCTCTGTGAAGATCTGCGAGCCCGTTACATCTAAAACTTTTAAGACAACGCGACCGTCATCCAAAAGCAAGATGTCTCCGGGTCCGCAGTCATTAGGCAGTCCACGATAATCGAGACCAACTATTGTCTCGTCGCCACGACTAGGATCTAGTTCAGCATCCAATATAAACTTCATCCCAACCTTCAACGTCACCGATCCGCTTTGAAATTGTGCGATTCGTATTTTCGGCCCCTGAAGATCGGCCAGTACGGCGACGGTTCGACCGATCTCATTGGCAATCGCCCGGACTTCCTTCGCACGCCTGTAGTGATCGTGAGGAACTCCGTGCGAGAAGTTCAATCGACAGACATCAACACCGGCCACAAGAAGATTCTTCATTACGCCTGGACGGTCTGTGGCCGGGCCTAAGGTGGCAACTATTTTGGTGCGTCGCATACCAAATATCCTTGTTTAGGGGTTTCGATGTCTTTGATTGATTTAATTTTGAGAAAGTTTAATCACAACCCCGCAAACCAGGTCGTGGACCTTTATCATACTAAGGTACTTGGAGGCCTGACAAAAGTTTTGTCGTGGTAAGACAACGAGTGAGAGTTTCCAAAAAGATGCTCGATAGACCACATCTTGGATGACTCAAAATTCAACAAAGAAATCTGCTGCGTAGCTTTACCGTTAAGATCTTCGGGCGGAGAATACCCGCCTTTTTGGCATATATTTCGCTCATATCTCGGAGACATAAAAATTCCGCACCAAATCCGCGCACATTGAACCAAACTTGGGCGCGTCTGGGTATTTTTACAAAAAAACGCACTATTATGGTGCAAATAAATGGAGAGACTTTATGGAGCCAACGCTAACAGGCTTAGCTGAACGCATCGATTTAATCGTTGCCGGGACTGACACTTTTTTTCTTTTGTTAGGCGCCATCCTCGTACTTTTTATGCATGCCGGATTCGCGTTCTTAGAAGTCGGCACCGTCCGTCACAAGAATCAAGTCAATGCACTAGTCAAAATCCTAACTGACTTTGGCGCCTCAACACTTGCATACTTTTTCGTAGGCTATCAGGTCGCTTACGCCACAGGTTTCCTAGTTAGCGCGGACCAAATGATGGCCGGCAATGGCTTTGCGCTTGTGAAATTCTTTTTTTTAGTCACGTTCGCTGCAGCCATACCCGCAATCATCTCGGGCGGTATCGCCGAGCGCGGTAATTTTTGGCCTATGATGCTTGCTAATGTTTCAATCGTGGCACTGATCTATCCACTCTTTGAGGGGATGATCTGGAACGGTAACTTTGGCTTCCAGCATTGGATAGAAAGTGTTACCGGATCAGCATTCCATGACTTCGCCGGATCTGTCGTCGTACACGGCATGGGTGGATGGCTCGCATTGGTGGGAATTATTTTCCTCGGTTCACGGGCTGGACGAGTTCGTAATGGGACAGTAATTTCCTTCGCACCAAGTTCCATCCCGTTTCTCGCGCTCGGCGCTTGGATATTAACTGTTGGATGGTTCGGCTTCAATGTGATGAGCGCGCAGGCAGTCGAGGGCATCAGCGGGCTGGTTGCAGTGAATTCACTGATGGCTATGGTTGGCGGAACCCTTGCCGCATTGATTGTTGGAAAAAATGATCCTGGCTTTATCCATAACGGTCCGCTCGCTGGTCTTGTTGCGGTCTGCGCCGGCTCAGATGTTTTCCACCCACTCGGAGCTCTGGCAACAGGGCTAGTGGCCGGCGGCATTTTTGTTTGGCTGTTCGTTTGGTGCTCCAATCAAAAGAACATCGATGATGTTCTTGGGGTTTGGGCACTTCACGGTGTCTGCGGGGCTTGGGGCGGATTAGCTTGCGGAATCTTCGGCACGGACGCTTTCGGTGGACTAGGCGGTGTCTCGTTTATGGCTCAACTAATCGGGACGATCACGGGCGTTAGTATCGCGGTGTTTGGGGGCTTGACAGTCTACGGACTAATCAGCCATACGCTAGGAATTCGGTTATCTGAAGAGGAGGAGTTCGACGGAGCAGATTTATCGATTCACCGCATAAAGGCCAATCCAGAAAGCTGACTTCGGCTAGGCACTGCCGAAGCAGTGCCTACTTGCCTGATTTTTTGAAAACGGGAGGTGCCTCGCGAACCAAACCGTTGGTAAGTAATCATAAAATAAAAGCTTTAAGGTAAATTATCCGTTTCGCACCAGTTTCAAATGAAATTTGATTAGGTTAGAACATCGGCCGTGGACGATATTTTTTGCTCTTCTTGAGGTTGATCCGTAGTCTCCAACAGATAATCTTCTTTTAAGCCAAGCAGATCATCAGACGTCTCGTAACCTAGTTTTGCATACAAATGATCAATAGTTTCTTGGATCGACTGAACCGCGCTCTCATCTTTCGGATTGTCTGCAAGCACG
>PBZM01000045.1 GCA_002731015.1 Gammaproteobacteria bacterium
ACGAAAGAGGAGCCTCCGCTCTCCCCCCGGAAAATCTGTCCGGGCATGCATCGAACAACGGTTGTCCCAGACTATTAGATCGCCGACTGTCCACTGATGTTTGTATACGAATTTGTCTTGTTCGCAGTGGTCAAATAAGAAGTTTAATATCTCGTCGCTTTCCGATGTTTCCAGACCCACGACAGAGACTGTCATTAGCCTGTTTACGTAGAGAGACTTTCGTCCGGTTTCATGGTTTGTCCGGACGATAGGGTGAGTCGCTTCGCCAAACGCGGGGGTCCCCTTTTTATCACCTTTCTGTGTGGATCCGTAGTGGTAAACGTGTCTCGCGTGCAGGCCCTCGAGCCGTTTTTTCCAACTTTCCGAAAGTGAATCGTAGGCGGCGCACCCGCTTGCGAACCAGGTGTCTCCTCCAGTCGAGGGGATCTCGACCGCGTATAGAAGTGTTGCCTTATCTGGGATCTCCCGGTGGATCATGTCGTGGTGGAACATCATTTCGCCATCAGGTAGCGATCCGATTGGTACTCCATCCTCGCGTATATTCGAAATCATCATGATGCCGTCAGGCAGTGAATCATATGCCTTGGGCTGAAACTCTTTGGGTCGGGCTAAGGTTCCAGACTCCCCAAATATCTGAGCAGCATTGAGTTGATCCTGATGACCGAGAGTCTGCCCGGGGAACAAAAGAACGGCATGCTCAAGGAAGGCCTTTCGTATCTGTTCAGTTTGCGTGGCCTCGAGCGCTTGCGTAAGGTCACAATCATTAATGCGTCCCCCGATCGCGGGAGCAAGCGGACTAATCTTCATCGTATTACTCCTTCTTACCTTTTCATTGTGTACCGAAGTCAGAAAGTCACAAATATCGGTCTTGTTTGGGTGTCCAACCAATTCTCTTGAATTGATTATTTTGGTTTTGCAGTACTGTTCGCAATGAAGAAGTATGCGGTGAAAAATATGACGAAACAAACAATCGGTTTAATCGGCGCGGGCCGGATGGGTTTGGCTCAGATCAAGCACCTCGTAAACGCTGGCTTCGCGGTGTCCTGTTGCGAGCAGGCCGATACGCAACAGACCAAGGCGTTAGCGTTGGGCGCGGTATTGCGACAATCACCGGCGGCCGTATTTACGGAGGCCTCGATCGTGTATATCGCCGTGGGGTTTGACTCCGAAGTGATTCAAATTTGTCGTGGTGAGGATGGGTTACTGAGCAGTGGACGAAAAGATGGGATCGTCGTTGTCAACAGCACATGCGACCCGGAGCTAATGATCGAGTTGGGCGCCGAGTTTGCTGAACAAGGGATTGAGTTTCTGGATATCCCAATCGCTCGTGGGGGCTGGGCCGCTGACAATGGCACATTGCTGGCCATGGTTGGGGGTGAACAATCGGCGTTGGATCGGGTAACACCATCACTCGGTACATTCTGCTCAGACATCAAGCATATGGGCCCAATCGGGAGAGGGCAGGTGACTAAGGCTATTAACAACCTACTGCTCTGGCTGAATGGTGTTGGTCTGCTAGAGAGTGCCCAAATTGCTGAATCGTACCAGATGGACCTCGAGTACCTTCGTGATGTTCTGATGTTGTCGAGTGGCAGGAGCGCTGCTATGGAGGTTTGGTCAAACATGACATTCACGTGGGCAGCCAAGGATATGCAGATCGTGCAGCAGATGATGGATCGGTATGAACTGGATCTAGCCCTGTTGAAAGTTTTAGGCACGAGGACCCAGACAGCGAAAAGTGAACGAGAGGCCCGTCACGCTCAAGGCAAAGACTGGATCAATGCTGGCAAGTAGCGCATTTGGACAGCTGTGTGCCCTCGCATCTGCGTTGAGTTTCGCACTCGCTAGTGTTGCGATTAGTTCGAACAAGAGACAGGGACTCCCCAACGATGGTGCATTTTTATCGGTCATCATGACGGTCGTCTTTTCACTTTTTTTGTTCCTCGTATTTGAGGACGGGACGTTACCGAGTCTGGACGATCCAAAACTATCTGAGGGCGTGCTTTGGTTTTGTTTGGCCGGTCTATTTGCGATGGTATTTGGGAGAACGCTCGTCTTTCGGTCGATTGGTTTGCTAGGGGTAACCCGTGGTACCACAGTCAAAAAGATGAATCCGTTTTTTTCAATTTTGTTGGCGGTAATCATCCTCGGAGAGTCATTGATATTCGAGGAGATCCTCGGGGTGATGGCGCTCGCTTTTGCGATCTTTTTGCTGATCTCGGATAAGAGCCGCAAGTACGAGCATGAAGTGGAAAATACTCCGAAAGACTGGTTGGTAATCGCTCCACTTTACATTCCAGGTATCTTGTCTTGCTTTGCGTATGCGGTGTCCTACATCGCCAGAAAGAATGGACTCATTACACTGGGAACACCGGCCTTTGGAACCCTTGTCAGTGCGATGGCGGGGGTATGCTTTTATTTAATACTTGCGATTCCTTTTGAATCCTATCGGGGTTTTGTTGTGGAGGGGGTTCGTAACATTGCCCCGATAACGCTAGCCATTGGGGCCTCGATGTCGGTCGGGCAGGTGCTATTTTTCACGGCCTTGACCTATGAAGAACTATCGACCGTGGTCATGATCGGTTCGCTCGAGACATTTATCGCGATATTTTTATCTGTCGCAATCTTCAGGCTTGAGATTCGTCCGTCGTTTAAGCAGCTTACCGCTGCCTTGTTGGCCTCGACCGGCGTCTCGATGGTGACATTTTACTAACGACAAAATACGGGAGATCAGCTTATGGGTAATGAGTGGGTAGAACCGACCGATGAGAAGCGAGCAGGGCACGGGACATTTGGTCGACCGAAGACTGATTATGACTTGTTCATGGAGTCGGAGGGCGTACCTGTGTATCGGGACTTTGGAGTTCTGCGTTGTCAGGATCTGCCGATGCGGCCTTGGGATCGGTTGGGTGGTAACGGGACCTATGTTCAGCTTTATGGCACGGAAGGGACTTGGGGCATGTATGTGGTTGAGATCCCGCCACGGAAAGAGCTAAATATTGAACGTCATGTTTATGAGAAGAACATCATGATTTTAGAGGGTCGTGGTGTTTGTGAGGTGTGGCACGACGAGAAACACAAACAGGTATTTGAGTGGCAGTCGGGTTCGCTGTTTTCGATTCCTGTGAACGCCTATCATCGGATGATCAATATGTCGGGCCAGCGTGTTATCTTCGTCGCCGGGACGACTGCACCAAATTTAATGAATCTAGTTGGTGACACTGACTTTATCTTCAACTGTGATTACAGATTTGGCAGTCGTTTTGACGATTCGCTGAGTGATTTTTTTGAGGAGAAAACCCAGATTGAGCCTGATCCGATCCGCGGTCTGGCGATGCGTCGGACCAATATTATGGCGGATATTGTGCACGCCGACTTGCCGTTGGATAACAGACGGAGTCCGGGCTATCGGCGTATAGAGCCGCACATGACCCAGAACAAGTTTTATCTTTGGATTGGTCAACACGAGATCGGGCGCTACTCCAAGGCACACGCACACACCTCGGCCGCGATTCTGTTCTGTCTGACGGGTAAGGGCTATACCCTGACATGGCCCGAGCATCTGGGCGTGAACCCTTGGCAGACCGGTAATAGCGATGAGGTTGTCCGTGTGGATTACGAGTATGGGGGTTGTGTGAGTGCGGCCCCTGGCGGTGCGCGCTGGTACCACCAACACTTCAATGTATCGAACGAGCCGTTCCGTCTTACGGCCTGGTTCGGCCCAAACCACCCGAGCATGTTGCCTGGCGCCGCTCCCGGACAGAAAACTACTGACTACACGGCGATGGATATTCAAGAGGGAGGGACGTCGATTCCTTATTGGATGGAAGACGAGTTCATCAGGGCTGAGTTTCAGAAGCAATTAGAGGTCAATGGCGCCGTGTCGCGGATGGAGCCACACAGATACCAGAAACCTGACAACATTAAATAGCACATTGAGATAAGTGCATGGGTGCTGAGTTAGTAGGATCGAGTGAAGACAAAAGTTTGGGTCTATTTCAGTGAGTGAGTCTCGACGATTTACGTCTGCGGGCCGTGCTCTGGTCGAGTCTGATATTATTGAGGTGCTGACGCTTGGGCTCGATATTGGCTCGGCGACCTCCCACGTCTCTATCTCAAAGTTAACGATGGTACGAGGGCACAACCGCTACACTGTATCAAATACAGAGGTTGTCCATCAGAGCCCGGTCATGAAAACCCCGTTTGGTGGTGAGGGGCGCGCCTTCATTATTCGTACAGAGCTCGAGTCGATGATTGATGATTCCCTACTGAAAGCTGAAATCGACCGCGACGATATCGAATCAGGGGTCGTCATCTTGACCGGGAACGCGTTGCGGCGGCAGAACGCAAGACAAATCGCCGACCTACTGGCGTCGTTCTCGGGTAAATTTATTTCGATCAGCGCCGGTGATCGGCTCGAGTCCACTATGGCGGCGTTTGGTTCAGGTGCTGTCCAGCAATCTATTGGTAGCGATTGCCTGAATGTAGATATCGGGGGTGGCACGACCAAGATATCACGCTGTGTCGACGGAAAGATTACTGAACTGACAGCATTAGAGGTCGGTGGGCGGATCCTCCAGTTTACTGCTGATGGGGCGGTTGGACATGCCGAACCTAACCTTGGTCTATACACCAGCGATCGACAACTCCCTCAGTATGGAACTGCGTTAGAGAGCCAGGAGCTTGAGCAGATCGTCGATCGGATGGCGAACACGATCCTCGATACAATACGCGGTCGGGATATGGGGGACGCGTTACGGCTTCAGTCGATTAGCGAGTTCCCTACCAGCGGGACCGTTGTGTTGAGTGGTGGGGTAAGTCAATGGATCACGGCTACTAAACCGGCGGACGCTTGCGACGATTTAGGGGAGCGGCTGGCACTAAAAACGCGAGACTTGCTCCAAGATACGGGCTACCCGATCCGGATTGCGAATGACCCGATTCGGGCAACTGTTTTGGGGGCTTCGCAGCAGCGGATGCAGGTCAGTGGAAATACCGTGTTCATCTCCGATGAGCGTTTGCTCCCGATTCGGAACGCACCAGTATCTCTGGTTACTGTGCCGGCGGCGGACTTTGATCAACAGATGATCACGAAGTTGGTGAATGAATCATTATCAAAGGCGCTTTTTGATGGGGATCACGGGCTACGGGTACTCGGTATCGACTGGCTCGGGTCACTGACTTATTCACGAGCTGATGCGTTCTGTAATGGGGTAATCGAGGGCCTGAGAGGTCTCAATACGCCGATCACCTTGCTATTGAAGCAGGACATCGCTGGATTGATAGGGATTCATTTTGTTGAAGAGCTCAACTACGAGAAGCCTGTGATCTGTCTCGACGGACTGGACCAGGTTGATTTTGACTTTGTTGATATCGGTGAGGTCATCAACCAGACGGGATTGGTCCCGGTGGTTGCGAAGTCCATCCTGTTCAACAGTGGCTCCAAGTTAAACTAGGGGGACCTAAGTGAATCACATAACCATCGGTTCAGACACAGTGCCTCGGCTTGGGTATGGATGCATGGGACTCACCCAGGCCTACCAACCTGTTTGGCCTGAAAAGGCGAGGGCCTTACTACAACTAATCGCTGATGAGGGTCCGGTGATGTTTGATACCGCCGCGACCTACAGCGGCGGCAACAACGAGACCTTAGTGGCTTCCGTATTGAAGACGACTCGGGACCAAGTGTTTCTGGCGTCAAAAGCCGGTATGTATAAGAACCCAGACGGGTCTCGCGAGATCGATGGTGATCCGGACAGAATCATCAGAAGCTGTGACGAGAGTTTGTCGCGACTTGGTATCGATGTCATTGACCTATTTTACCTGCACCGGGTCGACCACCGAATCCCGGTCGAGGAATCCGTGGGGGCAATCGATCAGCTCATTTCGCAGGGCAAGGTCAGATATGCTGGGCTCTCAGAGGTTAGTCAGTCAACCCTCGAGCGAGCGAGGTCGGTGACCACGATCCATGCGTTGCAGTCTGAGTACTCGTTGTGGTCGCGTAGGGTGGAGGAAGATATCCTGTACTATTGTCGAGATCATGGGATCGCTTTGGTTGCTTACAGTCCTGTCGGTAGGGGCTTTCTAGCGGGTGGGGTCCGTAAGATGATCCAACTCTCAGAACGTGATATCCGTCACGGGATGCCGCGATTCCAGGGTGATGCCTTCGAGAACAACTTGAGAGTTCTGGAGCAGATTGAGTTGCTTGGGCTCCGTTGGGGGATGACCTTAGCGCAGGTCTGTTTAAACTGGCTATGGTCCCGGGGCGAGCATGTCGGCGCGATTCCCGGTACCTCAAATTTGTCGCACTGGCGGGATGATCAGGGCGCCACAAGTCCCCTCTCGGAGGACCAGGTAGGCGAGCTCGAGGAGTTGTTTCAGAATTACCGCTTCGAGGGCGAGCGCTATGCCCCGGCCAAGCTGGACCAGCTCGATTCAGAAAGATCAAACTAACTCACGAATCACCCCAAACATGATTCTGAATTGGTCCGTTTTGATAATTCGTAGCATCCTTCATTGATAAATTTTTTTCTGGAGTCCTGATCGTGGAAATAGACGCGCGTTTTAAGGTTACTGAGCAACTCGATGGGAAGATGTTGATCAATGGAGAGCTACGGGGATCAGGGTGTGGACACTGGTTAGACTCTCGGTGTCCAGCTACGCAGGAACAGATCGGGCGTGTCCCCAACGCCTCTGCTGAAGAGATGACAGAGGCAATCACCGGAGCCAAAGACGCGTCCAAGACATGGAGCAAGACGACAGCGAAACAACGTGTGGCTTTGATAGAAGAGATCGCCGAACGGCTCGAGGGCCGGGCTGATGAGTTTGCGAAAATTGAGGCACTGGATACTGGGAACACGGTCGGGCCGATGACTAATGATGTCCACAAGGCCGTGGAGCGGATGCGTTTCTATTGTGGCCTCGCCTACGAGCTAAAGGGTATGACTGTGCCCTCGACACCAGAAAATATCCACCTCACTCTCAGGGAGCCGTATGGGGTGGTCGGACGCATCATCCCATACAACCATCCGATTGGGTTCGCAGCGTCGCGGATTGCCCCCGCTTTGATCGCGGGGAACACGATCGTGGTGAAGCCGTCAGAACAGGCACCACTGTCGGCGAGCTTGTTGGCTGAGATATGTGCGGAGTTGGCACCGCCCGGCGTTATTAATATCGTGACCGGTGACCGTACCACGGGCGAGGTATTGGTCAGAGATCCCCGAGTAAAACGGATAGCGTTCATTGGTTCTGTGGCGTCTGGTATGGCGATCCAAAAGGCCGCCGCCGAGTCTGCGGTTAAGCATGTCAGCCTTGAACTTGGAGGCAAGAATCCATTCATCGTGTGTGAGGACGCGAACCTCGACGAGGCGATTATAGCGGCAACCAATGGCATGAACTTCGGCTGGCAGGGGCAGTCTTGTGGATCGACAAGCCGGCTGATCATACACCGTTCTCAGTATGACGAACTAAGTCAAAAAGTGGTGGAGCGGGTCAAACAGGTGAAGGTAGGCCATCCATTGGATACTTCCATTAAGATGGGTCCGGTTGTGTCTGAGGCCCAGTACCAGAAGGTCTTGAGTTACATACAGATAGCGAAGGACGAGGGCGCAGAGCTTTTGCTAGGCGGTAATGAGATGGAGATAGACGGTTGTCCCGGAGGCTATTTTGTGGAGCCAACCGTATTTGGTAACGTCGCCTCAAAAATGCGGATCGCACAGGAGGAGGTCTTCGGTCCAATCATGAGCTTGATGCCCTACGATGATCTGGACGAGGCTGTAGAGATCGCAAACTCGACGACATATGGTCTGACCGCGGCGGTCTGGACTAATAACTATTTTACCGCGATGGAACTGTCCCGCAGTATCGAGGCAGGCTATGTCTGGATCAACGGGGTCGGAAACCATTACCGAGGGCTGCCGTATGGGGGCTACAAGAACTCGGGAATCGGTCGCGAGGAGGGACTCGACGAGATGCTTAGTTATACTGAGGTCAAGTCTCTAAACTTTGCTATGGGTCAGGCCGAAAGGGCCAAGAATAGTTAACATGGCCGGGTAAGCTGCGATTCCTGGTTGTTATCCACATAGGGAATAAAAAGTGAAGCAAGCTCAACCGAGAAGTGAGGCCTCTTCCCGCTTCGCCGTTACCCTACTGATAATTAGACCTTAGGTTAATAAAATTAGGTTTTGTTTCCGATTGTCGTGCTGACGTGTTAAGGCTACCGGTGTGATTAGCTTTTAACGTTGAACAAATAAAAGAGCTGTTCTATGAGTCGTCGAGGAAAACAACGTCAACGCTTTGAAAATACTGAAACTAACTGAGGAATAGTTATGAAATTTACACAGATAAAATCTAGACTGGCCACATGCCTGGCGGCCAGTTTTTGTATGCTGTTTGCGACACAATCGTGGGCTGAAGATTGGTCGAAGGTCGAGGCGGCGGCTAAACAGGAAGGCAAATTACTTGTGTATTCCACCACGAGTAGGACAGCGAAGGCTGCCAAGGCGTTCTCTAAGTCGACAGGTATCGAGGTTGAGGTCGTGAGGCTTAAGGAACAGGAGTTGATCACTCGCTCGTACCAAGAGGCACAGTCAGGAGTTCATAAAGTAGATATGGTTGTTGGCGAGGACTGGCCCGCCGCTCGAGAGCTGCTTAATAACACAGGCTATTTCGTAAACTATGTGCCCCCCACCGCAAAAAAACTGTTCGCCAAGAAGCACCAAAATCCCTTGGTTCTCGGCTACATCAACCGGGTGTTTGGGTATAACACAGAGAAGCATCCAAACGGAGACCCACTGAAGAGTGTTTGGGATCTCACCACCGATGAATATAAAGGCCGGGTAATGATTCG
>PBZM01000046.1 GCA_002731015.1 Gammaproteobacteria bacterium
CTTTATCACCGCAATGGGTATGATTTTTGACCCAGTCCGTCGACTAACGGGGGTAAATGCAACAATCCAGCGCGGACTTGCCGCGGCCGAATCAATTTATGAAGTATTTGATCGGGCGCTTGATAATCAACGCGGTCAGTCAAAAACGTATGTGGCTCTGCCAAGTGCCACACTCACGATCGAAAATGTAACGTTCACCTATCCGGGTGCGGAGGACCCTGCTCTGAATGCGGTCTCCCTCAATGTCGAGCCCGGCGAGAGTGTTGCGTTAGTTGGACCTTCTGGATCCGGAAAGTCATCATTGATTGCAGTAATTGCAGGATTTATAGATCCAGATACTGGCCAAATAAAAATCAATAATGAATCACTACGTCATTGGACGCTCGCTAAACGACGTAGACAAATGTCATTGGTGGGACAGCAAGTAAATCTTTTTGATGCAACGGTCGCGGAGAATATTCGGTTTGGATGGCCCGACGCTACATATGACCAAGTAAGAGAAGCGGCCGATCAGGCAAATGCACTCAAGTTTATCGAATCGCTACCAGATGGTTTCAAAACACAAATTGGGCCCTTCGGCAACAAGATATCGGGAGGCCAAAGGCAACGGATTGCAATCGCCCGTGCCTTCATAAAAGATTCCCCGATACTTTTACTCGATGAACCGACAAGTGCGCTTGACCGCAGGAGTCGCGACGATGTCTTAAAAGGTTTGGAAAATCTAAAAGCAAATCGAAGTACATTGATCATTAGCCACCAACCGGAGGTACTATTGTCTATCGATCGCACGATTCAATTAGTAGCTGGAGTAGTTCAGGAATGACTAAAGTTTGGTAAGAGTTGCAATAGATTGATAGCTATTCATATGATTTCCGTTAAACCTGTGGTGAAGCCGTTGAAAAAAAACCAATCAATGTATCCCACCGATCGAAATCTTTAAGTTTTCCAGCATGCCAAAAAAAATAGTTTCAAAAATAATGCCTTCTGCTCAAAGACTCCATCACATGCGTGGCTGGGGATTTCTGGGAGAGAAGCTTTTCGCTCATGATCTCTGGCATTTCAATCGTAAAACAGTTAGCTACGCTTTCTTGAACGGAATTTTCTGGGCATGCATGCCCATTCCTTTCCAAATGGTCGGCGCGGCAATTACTGCTCTTATCCTTAGATGCAATGTTCCCGTTTCTGTAGGTCTATGTTGGTTAACAAATCCTATTACCATGCCTCCTTACTTCGTGATTGCATATACAGTAGGAGCATGGATTCTTAACTCGGAGGCTCTCTCATTGCCCAACGAAATCACTCAAGCATGGATACAAGAACAGCTTGCGTTAATCTGGTTACCATTGCTCTCTGGCTCGATTCTGATTGGAGTCTCTATGGGATTTTTTGGGCTCGTTAGCTTGCGACTATGGTGGCGATGGAGAGTAAATCACGAATGGAAGAGACGTCGTCGATTCCCTCGTTTTATTAGGCGCTCCGGAGCTGACCATGATGCAATTCGAACTGTTGATCGGTCTGGGCGGCGACTCGACGATCATGAGTCACAATAACTAAAGTTGTTCCGGTCTTTTTCGACAACTCGATAAGCATCGCTAGCACTTGATCAGCCGTTGTTTCGTCAAGATTCCCGGTCGGTTCATCCATCAACAAAACCTTTGGCTCACTTGCGAGTGCGCGCGCAATCGCAACTCGCTGTCTTTCACCGCCCGATAGTTCTCCCGGTCTGTGCGCGAGGCGATTTTCCAGTCCAACCTGCTCAAGCAGGGTGTGCGCAATGGTTTCTGAAGCCGATGGTGTTTTACCGGCAAGCATTGCCGGTAACATTACATTTTCTGCCGCTGAAAATTCGGGCAACAAGTGATGAAACTGATACACAACACCGATTGTTTTCCGCCGCAGCGTGACGCGCTTTGAATCAGTGAGGCGTGTGACGTCAGTTCCCTGCCAAAACACTGCGCCCCGCACCGGTGACAGTAGCCCGGCCAAGATACTCATCAATGTGCTTTTCCCGGATCCACTTCGACCGGTTAGCGCCAAACGCTGCCCGGTATTTATAGAGAAATCAACATCATCAAGGACAGACACTGCAGAGTCACCAGCTCCGTAGGCAAACGTGACATTGCTCAGTCTCAACAACGAATCACCGTTCATGATTCAAAACCTCGGCCGGGACGATCCGACTCGCTTTCAACGCTGGGTACAAGGTTGCCAGGACCGATAATCCTATACTTAGGATCGCAACGAAGCCAACATCTGACCATCGAAGCTCCGACGGTAGATCAGAAATAAAGTACGCATTTGGATTGAATAGATAAAAACCAAACACAGACTCGAGGAATGCGAGTATCTCGGTGATCGACAGCGCCAGTGGGATCCCAAGAATAACGCCGAAAATAGTTCCAGTAACACCCACGAGTGTTCCTTGCACGATAAACACTCCCATCACTCCTGGGGGCGACAATCCTATCGTTTTCAGGATTGCAATATCGGCACGCTTGTCGGTGACCACCATGATCAGCGTCGAAACAATATTAAAGGCAGCCACCGCAATAATCAGCGTCAACAACAACGCAATCATGGTTTTTTCCAGTTGAATAGCCTCAAATAAGTTCCCTTGGGTCCGAGTCCAGTCTTGGTAACGAATAGGTGACTTCAGCGATGCACTCACCTCCTGCGCAATCTGGCGAGTCAATCGAGGTGCGTCAAACAAGTTCTCAAACTGCAACCGGAGAGCAGAAGTCCCATCACCGAGCTTAAATAATCTTGAAGCATCAGAGAGCTCAACGAATGCAAGTTGGTTATCCAGTTGTGCGCCGACTTCAAAAATACCGGCAACTTCAAGACGCCTTAGTCGTGGTGTGACACCAGCAAGACTGAGGGTTGCCTCGGGAATCAATAGCGTCACCTGATCACCAAGAATAACTCCAAGATTTGCCGCCACCCCAGATCCCAGAATAATTGAGAATCGACGCTGATTCAGATCGATAAAATTTCCCTGAGTCATGAAACCGGGGAGGATCGAGACCTGAGCTTCCTGTTCTGGACTAACGCCCAGAACAGCAACAGACGCCGTCCGGCCGTTAGCGATCAGAAGTCCTTCCCCCTGGTTCAAAGGCGCGACACCGATAATCGATGGATCGGTCAACAGTTGTTCAGCAATTGGCGCAAGGTCCGTTCTTGCGTTACCAAACTCAAGCAGTGCATGTGGCACTGTTCCAAGAATTCGTGTGCGTAACTCCCGATCGAATCCATTCAGGACCGAGAGCACCAAAATGAGAACCGCAACACCCAATGTTAATCCTGCCATTGAGACGGCTGAGATAAACGAAATAAAATGATTTCGTCGCTTTGCGCGGGTGTACCGAAGACCAATACAAACAGATAGTGGATTGAACATTCCGCAAGTGTAACTGGCTTCATGCTACAGTTTCTAAAAGTTTGAAGGATTTTTCATGAACGCATTGGTTTTGGCTGTTGCCGCTCTTCTATTCAACCGCCTTGTTGCACCTGATCGTATTGAGCCATACCGCCAACAGGTCGTTGGTATAGTCGAAAAGACAACAGACGCACTACCAAACTCTCTTCGTTTACCGGTCATTGTCGGCGGCGCGGTTACCCTCGGGGCAGTTTTCGCATACATGCCATTTGTCGGAGTGGTGGTAACCTTCTGTGCACTAGTTCTGATCATTCAGTACGGACAGGTAACTGAGGATTCAAAAGTAATACTTGCGGAACTTCGAAGCGGCTCTTTTTCACAGGCCCAAATCAAACTCACCGAGTTCTCAGGAACGGATGCCAGTCAACTGGATGAAAATGGAGTGGCCCGAATCACGGTAGAAACACAGATCTTGGAGCTCGCAGAAAAAGTATTCATTCCCCTTGCTTGGTTCGCTCTTGGTGGTCTGCCGGGAATTCTTCTGTACTGGACTTCGACTGTTATTGCAAAACGTCACGGTTCAGGTGAGACCTCGGAACGATGGGTATCGCTGCTGGACTGGGTCCCAATACGATTGATGGCGTTCACACTTGGATTCATGGGCGATCGTGAACGTTCACGTGCTATCTGGACGCGGCAAGCCTCAGACTTCTCAAATCCTGAAGCCGGTGTCCTTATAGCAGCTACCGCGGGTGCGCTTCGTGTTAAGTTAGGGGGATCTCGATGTGTTCAGGGCTTGATTCAGCAAGAACCGATGGTGGGAGATGGCGATGACGCGGCCCGCTATCATATCGAAGAAACCCAATCACTAGCCGAACGTTCCCTCGTTCTCTGGGCAGTTGTTGCGCTTGTTATTACAGCCCTTTAGTCAACGAAGTCAGTTACAGCTGCGTCTTCTACCGCTATACTTTGAGGTTCTCGTTTGGTGGCCGAGCGATCGGCATAACAGGGAATTCGGTAAGGCATTGCCAAGTCCGAAGCTGCCCCCGCAACGGTATGTTCAGTCCTGAATCCTCACGAATACCACTGTCATGATCGATGGGAAGGTGTGTGTGATTCGGCAAGTGGAATTGCGCTGAACAAGCCCGGAGACCTACCTAACGTGCTACACACTTACGGCGTGCGGTGGGCTCGTCCGGGAGAAACAAATGAGTCTACGTCGAAGCTACGGCGCTATCGCGCTGTGTCTCTTTTCTTTATCTAGTTATGCGAACGAAGCTGACATCGTCATCGAGATTGATAATAGGTCGCCCACGCCTATCAATAAAGCTTCTCCTTTTTCAAAGGTCATCACACGAGGGGATATAGCACAATCTGGTTATCAGTCATTGAGCGAAGTGTTAGCCGGCTCCGGGCTATTAATCATCAGTGGTGCATCTAGTGGATACAATGCCGGTGGTTCACCCGATTTAAGGGGGTTTGGTGAACGAGCCGCTCAAAATACACTTATCTTATTTAACGGAAGACCACTAAATAATGCCACTCTAGAGGGACCTGATTTGTCAACAATCCCGTTAAATCTAATTTCCAGGGTGGAAATATTAAATGCATCGGCTGGTGTGCTCTATGGGAACGGCGCCGTCGGCGGTGTCGTCAACATCATCTCAGATCAGATGATAGAACGAGAGCATAGGGAGTCAAAATTTAAGGCCGGATCCTTCGGTACTTCAGAATTTTCATCTAGTACGTCATACCTTTTAGAGGCAGGCGGGCATCTCTATCTCGCCGCCTCTGCAGGCACAACAGATGGCTATCGGGACCATACAGAGAACACAAAATCGTACGGAGCGGTCACTTACTCTCTACCTTTTTTAGATGGAAATATGGACTTCGGATTCGACCATTCAAGGACAGATGGATATCTTTCTGGCGTCGTAGCAAACAGTGCGGTTACGGCAAACCGGAGAGCATTCCGGTCATCGAGCGTACAGAAGAAACGTAGCCTGCGACAAACGCTCTGGACAAAGTTTGAAAAGACGCTAGAAACCGGAGATACCTTTCAAGTCGACGCTGGGAGAAGACTCTCGGGCCAAGAAGGGAGGTACCTGACTGGTACCAGTGTCGATCAGCTACTCCGAGTAAACTCATTATCACCAAAGTTTCTGGGCCAAACTTTTCTCCTTTCGAAATCAGCTAACTATGTTGTTGGCATGGATCTTTCTCAGAGCCAATACCTCACCGGAACCTCTAACACCAGGACGCAAGAGATCAACTCCCTGTTTGGACGAGCAAAAGTTACTCTGGCCGAGCAACTAAATACCACACTTGGTGCGCGAGTGACGCGCGATACGAACAAACTTCTCAATGGGGCGACGGTTGACAACGAGGTGTTTGCATTCGAATTGGGTCTCGAAAAATTGGTGGGTGACCAAATCGTTTCCGTGCGCCTGGACCAAAATTTTCGGATTGCCACGCTTGATGAACAGGTCACCTATCCGGCACCAGCTTTTACAGCGACGGATACCCCAATCGCCCCTCAGAGAGGCAATTCTATTGAGTTAGGTTGGAAGTCGGGGGCGACCCAGACAACGATTTACTATTTAGAAAATAATGATGAGATCTTCTACGACCCAGCTAGTTTCATTAACACAACCGTAGATAAAACGAAGAGATACGGCGCGTCTTACAGCAGGGATCTGAGTGTAATAAGTTCTATTAAAGCCTCAATAACCGGTTCTTACACATATGCCAAATTCGACGATGGAGCCTACGACGGCTCCCACGTGCCCTCTACATCGGGCTATCTCGGTTCTCTTAAATTGAAGAAAACTATTTCGGATCAATGGTCGATCGATATGCTGAGCCGGTTTCAGTCAGCCCAATACTCAATCAATGATTGGTCCAATACCTTTGGCAGACGAAATGCGTACTTGTTCACCAATTTGAATGTGAATCACGCTGGGAAATTATTCTCTAGCAAGCTAACTGTTGGGAATTTATTTGGTAAAAAATATGACTCCTATCATCTCAGATCAGGCGGGAATTTGTTCAGGACACCAGCGGAGCCTCGGTCGCTAGTTTTTGAAATTTCTGCTAGCCTCTAACGCATATGAATCATTTCCGTAAAAGCATCTGCCTATTAGTAACGCTCACGCTGGTAATGATCCTGACCAGAGGCAACCACTTCTCTGGGTTCAACGCCTTACCTGAGGCTTCCTGGATGACCTTTATGGTAGCCGGGGCTCTGCTCCCGGCGTGGTCGTTCGCTTGGTTCATGTCTATTGCTGTCGTTGTTGACGCCTATGCATTTAGTTTTGGCGGCGTTTCTGGCACTTGTCTATCCTTTGCCTACAGCATGCTCATCCCGGCCTACTTTTCGATGTGGTTCGCCGGTCGTCTATCAAAATTCTATTTAACAGGCGAGCTTCCGGGCTTCGCGGTATTCTTTGGATTCGCAGTGCTCGGGACCGCGCTATGCGAACTCATATCTAGCGGTAGTTTCTATCTTTGGTCTGGGAACTTTGAGCCCACTCTTGGTGAATTCATGAGCCGCGAACTCAAATATGCACCAGCGGCATTCTCGAGCTCGGCCTTTTGGGCTATCGTATTCATTGCCGTGAGTGCTGTTTATCGTGGCTTCAAGCGCTCCAGAGGGACAGAGACCCTTACTCAACGGTAACAGCACTGTCGATATAGGCATTTTCTGGGCCTAAGGCCCCTCGGTTAAACTAGGAAACTGCTCGCTTTGCTGCCTCTAGGGTATTTGCGAGTAGACAGGCGATTGTCATCGGACCAGGCCCGCCCGGTACTGGTGTAATTGCACCGGCGACTGTCGATACGTCCTCAAAATCGACATCTCCCACAAGACGACCTCTACCGTCTGGCGTTTCAATCCGATTGATACCGACATCCAAGATGATTGCGCCCGGTTTGATCCAGTCAGCTTTAATCATCTGAGGCCGGCCTACCGCTGCAACCAAGATATCTGCTTGACGACAGATCGCGGGAAGATCTTTTGTGTTCGAATGCGCGATAGTTACCGTCGCCGATTCATTCAACAAAAGCGCAGCCATCGGACGACCGACAATATTCGAGCGACCTATAACAACCGCGTTCTTGCCTGTTATGTTTGGTTCTACTGACTTCAAAAGCATGAGACACCCAAGGGGAGTACAAGGAATAAAAGGCTTACCGCTTGTCCACAAATCACCAACGTTACTGGTATGAAACCCATCTACATCCTTTGAGCAGTCGATTGTCTGAATCACGTCTCTCGAGTCGAGATGAGCCGGCAGGGGCAACTGAACTAAAATTCCGTGAACTGCCGGATCTTTATTTAATGACTCGATGAGCAATAACAGCGACCTTCGGGAGGTATCTGCGTCCAATGCACGGTGGAAGGAGTTCATTCCACAGGCTTTTGTGTATTTTAACTTATTACGAACGTATACCTGGCTGGCCGGATCCTCTCCAACTGAAACTACTGCCAACCCCGGAGTAACCCCATGTGATGCTTGGAGGTCTTTGACGCCCTGTGCAACTTCTTCCCGAACTCGTGCTGCAAACTCTTTACCGTCGATCCGAGCTGCTATCATTTCAGTACCACCGTTTTATGTCCATTTAGAAATAATCGATGCTGGATATATGCTTTCACCGCCCGATAGAGCAAATCGGTTTCAACATTCCGACCCGTTGCCAACAGTTGACTTAGTCGGGGGGGTTGATCGACCCGTACCACCTCTTGAACAGTAATCGGACCCTCATCCAAATCAAGTCTCATACAGTGTGCTGTTACACCAATTGCTTTGACGCCGGCTTTGTGGGCTTTATGGTGTGGCCGGGCTCGTTTGGAGCTGGGTGAACGTGAGTGATGAATATTAATACAAAGTCCGGCAGGGTTCCGACGTAATTCGTCTAACAGCACTTGTTTGTAGCGAGCCAGTATAACCAAATCGCCACCCTGCCCCTCGGCAAGCTCAAGAATCAATTCTTCCTGTTTGGCCTTGGTAGAGAGCTTCGACCGGTTGGCAGAAAGCACTTTAAGAGGCACTTGATGGAAGTGCGCTTTTGGGTTTAGAGCCAGATGATTGGAGGCTACAGTTGTGATATCAATATTTAGCTCAGCGGTCAGCTTTCGATACCGTGGATCATTTGGGCAATGGGCAAATTTTGAGACCAGAATCAATGTCCGATGAGGAACTGATGGATCAACAAATTTCCAATCCATCCCAGACCGTTCACCAATTGTCGAGAATTGGTTTGAGCATTCTGCTGAAATCAAACTCTTCCTTCCCGGACAGGTTATCCCGAGCAAATAGCGATCTGTTATATTCATTTGCGTCCTCAGGCTTTCGGGAGTGTGACCCCAGTTTGTCCTTGGTACTTGCCGCCGCGATCACGGTATGTTGTCAGGCAACGCTCGTCTGATTGAAAGAAGAGCATCTGCGCTACACCCTCATTTGCGTAAATCTTCGCCGGCAAATTTGTCGTGTTCGAGAATTCGAGAGTGACATGCCCCTCCCACTCGGGCTCGAGTGGGGTAACATTTACGATGATTCCGCAACGCGCATAAGTCGACTTACCCAGACAGATAGTCAAAACGTCCTCTGGGATTTTGAAGTACTCGACGGTGCGTGCGAGTGCGAAGGAGTTCGGGGGAATAATACAAACATCGGATTCAATATCTACAAAGCTCTTGTCGTCAAAGTTTTTTGGATCAACAACAGCAGAATGGATATTGGTAAATACCTTGAACTCATCAGCACACCGAACGTCGTAGCCGTAACTCGACGTACCATATGAGATCAGTTTCTGGCCATCACGCTCGCGTATTTGACCTGCTTCGAATGGTGAAATCATCGCCTGAGTTTCTGCCATGTGCTGAATCCAGCGGTCAGATTTTATAGTCATCGGTTACTCATCGGTCCCTTTGGTTTTGATAATTAAATTACTCGAGCCATTACGCTCGGCAAACAAAGCTAGTCTAGCTCCTGTCCTCCGCGCAATATCTCGATACATTTTCGCCACAGAACTATCCGGATCACTTATGACAGAGGGTTTACCGCTATCAGTTTCCTGCCCGATATTCAGATCCAAAGGTAGGGCGCCCA
>PBZM01000047.1 GCA_002731015.1 Gammaproteobacteria bacterium
TAGCTTATCCCTATCATTGGGGACGCATAGCAATCCCAGGGTTAGACCACTCTCCCCAGTTATGTATGCTCGTAGCTCCTTTGGATAAGGTCGTTGAATCCATCAGAACTCAACCAGCATTTCATGCTGATCAAAATGAGACAGATCTGAGAGTGAGTGTTCACTGGACCACCATCAGTTCGCTTAGTGAATTCATGACTTTGCTAATACGGATGCGCTAGACTCAGAAGACAACGAGGAGGCTGAATGTCTGCACACAGTTCTCGCATAGCGCTCATTACTGCATTGACCTGCGCAGTGTTGCTGTCCGTCGCATTCTACTTAGAGTTCGTTTCAGGATTGATCCCGTGCGCGTTGTGCCTCGCTCAGCGAGTCATGTTTGGCCTGATAGGTATAGCGTGTCTGCTGTATCTACTGCCGTTCTATGGATCACGCCTGATCTTTGGCCTGCTCTCTTTTGGTTGCTCAGGTCTGGGTATCTGGCTGGCGTCTCGACAGCTTTGGCTGCAATCTCTTCCAGAGGATCAGTTGCCGGCGTGTGGGCCTGACATTTTCTTCGTTCTCGAGCGTTTCCCGATTTCCGATAGCCTCAAAGCAATGTTTTTCGGATCGGGACATTGCGCCGAAGTACAATGGATATTTCTCAACCTATCCATCCCAGGGTGGACATTGCTATTTTACGTTTTCACCGCCTCGGTCTCTTTGTGGTTGATCATATTCCGTGGACCGCGTCCATTTCGATTATTTAAGAGTTAAATAAATGTTGTAGTTTACAACGAGTCATTGGGTGACAATAGTTAATGCGGATTCTCACGCATTAGTGGAAATAAGGTGTTGCACTTGACTGAATCAATGACAAATTTCCAAAATAAACACCGCGACCGGTCTTGGTTATCCGGAACCTACGGGCCTTCCCGCCATCAGCCACTATCATCAAATGATAAACTACTATTCATTCAGGCCCGTTTATCTAAACATTCGAACCCCAAAGGCTGCCGAAAACGCTACCGCGAAAAACACTCAAAGTTTTTGATACGTGGGTAATAGATGCTTGATACCTTTGCACAACTTCTTGGCCTTACGTGGCTTCAACTGCTTTTAATACCGTGCGTATTTGTTATTGGCGGTATTTGCAAAGGGGCGCTAGGTTTCGGACTTCCATTCGTCACGGTCTCGATAGTTCCGCTATTTGCTCCGCTTGAGGTGGTACTGGCATTAAACGCCGTGGTCCTGCCAATTTCTAATTTCGTGCAGTTCACCCGAGGTGGGTTAATCTGTTCAACACTTGATCGATATAAAACAGTAGTGATCGGAATTCTTATAGGGAGTTTAGTCGGGGCCTACCTCTTGGACGCGATGACTATCCAAATCATTGAATTAATTCTTGGTGTATTCGTCATGTGCTTTGTGGTTGTCACTCTCTACAATCCGAGCATGAAAGTTCCGCAAAAAAAAGAGAAGCAAGTGGGTCTAGGAGTGGGGCTGTTCGCTGGAGCGATAGGCACGATGACCACCGTGAATGGTCCATTCTTTATCATGTATCTCTTAGGTCCAAATATCGATCGTCGGGAGATACTAGCCGCTCTTGGATTATTACTTATAGTATCAGGCCTCTGCTTCTCAATTTTTTTTGGCCTGTTCGGTATCCTCACTGTGGAGCGAGCACAACTGGGCGCTATCTGTGCTATTTTCGGCATCATTGGAATGTGGTTTGGTGACAGAGTCGTTAGATATGTCGATCGTGAGTTCTTTAGGAAACTGATCCTCAGCGGTCTTTTTATTCTTGGTTTTTATATTTTTTTGAGAGGGTTAGCATAATCTTGCGATGAATTGCTGGTTAACTGTAAAAATCCCGCCGCAACAAATTTTAGTTGTACATAGATCATGATTCGTCGACCCAACAAAAAAGAATGATCATGGAATTTATCGACTTCTATGCTAGTGCGGCCAGTTTCTTTTTTTCCCTTCTTATTTTATGGTCTGGAGTAGGTGCTGGACTTTTAGTTATTCCGGTACTGATCACTCTGTTCAATACTGATCCGATTGTAGCGATTGCATCCGGCAGTATGTTTGCATTTATCTCAAAGATGTTGATGACACTTGGACACTCGCAGCAAGGTAATGTCAACTGGAGACTAGTCTATTTATTTCTCCGAATTTGTTTGCCAGTCACCTTAGTAAATGCAGCATCTCTTGCTTACCTGTCAGAAAGTGAGCCCGATATCTCGCTACAGCTTTGTTTAATTATCGGTATATTACTAGCAGGGTGCCTAGCGCTCGCGGCGATGTTGAGTGACAGCATCAAAGTTACCCTAGCTAAATGGCCACTGTCTTCAATGAGTGGCTCAACCGGGATATTGATGGGGCTTACCGGCGTTGGAGGTGGTGTTTTAGTTGTCCCAGCATTAGCGACGAAAGGCGGTTTGACGATTAAAACCGCTGTCGCGACATCGATACCGATCGGTTTAATTTTGTCCCTTACCGTATCCCTAACCCTTGGATCTCAAGGTCTGGTGGATTACCAACTCGTAATTTCATTACTTATCGGCACTATCATCGCAATTCCCATTGGCCTGCGATTATTTCACCTGTTTTCAGAAAATGTGATAACCCGCGTAACCTGCATGCTGATCAGCTTAGCGCTCGTAGGATTAGCAGTGAAAGCCACCAATCTTGCGTCCCACCTTTAATCGCTCAATAATCACTAAACCGAAGGTTTTTCTCAAAAGTAATAATATCTGTGGCCATCTGCACAACTGAGCTCACAATATTATCCGGTCTCGATAGGAAGATCGCCGCGACCTCCCCACTCAGACCATGATCCGTCATAAAGTTTTGGCTCGGCTAGTCCAGCAATTTCTAATCCTAGTGCGAGCACGCAAGCGGTCACACCAGAGCCGCAACTAACTACCACGGGTGCTCGACCAACTCCTTCTCGACTAAATCGCTCACGAACTTTATCTGCTGATTTAAACAGGCCCGATTCGTCATCTATCAGGTCATTAAATGGCACATTAACACTCCCAGGAATGTGACCCGAGCGCAAGCCACGCCGCGGCTCAGCAACATCACCCCGGAACCTTGAATTCGCTCGAGCATCTATCACCAAGTATTCATTCGAGGTGATATTCTCGAGCAAATGTTCTGCAGTAGTTGTCCAATCTGGTGGCTGTTTAGATTTAAATGGATACAGAGGCGGTTGAACTTTTCCACGGCCCGACTCGGTGGTATATCCGGCCGCTATCCAAGCCGGTAAACCCCCGTCCAAAACAGCTACCTCGTAATGACCGAAGTATCTGAACATCCACCAAGCCCGAGCCGCTGAAAAAAAACCAATGCTGTCGTAAATAACGACTTGCATTCCACTACCCATACCCACGTTTTGCATGGCTAAATCGAAATCTTCAGTATTTGGCAGCATATGTGGCAGATCCGACCCTTGGTCGGAGATCTCTTCAATATCAAACCGCACCGCTCCGGGGATGTGCTGCTGGACAAATTCAGTGTCAGGATCGCGCTTGGCTGTCGGAAGATGATAGGAGGCGTCTAGCAAGATGATATTTGCATCGTACAAATGATCTTTTAACCAATTAACAGAAACCAGGGTATGAGACACAGCGGAAGATCCTACGTTAGCAACACTTTCGCGAGGGGATTAACCCTTATTTTTTAGGACCCGTGGGCCCTTGTAAATGGTAATCAATCGAACGAAGTGAGGTTACTTTCAGTTCATAGGCCTTTCCGAACCCAACAACATACCGCCCGGACTGAGGCGCTAATAGAAATAACCGAAAATCTGCGAGACTCGTCAGCGTCTCCACTAATGCACCCTGGCGATCGCGTAGCACCCCAATACCTTTTTCCCAGTCGGGATGATCTCGGGGATACTCAACACAATTCATTTCATACTGCAACCGCTCCCTGACGTAAACTTGTGCCGAATCTTGCTCATCTCTAATCAAGAGGCATGAGCACAAACCAGATCTTGAAAGGTTTTGCGCATGGCCTGCCAGATCACTGACTAGGATCCATAATCCGGAATCGTCATCGGCAGTCGCGAATGGGGTATATGAAGCGAGTGGTGTTTCATCCTCATGGACTGTCGCGAGCATCAAACTCTTCATGTCGCCGAGAAGTTGCGCGATGTCATCTTCAATCTGTTGTCTATCTAGATCCACAATTTGCCCCTTGATGTTTTCTTTAATTTGGAATCATTTATGCAATAAACAAGTGCCTTTTCCATCAAGAAACCTCTGTTCCTCCATTATCAATCCATTTTTTTCCTGGATACTGGCCACTGAGATTAAAGGAAGCACTTCTAATGACTGACGAACTTAGCTGCATCATATTTGGAATTTGTTTGATAACCAGCGCGCTGGTAATCAATCTACAATTGCCCTGACAAGACACTCCGTTGAGCCAATCCCTCTGGCTCTTGTCCCTGGTCATCCGGGGACTTTTTTATTTGCGGCGAGTCATACGGCCCCGAGACCTTTAGTTTCTCGCTATTTTTCTAAAAAGCGATAAGAGATATTAACTAATCAGTTTTTTAAAGAGCTATCAACCTTTAATGGCGGAAGTCGGGAGATGAGGCGATGCGCGTATAGTTTTCGCGTTGATTAACGCACGAGAATTTTTCCGAGAAGTCGTAATCTAAATCTGCTGTCTAGGATAATCCGTAACAATACTCATGCTCAGCATATTTAACTGATCGACAAAAAAGAGGATGTTGGAACCTAGTTTAACAATTTAAGCAATTATCACCTGATCCGATATGAATTAGGTGGACACAGTACCTAACGCCCTTAATATTCATCTGAACAGGGCGTTAAGCATTTTTTTATCGGTAATAACGCATGAAGACAGTTATCAAAGTTTTGGTTACTTTGGTCGTATTAGCGGCGGGTTCAGTTGGTATCTATGTGTATCTCAAATTAGATACAGTTGATCCTTCAAGGCTTATAGGTTCAACCTATTGGGGTGATTTCTGCGGCCTCTCACCGACAGGTTTCATAATCTGTGAAAATGCGTCAGCGACCAGATTCGACAAATGCGTAGCCGAAGATTCGACATACCGATTAAAAGTCAGTGTAATTGAACCGATGTACGCGCCCATTACATTAGAGATCTGGACCGAAAATCCCCATAGCTACAAAAGACTGACATCAGCCAAGATTTATGATGAAGGCCATGGCAGCTGCTATCACCAAGGATATAAACTCTCTGAGTCCGACATTCAAATACACAGAGCTATGCCCTGTGGCTCAGATATGTCTCCCCTTAAGGATCCCTTTTTAATGTTCTACGTGACGCACCGGGACAAGCCTTCCGTTGCCTGCAGAATTAGCGAAACGCCTGAAGCTATCGATACGAACTAAGGAATTAATTTAAGAGACCAATTGCAACAAACTACTAAAATTTTACCTTCACCGTATTGGCAACCGCTTGTGCTTTCTGGAGCGCCTCCTCAATACTCGACCCACGGGCTAAGCCAACACCCATGCGACGCTTCCCTTTAATCACAGGTTTACCAAATAAACAAATCTTAGTGTCAGGCTCGGCAAGCGCCTTTTCTAAGTCGGAAAACTCTAGTTGGCTTGAATCACCTCTGGGCAAGATGACAGCGGAGGCACTAGGACCATACTGGTTAATGTTGGGTATTGGGAGCTCAAGGATTGCCCGGACGTGCAAAGCGAACTCAGATAAGTCCTGTGAGATCAGGGTCACCAGCCCAGTATCATGTGGGCGCGGAGATATCTCATTAAAGAAAACATTTTCACCCTTTACGAATAACTCTACGCCGAAAATACCGCGGCCATGAGCTCCACATAGAGCGGTGGTTACTCTATTAGCGATGTGCTGAGCCGCTTCAAGCACCGGTTTGGGCATGGGGTGCGGCTGCCAGCTCTGCTGGTAGTCGCCAGATTCTTGTACGTGCCCGATAGGTTCGCAAAACGACACACCATCCCTATGACGAACCGTCAGCAGCGTGATTTCATAATCAAAGTCGATGAGCTCCTCGACGATTACCTCACCAACACCCCTGGTTCGCCCCCCCCTTTGGGCCTGCTCCCAGGCCGAACCAACTTCTGCTTGGTGACGAACGACTGTCTGACCTTTGCCCGAACTACTCATAACCGGTTTCACAACACAGGGGAACCCAACCGCATCAACCACGTCCAGATAGGCTTGATAGGTTTCGGCAAACGAATATTTGGATGTCGTCAGTCCCAGATCTTTGGACGCTAGTTCACGTATCCCCTTTCGATTCATCGTTAGCTTGGTCGCGCGCGCAGTCGGAATTACTCGAAAACCCTTCTCTTCCAGTTCAACCAAGGCATCAGTAGCAATCGCCTCAATCTCAGGAATAATCAAATGTGGGCTCTCGGCCTCGATGACGGCGCGAAGAGCGTGGGGATCAAGCATATTCAAAACATGGCTACGATCCGCCACTTGCATGGCGGGCGCATTTGCATAGGAATCGAGCGCGATTACTTCAATACCGAGTCGCTGTAACTCAATCACGACCTCTTTCCCAAGTTCGCCGGAGCCACACAAGACTGCTCGTTTCGCGGTTGACGAAAAGGGGGTCCCTATCTCGCTCACAAATGAACTCCTTTGGCTACGGAGAGGTTAGCATGATTCTATAAACATATGAGTAGCAGAAGATTTATCTCTCTGGTTCGCAATACCATATCGCAACCTTATTATGTTGTTCGATAAAATAACGCTGTTCACTGAAATCGGGGGAAGTCAGTGGTTAGACAAAATTGGTTGATCGAAAAGTTGATATGTACCAAAACGTCACAACTACCTCTGGTAGAAAGTCATTTTGGAAACTCAAATTGGTGGACACAGAATTTTTAAAAGAACTGATCACCGATCACGCGAACCGGCCCAGGAATCAAAGGCAGCTTGCGCGGTACACCTGTAAATGTACCGGCAAGAATCCTCTTTGTGGTGATGAGGTATCACTTGAGATTGATGTGGACCAAAATTCTGACGTTATAAACGACATTGCCTTCAGAGCACGCGGATGCCCAATCTCACGGGCGTCTGCATCGATAGTCACAGAAACTTGTCTGGGAATGACCTCAGCCGACGCCGGGCTACTGGCAAAACATCTACGCGAAACATTAACAGAGCAGTGTCCTCCAACGCTTCCAGACCAACTTTCATCGGCTTGGAGTAAGGTAACCCCTTTGACTGCGATTCGAGTCAACCCAGCAAGAATAAAATGTATCACCTTGGCTTGGCACACGCTTTGTCATGCATTGGATAACCCCGGATCAACTGAGACAGTCGACTAAGCACTTTCAGTCAAACTCTGCTTTCCAACGAAGCTCGAAGCCATGCGAGAATTTTTACCCGTTAAGAGTCCACCTACACCCATCGACTGGATGTCTCTAGCGGTGACAGCGAGCCCCGCCATTAAGCGGTCGAGAACCAGATCTAAACCATTCATTGCGGGTGACCGAGAACATCCCGGTAGCCCTATCACTTTTATTCGACCAACCTCCCCAAGAAGTAGTAAATTGCCCGGATCTACCGGCATACCGAAATAAATAACTGTACCCCCCGCTTTCTCTATGGCAGTTGGGATCACGTCATCGCGATCACATATTGCGGACGCCCCAAGGATCATCAGTACATCAAGCGCGTCTGTTATTGCCGCAGAAATGCAACTCTCAAGCCCAAGCAGATCATGGGCGGACCGATAATCAAGAAGCTCATTAATTCCGTAAGCCCTCAACCGAGACTCCTGAACCGCAAAAGCTTTTTTCTGGATTTTTGACGTGATCGTATCGTTCGAGGTTTGGATAAGTCCTATTTTCAAATCCGACCGCCATGGCCTGACCGTTAAATTAATCTTCTGGAGCACCAGTTCAACAACAGAAACCAACGATTCGGAAACATAGAACGGGATAATTTTCAATGTCGCAATCTGATCACCCTCCATTACGGACGTGGCTGGAAGACAAGTAGCGAGGGTTATTTCCTCTGACAGGGCATTCAACGCATCAATATCAACGCGCACAAAGTCCACGAAACCTGAGTGCGAGGCATAAACATTGTATCGACCACCGTTTGCTCTTTTAAAAACGCATCCGGTCCAGGACAGTGATTTAACCAATCTTTCTGAAACCAGATCCTCTGGAATCTCGTGCGGACCAGGGACTACAACCTCAACCTCGACCACACCAGCATCAACCAACGAAGTTATATGTGACTCCTCAAGGATTGTTGCCTTTCCGATGCGACCGCGGGCACCGAGATTTGAATGCGCCAGCTGCAACCCTAGCGCCTCGTCGACACGCAACCGCATTAATTTCATTTCTCACCCCGAGAAATCTGAATTAATTGTGCCACCACGGAAACGGCGATCTCGGCGGGCCCCTTTGCGCCGATAGAGAGTCCAATCGGTGTTCTTAGCTTATCAAGCTCTGCGCTAGTGAGACCTTCCGCAATTAACCTCTCTCTGCGGGCGGCAGCGGATTTCGAACCGCCTAACGCACCAACATAAAATGCATTCGATCTGAGGCTTATGGAAATTGCTTTGTCATCGAACTTAGGATCATGCGTCAGTGCCACGATCGCAGTATCTTTGTCGATGCCAATTTCGGATAGCGCATCCTCGGGCCAAGCATTTATAACTTTTGTATTGGGAAAGCGCTCGGGGTTAGCCCACAAAGTTCTGGGATCTACAATGATCGTCTCAAAATCTAGTGAGTTCAAACTCTCGACCAATGCCTGAGCTATATGCACCCCTCCAATGATGACTACCCGTTTGTGTGCACTGAATGTTTGTAAGAACGCCCCCCCTGACTTATCGAACCCGGTTATTGTACCAAGGCCCGGATCGCCTACGGGCAACCAACTTGCGTACGCTACAGAATTGATATTCTTGCCACTTAGGTTGAACGTCCGAATAAGCGTTGATCGTTCTCGTTTCTCCATTCTAGTAAATGCTTGCGGTACCCAGTGTCCTTGGTCGGAAGTAGAGGGTTCGATCAAAATTTGTATTTGCCCGCCGCACGCCAACCCTATCCCAATTACATCCTCGTCTGAAACGCCAAACTCAATTAGACTCGAGCATTTGGTTTCAATCGAATGCTGAGCGGCAACCACAACAGCATTTTCCACGCAGCCTCCTGACACAGAACCATAAAATTCACCGGACCGGTTAATAATCATGAATGAGCCAACATCCCTCGGCGCTGAACCCCAGGTCGATAAAACAGTTGCAGTCGCAAAATCAACAGCACTGTCCGCCCAGCCATTCGCGGTTTCTAGCAGGTCTCTGTCGCGGAAGCTCATAGACCCAATGGTCACGACGGCGTAAACCCAGAGATCGCGTCGCTCTGACCGATTCGGCCCACTCCTGCATTAAATGAAATGATGACCCGATCGCGCTCGCCCTGATAAGGCATCGCTTGATGAGGTAACCAGGACGGGAACACGGTCAAACGACCGGGTATTGGATCGAAATCTGCGGTAGCATTCTGTAGATAAGCGTTTCCAAAGTCAGAATAAGCACCACCGAGTCTTTCAAACAGAGGACTGTAGAATCTAGTCACCCCATTCATGATTCCGTAGCTAGAATTCGCTATCCGTTTTTCGTGCTCATCGACGTCTACTATATAGACCGCAGACCACGAACAATTTCCATGTGTATGGATATCATGGTGTACACCACCATTTGAAATTTGAAACCAAATACCCTTAATTTCAATTTGTAAATCAACCGACCCTGTTGGCCATACCCCAACATTCGCAAGCTTGGCGGTATCTCTGACGGCTGCCACAGCAAAATTTAAGAAGTCCCTCCACTCATTAAGTTTCACACGATTCAGAAGATCGTCTCGGCTAGCATAGAAAGGAGTATGTTGGCAGTTATCATTATCTGTCGCCCGCATCGTGTGAAAAATTTTTCTAAACAGAGGGTTTACGTTTGAAGCCATCTCGTAATTATGAGTGCCTATATAGGTTGGCCAGACCTCAAGCGACTCCACTAGGGGCCTCTTTGTTGCTCGGCATCCGTAAGCGTTTCCCGAGACGCTTCTGTACTTCTGCTACGTCTTCAGCTGTATCGAGATCCACGATGTAACGGCTGTTATCTGTATGCCAGGAAAGGCACTCCCTCGGGTGCTGTTCCCACCAACTCCTACACATCGGGTCATTTAATTCATTACTAAGGTCAACGATTGAGTAATCAAACACGACTGGATTACCGGGTTGCTGGCACACAACCGGTCGAACCATGGAAATCCCTTCCCCACGTGTCTTGAAGGCACCAATCAGATCTATGTAGTCCTGACCACCAAGCAAAGGCATATCACTCGGTACTACCAGCACCGCATCTAATTTTCCATGCAAAGCGTTCACGCCCTCTCTGACAGAGTTGCTTTGCGAGGACCACGATTCCTCAGGAAGATCTACAATGGTTATAGGAAACTCTTCAATCACAGGACGAATCTGATCACCGTAATGACCAAGAACAACGACTACCTGATCAATCCCCGCACCGGACAACGCGATTAATTGGCGACGAATCAGAGGGATATTCCCGACTTCGATCAGTGATTTAGGAAGATAACCTAACCTAGAGCCTTGACCAGCCGCGAGAACGACCGCACCGACCGTGAGGCGGTTATAAAGACCGCCCCCGCCTTTTAAAATACAACCCATCAGGCCACCTGCCCTGTTGTTGTTCGGGCCAGCTCTCTTAACTTTTCGCGGTTATCCTTCATGATGCCGGCAAGGATCGACACAGCGATCTCATCAGCGGTCTCAGCGTGAATTTCGAGACCGGCGGGCGCACAGATGCGGTCCACATCGGACTCTGATAGACCGTCATCGGTGAGTTGCTTTTTTAGTATTTCAGCTTTCTTGCCACTAGCTATGAAGTAGATCCTACCAACCGCATACTGAAGCGCCTTCTTTAGACCAGCTTTATCTTTTTTTCCCTGGGTAGCAACTATCGCAATCTCAAAAGATCCATTCGGGTCAGACCCATCCCCAAAACGGACCAGCGGTATAGAAAGAATGGGAGCAACAATTTCCAATTTGTCAGCCACGGGAGTCTCACCCACCAACAATGCAGTCCGACGACGCATTCTTGGCTCTAGCAAGAGCTCAATACTTCCTCCAGAGTGACATGCCATGCGAACTTCACGCACGCCGTTCCCTGTAACGGTGTCTCCTGTCGACGGCGAGATCCGCACGATCAGCGGGTTCCCATCGGTTAAGACATCAGCTACGGCCTTCGTTACAACAGGCTGCGCACATCCACCACCTATCCATCCAAAAATATCACCTTCGGGTGTGATTACGGCCTTATCGCCAGGTTTCGCTGAAGAAGGCGATTCAGCACGAATCACAGTCGCTATCACGTGAGGCTTGTTCGCCAACTCGAATGCATTTAGGGCGTCCAGCCAACTTGTAATTTTTGGTGCGTTCATGTCTTATCGCTCCATTCACTTAAGGAAACGCGCGGAATGCTGGATTTCCA
This sequence comes from Gammaproteobacteria bacterium, assembly GCA_002731015.1. Lineage (GTDB taxonomy): Bacteria > Pseudomonadota > Gammaproteobacteria > Pseudomonadales > Litorivicinaceae > HIMB30. The sequence goes on from PBZM01000047.1 coordinate 11,513, forward strand.
TAAGATTTGCCGCGCTATACCATGTGTTTACTAGGGGTCTAACCAACTGGATACAACGACTCATCCCAGCAACCGTTTTGTTCGGATAGAACCAGTCGATGGTCGCTCCCTTTCCCCTTACCCTTTTAAATACATCGCGCAGGGCCTCAGGATCGTCTGTATCGTAGCCATCTGAAAATACCCAGAGCCGCGTCCTTCTGTTCAAACTAACCCCGTCCGCGTCAAAACAGATTCTTTTAAGGTTAGACGCAATTCTTGTACCTCCCTGGAACCCAGCCGTCACAGTATTTATCTTACTGTGCATTTTGGGGTTATCTTTTACCAAGAGATCGGTCACTTCAGCGAACCGGACATGAAACACGAACACTTGAATCGGTAGCCAACGAGAGAATGCTCGCGCCAAACGAAGATAGAGTTCTGCATAGGTTTCCATTGAACGAGAAACATCGATTGCCATCACAATTTTCGGTGTCTCTCTCCTCCGCTTTTGCCACGCTGGTATCGCCCCATCACCGCCTAGCCTCATCATACTCTGAGAAGTCTTCCGAAGATTCAAAAATCGCCCCCGATCAGAAATATTCCAACGTCGGGTCGGTACGTTCAGCAATTGACTCTTGACCACTCTTGCAAGTCGCTCCAAAACGGCGAGGTCGGCCGGCATCCAATATGAATCAGCATCCTCCGTCCTAGGGTCGGCTGCGCTGGCGCCTCCAGAGGCTTTTTGTTTCTTGTTGAACGGATATTCCTGATCACAGGTTGCAGGATTATCCCCAACCTGCGGTACACCGCCTGGTTTTGTCTCGCCCATCGATCTCGATTTCTCAACCACCTGCTGCAACGTAATTGACCCACGGGTACTGCCGGTGACTTTGACCGAACCTTTCAACGATTGTGGAAACCAGAACGCTTTGAATAGGGAGGGCCAGAGCTTCCATTCCTTTAGTGACTGGCAAATTATCGGTCTCCAGAGTTGCTCAACCCGCCGACTCGTCAGCGCACCATCACAAAATCCCAATACCTCAATTAAAAGCGTCACGTCTTGAACCGTAGTTCGGATTCCATGGTCGCGCAAGTGGTCACAAAATCCGACTATACGCTCTGTGGGTAGTCTAACGTCAGCCAATAATTCTTCGGACCAAATCGTCACTGACATCACTTCTATCTCTCGTGGTCTTGATCAAACAACTCAATGTTTGCTTGATTAACTCAACATCGTCGGGGAGACCTTTCAGACCAAACAGCGTCAAGGCCCTCAGCCAGTCAATGGTCTCCGCGATACCAGGTTTCTTCTCCAGGTCTTCTTTCCGAAGCATGGCAACAAAATGCGCCGCCTGACTGACCAGGTTCAAATCAGCCTCAGGTACCTTAAGCCTCAAAATCTCCGTCTCTCGGATAACGTCGGGATAATCAAGATAGTGGTAAAGGCATCTTCGTCTCAACGCATCTGATAACTCACGTGTGCCGTTACTAGTCAAAACAACCACGGGTGTTACGAACGAGCACACCGTTCCGAGTTCGGGGATAGAGACCTGATATTCTGACAAAGCCTCTAGAAGATAGGCCTCGAATGCCTCATCGGAGCGATCAATCTCGTCTACAAGTAAAACCGCACCGGTATCATCCTGAAGGGCTTTGAGTATAGGCTTCTTGATCAAAAATTCATCTGAGTAAATTGTTGCTGATTCGACAGACCGGGATTGGGACTCTGCTATGCGGATCTCGGTGAGCTGACGGCCATAATTCCATTCATACACAGCATCGTGATGATCAAGACCCTCGAAACATTGGAGACGAATCAACTCACGCCGAGTGATCTTTGACAAAGCGTGCGCTAGCTCTGTCTTTCCGACCCCGGCGTCTCCTTCGATTAACAAGGGCCGCTGCAATTTCAGTGCTAGGTATACCGATCCCGCGAGCTGTTCATCACAAAGATAACCAGAGTGGAATAAGTCGCTCCGAATATCTCTGAGAGATGATTGCAAAGAATCCATCACAGCAAGCGCTATTCGACCGATTTTTTACCAAAAAAGCCACGAAGCCAGCTCTTTATTAACGCCCAGAATATAGCGAGACCATTAAGTTCGTTAGAAGCCTCGTTAATCTGTGGTGCCGCCGGTGAGTCAGCCGAAGTATCAGGACCTTCTAGCGCACGAGCCTTTGCGATGAAGTTGTCGACAAACTGCTTCAGGATAACGTCTGATACCTGCACCATCATCCGCCCTCCAAATTGAGCGAACTTGCCGTTGACTATTACAGACGCGTTCCCTAAAAGAACGGAATCCTCATGGCCGTGCTCCTCAATAACAGCTTCAAGCTCCATTGACGCCGACGATCCGCCTCTATCAGCGCCTTTACCCTTCAAGGTCATCGACCGCGCCGCCTCATCCATTGCCAGAATTTCGACCTCTCCACCAAACTGGGCGGTCGCTGGTCCGACTTTGACTTTTACCGACCCTTTATACGCATTGTCGCCCAAGCGCTCGCCCAGACTAGCTCCCGGCATACACGCAGCGATCTCTTCAAGATTTGAAAGAACAGCCCACGCCTTGGTCGAAGAAACACCCAACTCGTACCGCTTATCGAGTTTAACTTCCACTCCTATCTCCTATAATTGAACGCCCTCTTCCTTAAGCTTCTTCCATATGCGGTATGACGTGTGCGGCATATCGATATGCGTTACACCCAGGTGCGCGAAGGCATCAACAACAGCCGAGGTGAAGGTCGGTATTGATCCCACATGCGGAGACTCAGCCACACCTTTTGCCCCGATCGGGTGGTGAGGGGACGGAGTTACCGTGTAATCCGTTTCCCATGCCGGAGTTTCAACCGCAGTCGGCAGGAAATAATCCATCAGAGTATTACCTAACAAATTTCCTTGCTCGTCAAATGGCATCTGCTGTCCCATCGCGACAGCGAATCCCTCTGTCAGCCCGCCATGAATCTGCCCATCAATAATCATCGGATTGATGCGGGTGCCGCAATCGTCCAACGCATAGAAGCGACGGATGGATGACTCTCCTGTCCCCTTGTCGATATCCACAACGCAGAAGTAGATTCCAAAAGGGTAGGTAAAGTTCGGTGGATCGTAATAATGAACCGCTTCAAGACCGGGCTCTAAACCTTCTGGCGGCTGCTGGTAAGCCGCAAAAGCGATGTCTGCCATCGTTTTAAATTGGTCTTCATTACCACGAACTTTAAACCGATCGATCTCCCAATCCAGATCAGATTCGGATACCTCGAGAAGGTGCGCCGCTATTTTCTTGGCCTTAGCATGGATCTTTCGCGCAGCCATCGCGATGGCAGCACCAGCTACAGGCGTCGACCGAGATCCATAGGTACCTAACCCGTAGGGCGCGGTAGATGTATCACCTTCCTCAACCTGGATCACCTCGCTAGGAATACCCAACTCACTCGCAATGATCTGCGCGTAGGTTGTTTGGTGGCCCTGGCCCTGTGTGATGGTGCCCATACGCGCGATCGCGCTGCCGGTCGGATGTATTCTGATTTCACAGGAATCAAACATTCCTACCCCAAGGATATCGCACATCTTCGTTGGACCAGCGCCAACCACCTCAGTAAAGGTCACAAGCCCGATTCCCATTAGCGTGGGACTATCTGGATCATTTCTTTTTTCTTGTTGCTCTGCTCTCAAGGCTTTGTAATCCACCGCATCTAGAACCTTCTCAAGAGCTGTGTGGTAGTCGCCTGAATCATACTCGAACCCAAACGGACTGGTGTACGGGAACTGATCCTTGCGGATAAGGTTTTTCCGCCGAATCTCCGCTTTATCGATGTCAAGTTTCTGTGCCAGCACATCGACCATTCGCTCGATCAGGTAGACGGCCTCGGTCACACGGAAAGAACAACGATAGGCCACTCCACCGGGCGCCTTATTGGTATACACGCCCTTCACACTACAGTGAGCGGCCGAGATATCATAACTACCTGAGCAAATGTGGAAGAGACCTGCAGGGAATTTTGTTGGGTCTGCACACGCGTCAAATGCGCCGTGATCTGCGACAACGTCAACCTTTAAACCCAGAATTTTTCCATCCTCTGTTGCTGCGAGGTGACCATCCATATGATAGTCACGAGCGAATGCAGTGCTGGAAATATTTTCAATCCTGTCTTCGGACCATTTCACTGGCTTCCCTAAAACGATTGAGGAAACGATCGCACACACATATCCCGGATAGACACCAACCTTATTTCCGAAGCCCCCACCAATATCCGGACTGATAATACGAACCTTGGACTCGGGGACACCACTCAGCATAGAGACAACAGTTCTGACCACGTGCGGTGCCTGGGAGGTCATCCAGGTAGTTAACTCGCCCTTAATTGGATCGAAGCTCGCCACACAACCACAGGTCTCAAGTGGACATGGATGCACTCGCGGATAAAGCATGTGTTGTGAGACTGTCACAGGCGCCGATGCGAATACATCGTCTGCGGCTGCCTTGTCCCCAGCCTCCCAGGTAAAGATGTGATTATGATGCTCCCGCGGACCATGGGCGCCCTCATTCTTGCCGGCAAGATCCTCACGTAGAACGGGCGCATCGGCCTCGAGCGCAGCGTACGGGTCCATCACCACAGGCAGTTCTTCATATTCAACTTCTACAGCCTCTACAGCATCGGCTGCGATATATCGGTCATCAGCGATCACTATCGCCACTTCCTGCATTTGGAAATGAACCTTTTCGTCGGCCAAAACTGCTGCAACGTCGCCAGCTAAAGTTGGCATCCAATGGAGATTGAGGGGTTTCAAGTCATCGGCCGTAAGTACAGCGTGCACGCCCGGAATCGCTAGAGCGTCGTCTTTTTTTATATTTTTGATTCGACCATGGGCTATCGGTGACCGGACAATATCCATGTGCAACATGCCAGGCAATTTGATGTCGTCACAGTACTGGCCTTTTCCTTGTATAAAACGCGCGTCTTCTTTACGAAGCCGCGAGTCGCCCATCCCTTGTAGTTCGGCCTGTCGCTCTTCAGGTGTCTTTACTGGTGCGTTCATATCGTCCTCCCGATCAGGCCGAGGCCGTCTCGTTATCCTGCAATTTTGTTGCCGCAGATTGCACGGCCTTTATAATATTCTGGTACCCGGTGCAACGACAAAGATTGCCACTAATCCCCGTACGAATTTCATCTTCAGTTGGGTTCGGATTTTCCTGAAGGAATCGATACGACCGCATTAGCATTCCGGGCGTGCAGTAGCCGCATTGTAGCCCGTGTTCCTCATAAAATGCCTCCTGCACTGGGTGTAGGACACCATTTTCTGCCAATCCCTCTACCGTCTTTACGTCGGACCCATCACATTGGACCGCGAGGTGTGTGCATGCTTTGACGCTTTCGCCATCAATATCGATCGTGCAAGCCCCGCACTGACTGGTCTCACAACCAATGTGTGCGCCCGTCAGATTCATTTGTTCTCTCAAAAAATGGACCAGCAGAGTCCGGCTGTCTACCAACTGCTCGATCTGCTGACCGTTGAGTGTCATCTTCACTATTTGCTTTGCCATTATTCACATCCTTATTAAATTAATTTGCTCTAGAGAGCGCTTCCGCGATAGCGCGCTGGACCATTTGTCCTGCCATCGCTGTTTTGTATTCAACATCACCCCGAAGATCCTCGGCAGGGTCGCAAATGGCCATAGCTTTCTCAGCCGCCTGTTTTATTAACTCATCGGTCACGGTCTGACCCGAAAGGACCGCCTCCGCGTCATGCGCACGAATCGCCGTCGGTCCTAGATTGGTTAGCGTGATCCGGATGTGGGAAACACTGCCACCTGATAGTGCGACAACGACTGCACATGCGGCTGTGGCCCAATCACCTGTCTTGCGCTTGAGCTTTCTATAAGAAAACCCTGCTCCGTTTGGAAAGGCCTTGACCGTAATGGCGGTCAATATGTCGTCATCATTCAGTGCGGTCCAGTATGTTCCAAGAAAGAATTCTGATGCAGGAATCTGACGAGCTCCCTCCGGCCCAACAACAGTCATTACTGCGTCGCATGCTAGCGCTAGTGCAGGATGGTCGTTCGCAGGATCTCCGTGGGCAATATCACCCCCTATCGTCCCCCGATTTCTTACCTGCGGGTCGGCGATCAATTTAGCTGCCTCAGGGAGAAGTGGGACCTTTTCGTTCAGGATTGGGTCTGCAATCACTGCGTTCTCGGTCGTCATTGCCCCGATGACTATGTCGTCACCTACAACTGAGACGCCGCTCAGTTCTGGTATCCGATTGATGTCAACCAAATGTTCGGGCATTGCGAACCTGAGCTTCATCATTGGAAGCAGACTATGGCCACCTGCCAAGATTTTTGCTTCTGACCCGAGGCTTGTCAGCAACCCGACAGCCTCATCGACCGTCGCAGGACGATGATATTCAAAATTAGGAGGTATCATACCTGTCTCCATTTTTATAATTTGAGGGAGAGCTCAGAGGGGGAACATCCGTTCGATAGATTCGTGGGTCACGCCTATTTATCCCGTAAACTTTTTGGGTGGCTTAAAACCGCTTATAATCGCTATGGGTCGTTGCCGAAATCCTCCAGATCTCATCAGAGGAGAGTGCGACCTTTCGTGTTGATAAACAAGTTAAAATGTCAATTTTTTATTAACTGCAAACGCAAATGGTTCTCATTAATATCCATGTCTGCTGAATAATGATTTTTGTTTTATCCTGCTCCTAAAAAAACGGGATTTTTTTATTGAGGAAATCAAATGAGTGATGAAAAACTTACACGAATTGGCCGGTATCAAACAGCGTGGAACCGCTCCGATTTGGAAAAGGAGATTCATGATGAGGATCAGGGGGACCCAGCGAAAATAGAAGCTCTTAGAAATCTTGGCCGCAAAATGAAGCCTAAGACGCCGGAGGCTAAGCAAGTAAAAAAATGATCACACAGTCACATTACACGGCAATGGGTCAGTGTGTAACAGATGAACTAGGTCTCAATGCTCCTAAAACCAGAGAAAATATTCTGATCAATCTTCAGATGGTGCCGTAACGCAAACTCGAAAACTGATCGATAGTCTGTCTTAAAGATCAGGTCTCCCTTTTTCAGTTTTTCGAGATCAGCCATACCCCCATGGATACCACCTCTAACGTTACCACTGAGATAAAAGTGCGGCGCGGCAGTACCGTGGTCTGTTCCACGCGCACCATTTTCTTCGACTCGTCTACCAAACTCAGAGTAGGTCATGATCGCAACTTTGTCCCACACTCCGATCCGTTTTAGTGCTGCGACTGTGTCTGTTAACGCCTCGTCAAGCTCGCGAAGTAAATTACGGTGTTGATTTCTCTGATTAACGTGGGTGTCAAAACTACCGAGAGTTACCTTAAAAACAGGTATCTGAACGTTTGCACTGATCAAATCGCAGACTGTCCTCAATTGTCCCCCCAATTGTTTCCCACGAATTCTGAACATCTTCTTGTCGGTTTGGAGTTTCGATGAAATAGATGACGCCCGTCTGTTATGGTTCGCTTGCGACCGCTGTATCGAAGCGAGCAGCGGATTTTTTGAAGCCACAGTAGATTTATCTATTGATGCATCTTGGTTCTCGGACGATAAAATCTTGCCGATTGAGTGCGGCCCAAGATAGTGCTGACCACCAGCAAAAATGTTACCCGTTCCCCCGAGATAGATGCCGGGCGCATCGAAACGCTCAACACCCAGTTCCGCTAGTTGCTTCACCAACCAACCCTTTCTCCCATTCGCTCGCCCATCGCCACCGCGTTCCCAAATCTCTATAGAACGAAAATGGCTCTGTATCTGTTCCGGGTAGCCAACATTTTGAAAGATCCGCAAATCACCGGTCTCATACAAGGATCTGATCCCCTTCAACGAGGGATGAAGACCCTGATCGTCATCCAAAGGAAGGACGTCATACTTTTTGATACCGATTTCCGGACGCAACGAGTAGTAACGATCGTTTTTAACTGGTATGACCGTATTCAGACCATCGTTGGCACCCGTAAGCTCGACCAGAATAATGTGACCATCAATATCACCAGAGGCGCAACAGATTCTGGGTGCCGAGAGTGCAGCAGATGCCAGAAAGGCGTTTAAGCAGAATTCTCTTCTATCCATACCAAAGCCCTCACTTCAATTGAAAACTGTCTGATAAAACCAATCTCTCCAAGGCATTGGCTCCGGATCCCAGCAACCCCTCGGGAAGCTGCGCAGTTATCCATTCGTCCGTTCTGTTCAACCTGGCCGAAAGCTCCTGAGGAATGCCTCCGATGGGCCTAGACCATGAGCTATAGGCCTTACTTGAGAGCACGTGGCCGCAAAGCCCACCCTGTTTTTGATCTTGCCTGAGGAGTATGACAGGTGGCAACACCGTCCCATTCTTGTCCCTTAAATCATCAAACGGGGCCTTTTTTCGCTGACTTGCCAGCCAATCCATCCAAGCACTCGTGTTCTCAGCCCCTCCCCGGTGGAATACGCGCCCATTACCCACCGAATCCGGAAGTAGGTGCACCAACTGGAACAACCGTCGAAGGAGCAACCGGTCCTGTTCCGATATCGATGCCCACCTCTCCTTCAACTGGGATTTGGGTCCACCCCCCTCGAAAGGTGATACCTCGAAACCGCGGACGCCTCGCGAGCCCGAATCATAGCCCTTATTGAAGTTCGAAATACAGGCCGGGCTGCAACTGTTCTCAAAGATCGAGACGTTGGCGTAGTTACGCTTTTTATTCATTCCTATTCGTATATTCATCCCGTCCCAGCTTTTATCACCGAGGTGCACTCCCACAAGATTAAGGATCATTTTTGGGTGCCGTCTTTTCTTCATATCATTACTAACTGAACGGAAAACCGCCGCCTCGACAATAAGTTGTTCCGGATGCGCTCGTGCCTTTATCCGATTCAGTTTTTCAACGTAATCTGCCAATCGTTTCAGTTCATCTACCTTAAATTCCGCGAAAAGGCGCCTCTTTTTTTCAAAATCAAAGTCAAAGTCATCGTTGAGAAACAAACGGCTCAATACCTCTTTACGCGTATTGAAGAGACCTCCATCTACCCAGGCCAAGCCACCCTTGTAACCAGCCACATTTGGCGGATCAATCAATGAGTAATTCATCCTCGTAAAGAGAGCACTGAAGTCTCTAGTGTCATATTCCGATGTGTTGTCATAACCCAATGTGCGGAAAGAACCAAGGATGATGTCGACAGGATCTTTAATTAGACCCAGACGATTCTCTTCCGCCCAGAAATCTGGTGTCGATAGTGTCCCGCGTAACAGCTCTGTTATCTCGTAATTAGATTTAAAATAGGTGGCAGCTATTTTCTCGACCGTTTCTTCACTGGGGGCATTTAAACTGATGTACTCACGGTAAAACTTTTTTGCCATGAAGCGCGCGTGAGCTGGTTGCTGCAATACTAGCTCCACTGCTTCGAGAGGTCTTTTGATTTCACGCCCTAGCACCAGTCTGTTTAGCGAAGATTTTGCCGATCTGAATCGCTGATATTTTTGCGAAATCGGATTTACAGATTCTCCAGCGAATACATAGGCGAGGTTCCTGATGTCTTGTTCCGTATAGTTTCCCTCACCAAGGGTAAACAACTCTAGATACTCCCTGGCCAGATTCTCGTTTATGTTCGCTCGTGTATTCAGATCATTGTTGAGATAAACGAGAACCGCTGGGTCTTGCAGAACGGCGGCTAGAAAGTCGCGCATGTTACCGACAGAATGCTTTCTGATAATCTGATGGTGTTGTGCATACGTCTCAGCGGATTGGTAGGTCTTGTAGTCACTAACAAATATGTTGCTAAAGAGAAGTACTAAACGCTCGTGCGCAGGTGCATCTGAGGTCAGAATATTATTCATCCATCGGGTCTCTACGTCAGCAATACGAACCTGTGACGACAATCGATGACAATATCGCCAGGAGTTATCTAAGAAAGTGATGTTAGGATGGTGCAACCAAGCAGGTAACTCGCCGGAAATACGAGAATCTGAGGCGAGGTCTCCAAGGATCATTTCAATGGCTTCGGCACGCGTCCTGCCAATAAGTCGATCGACTCGATATTTTGGTGAACCGACGCCGACCCGGCGTTCTAGGTGGATGGCGTCTGAGGCATCCATGACTACAGATAAATGGCTCTGGTCTTCCAGCTGGACTGAACTGAATGCCTCTGCCGCCAAACTCACAGATTTTGTTGCCTGTTGACACCCAGCGAGTATCAGAATAACAGGGACAAACAAGCTTAGTTTATCCATGCAGAAACCTTACAGTGTTCATCTTCAGAACAATAATTTAGACACAATCTTGACAAGTGCAAATGCCACGTTGTTAAGAGCTTCCAAAGTTGCAAGAACAACGAGGACCCTCATTTGTTCATCCACGTTCGTATTGGGGGCAGATCATCCAAAATTTAGACCGGCCTCAGCGATGATCTGATCCAAACCTTTAATCAACTCATCTATGAACGCATCATCGGTTGCAGTCTCGTGCATGGGAGCAAACCCACCAGAATCATTGTCAAAATAACCACCGGTTCGTTTCGAATATTCGGGATCATTTACGAACCGGACCAAAATATCAGACCCGATGTTGATATCATTTCCCTCGATCCCAAATCCTTCCTTAACCATCTTCGTTGCAAGCAGCGAACCCGGATTGACCGCTACGATGCAGGGACCATCCGCAAACTCTCGTCCCAAGGCGTGGGACCATGCAGTAATCGCGAGCTTACTCTGGGCATAGGCCTCCATGTCGCTCATGTCCTTAAACTCGCGTAACGCCTTCAAATCAACAGGCCGCTGTGCCGCTGAAGAGAGATTAACCACGATTCCCCCGCTATCAATTATAGGCAAGAGCTCACGGGTAATTAGATAGGGCGCAACTGTATTGACCTCAAAACGAATATCACGATTCGATGTGGTCCGCGTCCGGCCGGTCTTTAAAACGCCGGCATTATTTATAACCGAATCCAGCCCTTTGACATTTTTTTTAATCTCCTGACACATCAACATCACCTCTTGCAAGTTTGCTAGATCTGCGAGGTATGTCTCGGGCGTTCCTGCTATCTTCTCGGACGCCTCCTCAAGTTTCTGTGGATCCCGTCCGTGTATGAGAAGTCGGTGACCCTGGGCTCCCAGGCTTTGGGCCGCAACTAACCCTATCCCATCTGTCGCACCAGTCAAAAATATGGTCTTCATGATTTTTTTGGCCCAGCCCATTTGAACTCTATTGCACATTTAAATCCGGGAATCGCTACAGGGAAATTACCGGCGGTTAAACCAACGGATATCAGGAAAATTTTCTAAGTATAAGTTTGGTAATTGACTCCCCGAATGGTGCCAAAGTGATGACTGCCACTGCAGCAATCGGCCAACCGAACAACCAGCCTTTAATCCATCTTGCGACAAAATCGTCGCTAAGCCCGACGTTTAACCAAGTGATAAAGCCGGTAACAAAAAAGACCACCATAAAAGTCATAACTACCGGCCCCACATGCTTAGGGTGTAACTGCATCACGAACTCCAATTATTACGCGCTTAATAAATAGCCTAACCTGCGCGAGTCGGTAGTCAAAGATTACGGTGTATTTCGGGGAGGGATCCATTCGTGGTTTAAGACGATTCAATTCGAAGTCTTATAACTCGGTCGATCAAGGAAAGGAAAGTTGGCACGCACACGACTCGAATACGCACACGAACATCTAAAACGCGTCCGGTTTAGGGTATGAAATGATCTACCAAATCGATCAGATTAAAGATTGACGCTGACCCATCAGGAAAGCTTATAGCTATCAAGTTCCCGCCTATGGTGATAATCAAAAAAAAAGCTGAGAACA
>PBZM01000048.1 GCA_002731015.1 Gammaproteobacteria bacterium
CCTCGATCATCCCAGCCAACGACAGTGAGGCACAAGCCGTTTATAGCAATCGAAGCACCTGAGGCCAGCCCCTTGTCGTAATCTTTTGGCATCCGAATCTGAAACCGTCGAATACCTTGCCGATCAGCTACCCCCGTCACTACACCAACACCCTGAACAATACCCGTAAACATTAACCGGCCATCTCCTGAATCAATGATCGAATCATGGGATATCGATCAGCGGTTCGCAACGCGAAGCTCCTTCCCAGCTGCATAAGTGGCTGATCAGATCGAAATACATCCGAGAAAAGCCCCATCACCAGTGCGACAATCCGCTGATCGACACACCGTTCGCGCGCGACGGTGCGTGCGATCCGGTCACCTCCTCCTTTAGGATGCCTTTCCAATGTCGCCCGTAAAGCCAATACATCGGCAAATCCAAGATTAGCTCCCAGACCTGCCAATGGAAGAATCCCATGTGAGGTGTCACCAATTGCAAGTAAGCAACCCATAGCATCCCGTCTCATTGACTGCTGTGATATAGGTATCCATACAGGATCCGAGACAAACCGCAGATGACCCCTCTCAAACTCACTAGCTTGGCTAATCAGTGAGGCTAATATTTCGTTTGGTTTCTCGTGCAAGTCATCTGCGACCGGTTTGGCCAATGACCAAACGAGGCTGACACGATGGTGATCACTGCAATCGGGCAGAGGTAAAAGAGCTAGCGGACCGTACTCGGTAAATATCTGAAAAGCCTCGCCGTGATGGGGTTGCTGACAGTACAACGTCCCGACAACTGCTCGTTGGTGATAACCTCCGTCTACAATTTCAAAGCCCGACGCTACAGCCGTCGAAGCGATCCGGCCCTCCGCAAAAATCACCAAATCCGCATCAAGAGTGGTGTCATTATCCACTGTGCATAACCCGTTAAGAGTGATTGCCTGTACCGATCGTTGAATACACTGGATATCAAGTTCAGAGACTTCCTTCAATAACTGGTTTCGAACCCAGTCTGCCTCAACGACATGTCCGAGTGTCGGATCAGTGAAGTCAACCCTTGCGTCACTGCGTGCATCGATCACTCGCATTGACTGATAAGCGCAAATGCGATCATCAGCGTTCCAAGCGTTGAGATCTTTTAGGAGGCTTTGTGATCGAGGACCGAGCGCCCAAACGCGAGAGTCTATTTGAGGAGCGGCTCTTTTCAACTCAAACCCAGCTGGGTCGAATATTGTTACGCCATGGCCCGCACGATAACAAACAAGCGCAGTTGCCAAACCGATCGAACCTCCACCAATAATCACGACCTTCAAGAGATGATACCCATTCCGGCCTCACCGATTTTTCTTTTAAGCCACGGACTTTGGTCACCCAACACCATTCCGATACTTGTCAGTAATTTACGGGACACCAGGCCACGGTCAAACAGCGCCTCCAAACTCGATGACGCCAAACGAGTTAGATCACGATTTGGTTTCCAAGACGTGAACGCTGCACGAACTGCAGTATCCGGATCACCTGTCTCTAAGGCCTCGACAAGTCGAGACACCCCTCTAAGCGCAAGATTTAGTCCCTGTCCAGCGACTGGATGGATCGTCTGTGCACCATTTCCAAGCAGCACTATACCTGGACGATAAGGCTGATCAATCCAACGCTCCATGAGTGGAATCTTTACCACGTCACATACCAGCTCTACCCCACCAAGCTCTGGGGGTAGAGCTAAACATAGGGCATCCAATAGCGCCGATGTTGACTGCTTGAGCGCGTCAGCATCGGGCGGCGCTAAAGACCAGACAAACCCATACATGTCAGGATCAATCGGTAGAAGAGCCAGTGGACCTGAACCAATAAACCGCTCGTACGCACGGCCGGTGACGGGTGTTTCAACGGTGATCCGTCCCAGTAGGGCCGTTCGATCAAACGAGCGGAGCTGAGCACCCATACCGAGATTCTCACTGAGGCCACTGCGACCACCGTCCGCCAAGATCACCAAATCAGGCTCGAAAGTCTCGCCAGTTTCGAGCTCGATGCGAGGATTACCTACATTAGTGCGTGCGCGTACTTGAGTTACCGCCGAAGGTTCGACCAAGCCAGCGGCTTGCTCAGTGAGTATATGGTCGAGTTCATGCGAACATATCGCTCGTCCAAAGCGAGGATGACCGCACTCATAAGCATTCAGCAGCATCGATCCTGGCAAGCCCTTTTCAGTCACTAGGATTTCAACTAGATCTTGACCGGCAGTCGGGTGCACTCCAATGTTTTCAAGTAACGACAATGTCGTTTCAGAGAGTGCAAGCGACATCTTTGGCTTTTGGGTAGAGGGATCAAATAAACGAACTGTGTGCCCTTTATCCTTGAGCGCTAAGCCCGCGATTGAACCAACCGGGCCGCCGCCGATAATTCCGATCTGCACCGCTAACCTCGCATCAACGCTTCAATCTCTGAGCGCTCTTTGGGCACATCCTCGGTAAGGACCTCTGGTCCTTGCTGAGTAATCAAGACATCGTCCTCAATGCGTATACCGATGCCGCGATATCGAGTCGGGGCATCTGATCGTTTTTTTAAATAAAGGCCAGGTTCACAGGTAACCACCATCCCCTCGCTAAACTCAACCGGCTCTGAGTCGATCTCATACATACCGACATCGTGCACGTCCAATCCGAGGAAATGACCCGTTCCGTGCATGTAGTAGGCCGCATACCGCTTTTCTTCGATTGCGACTTCTAGTGGTCCTTCGATGATGTTTAGGTCAATCAGACCCTCTGTCAGTCGCCTCAAAGCTGCCTCATGAAACGATTTGATTGAGTTCCCGACCACCATGGCATCAATCGCATCCGCCTGCGCACGCAATACCAAATCATAAAGCACTGCTTGCGCCTCAGTGAAAGACCCATTGACCGGGAAAGTTCGGGTGATATCACCAGCATATCCCTTTACCTCGCAACCGGCATCGACCAAGACCAAGTCTCCCGAATCCAACTTATCCGCTCGGTTGATGTAATGCAGTATGCAAGCATTATCGCCGCCACCAACTATCGTCTGGTAAGCAGTTGCTGGAGAACCCTCCATACGAAAGGTGTGCTCAATAATAGATGCCAATTGATCCTCTGTCATTCCAGGCTGGCAGGCTTGCATTGCTGCGACATGTCCTAAGGCGGAAATACGGCCAGCTTCTCGCATGACATCAATCTCGTCTTTCGATTTAAACAACCGCGCTTGGTGGAGAAATCGGGACAAGTCGGCGCGATGTGATAGACGATTCTCCTGCCTCGATTTGGTCTCCTCAGCCTTCACGAGGCGATCTACAATCCCAGCTGAATTATTGCAATAAAACGGATATTCGATCGAGGTAATGTCAGCCAACAACGTGGTAAATTCTGAGTTCAAGTCGTCAATTGGATACCCCTCATCGATTCCTAGGTCTGTGTTGACGCGGTCGGGTCCGAGTCTCCGCCCTGTCCAGACCTCTTGGTCTGTATTTTTTGGTCTGACGAATAGACGATCAGGATGCCCCGGACCAATAATCAACACAGCGTCTGGCTCAGTGAAGCCGGTCAGATACCAAAAATCACTCGACTGACGAAATGGATAACCCGAGTCTCTGTTACGAATAGTCTCATGCGCCGCTGATATTAGGGCTAGTGAATTCTCGGGCATCATCCCCTTTAATCGATCACGGCGATTTTTATAAACGTGTAGCGGAAACATGGACACACTCACTTAATGCACGACAGTCTCTTCAGGGTCTTTAGGTTGATTACCGAGTAACTCAGTGGCAATCAGTAATGCGGCCAGCCTCACGTGCTCACTGACGTCCGCAAGTGCTTTTTCAAGGGTTTCGTCCTGACCACCTGCCTCGATACGAGCGATTTCAGAAAGGTCTTCTAGCGCCTGACGCACATCCTCGGAGAGATCCCTATTTTTTGAGATCTCTCCTGAAAGACCCAAACCGGCAAGGAAGGAACCGCACCAAGCGCCCAAGGCATCTGCGCGTTCTTCAATTAATTCATCGTCGTCGGGCAACAGTAACTCAAAGTCAAGCCCAATCCCCGACCAACTTTCATGTAGTCTCCCAAACAATAACTCAAGAGAATCAGATACTTGGGCGAGGCTACCGGGTTGTATATCCGCATATTCAGCGAGACGCGCCACAAACTCGTCAGGCCGCACTTTAGCATTGGCTGCCATCAATCCAGCAAGCAAGCCCTGAATTTCAGACGCCCGCATGTCTGAGTCTTGGTCGACTAGCCAATCGTCTATAGAACGGTATAACTCCTCGATCATATAAGTCCTCCTCGTCCTCTACTGTATCACGTCTGTTGTACCTAAGAGTGAGCAGACGTATGATGCACCTATGCCTGAGGAACACCTAAATGCATAACGATTTGCGAGAGTTGGAACAGCAACTTGAGAAACTGATCCAACTTTCAGAACGTCTCGATCAAGAAAATCGGCACCTGAAGAAGCAACAAGCAGAGCTCAAACGTGCGCGCGCACAGCTCTTGAAGCAACGTGATCAGGCTCGCCAACATATTGATGCAGTTTTGGGCAGGCTAAAAAATTACGAGGTGTTATCGTGACTGAAATAGCAACTGTTCGTGTACAGATCTTGGGGCGAGAATTTCCAGTAGCGTGCCCTGCCGGCCAAGAGCGCGAACTTGAGGCTGCGGCACAATTTGTTGATAACCGTATGCGCGAGATTCAAGAAAAAACCGGCAATAGCGCGCTCGAACGACTTGCGGTTATGGCCGCGCTGAATATCGCGCATGAACATCTCTCCGACGAAGCGAAGGGGTCTGACGACGAGCTTAAGCGTCTCGCTGATCAAATTAGTGCGACATTAGAACGTCTGTCTGAGTCTGAGACAGGCTGATATACTCTAGGTAACCTGGGTTGCACGCCAGTCAGTAATGTCCCTGAGCCGATAATCTTTTCCAAGGGAGATACAAAACATACGGTGCGCACGTCCGTCTTCGGAAAGCCTAATGTGTGTTTGCGTTTCCCGCCTTGAACCATTGGGTTCAAGGGCCACACTGACAGCGGCAACTTGGGGCTTTGATGTCGAAACAGAGACTTAGAACCGAAATCCTGAAAAAGAGGGATGAAGTACCTGCGTACCACCGCGCCCGCCTGAGTAACATAATTTCTAATCATTTAATTCGGACGCTTCCACCAAATGATTACCGCATCGGCTCTTATATGGCACATGGGTCAGAAGTCGATCTGGAGGCACTTCACAACCACCTTTTTACGAGCACTCATCACTGTTTTGTGCCGAGAATTCTTACTAAAACATCGATGGAGCTCGCATATCTTCGAAACAATGCTGACATCATCATCGCGAAATTTGGTATTCGTACCTCTAACCAGCGAATAACAGCCGATATCAATACGCTCGATTGGCTTATTATGCCATGTGTCGCCTACGACCCGAGAGGATACCGGTTGGGCATGGGCGGGGGTTACTACGACCGCGCATTAAAAATGTGCGCACCCAAATCACCAATCAGAATTGGTGTGGCATTTGATCTTCAAGAATCAATATTTGAGCCCGATCCTTGGGACCGGCGATTTGATTGGATTGTCACCGAGAACGGGATTATCCACCTATGATCGCGCTATGAGCAACGGTAACAGCTAATATCAGACCACCTATCATCATTAGCATTCTAAATGGGTCGCGACGGTTCATGCATCCTGCACCTGTTCAAATTTCGTGCAGAATACGATAAAACAAAAAAATGTCAACTTTTCTAGTAAGTTAAATTAACTAACGATAATCAACTTCTCATAAATAGGCTAACTGCTGGATTTTCCGTTTCGTCAAAATAGGTGTATCCAATATCATCAAAATAACTCGCCAGTTCTACCTGCTCTGCGAGCTCCGCTTGCATGGTGACGAGCACTCGGCCGTATGCGGCGCCATGATTTCTGTAATGAAAAGCCGAAATATTCCAGCGTGAACCAATCCTGTTCAAAAACTTGAGAAGCGCTCCGGGGCGCTCTGGAAACTCAAAACGAAACACGAGCTCTGATCCAGCCTCGGGGCTCCGGCCTCCCACCATATGCCGGATATGCAGTTTCGCAAGTTCGTTATCGGTCATATCGACGACCGGTAAATCCGCCGCGCTGAGCTTTTCAACTAAACGGACGCGGTCGTCAGTGGTCGGGTCTGTTGTAACACCTACAAAAATGTGGGCCTGCTCACGATCCGCAAAGCGGTAGTTAAATTCCGTTATGTTGCGATTGCCAATCTGCTCACAGAATGCCTTAAAGGCTCCGGGTCGCTCAGGTATCGTGACAGCCAAGATTGCCTCCCGCTTTTCACCAACTTCCGCTCGCTCAGCCACGTGTCGGATTCGGTCAAAGTTCACATTAGCGCCAGAAAGTACTGCCACTAGGGCGTCACCCGCACCTTCGATTTCTGCATATTTCTTTAAACCTGCCACGGCAAGGGCCCCAGCCGGCTCATTGACGCTCCTGACATCATCGAACACATCTTTGACCGCGGCGCAAATCTCGTCTGTTGTAACCGTAATCACATCGTCACAGGTGTCTTTCAAGACTTCAAACGTATTCTTGCCGATCTGCTTTACGGCAACTCCATCTGCAAATAGGCCAACCTGCTGCAACACGATGCGACTCTTAGCGTGCATTGCGGCCGCCAAACACGCTGCATCCTCGGGCTCGACAGCAATAACCTTGATTTCAGGTCGAACATATTTAATGTAGGCCGCCATACCTGCGGCGAGACCACCACCGCCAACCGGAATGAAGACCGCATCAATCGGTCGCGTTAGCTGTCTCAATAATTCAACTGCGACAGTCCCCTGTCCGGCAATCACATCCGCGTCATCGAACGGATGCAGGTATGTATAGCCATACTCAGTGACTAGCTCTTGGCTCTTTTCAAACGCCTCATCGAAACTATCGCCATGCAGAACTACCTGCGCGCCACGGGCTTTGACTGAGCGCACTTTAATTGCAGGTGTTGTCGTCGGCATCACGATAATCGCAGGAATCTTCAATTTTTGAGCGCCTAAAGCAACCCCCTGCGCATGGTTTCCAGCCGACGCCGCAATGACGCCTTTGGCAAGTATTTCCCTTGGAATACTAACCATCTTGTTATACGCCCCGCGACATTTAAAGGAGTACACCGGTTGTAAATCCTCACGTTTGAAAAATACCGAGCGACCGAGCCGTTTAGATAAAAAGGGCGCAGAATGAACAGGTGTTTCAGTGGCCACGTCGTAAACGCGGGCGGATAGAATCTTTTTTACTAGAGCGTCGAACATGAATAATCCAAATCTGAGATTGCTATCATAGCGCCTGCATCCCCGAACAGCTATGCTTTCGCCTTTCCATGGGAGGCCGTGATGAACCAAGATGAAAAAAAACGACAGGTGGCCGAAGCGGCATTGGACGAAGTTAGGCATCTTCTTGATTCAAAGACTCCAATCGGCATCGGTACTGGGTCAACGGCTAATCGTTTTATCGAGGTACTCGCTGAAAGCAAAACTCAAATCCTCGGAGCAGTTGCTTCGTCAAAGGTGACGGAGGAACGCCTGTCCAATCACGGTATCGAACTCCTTGATCTAAACACCACTGGCACACTCCCTGTATACATTGATGGCGCCGACGAGGCAGATCCTCAGCTCAACTTGATCAAGGGCGGTGGCGCTGCGTTGACCCGAGAAAAGATTATCGCGGAAGCTTCTTCACAATTCGTTTGTATTGGAGATGATTCCAAGAGGGTTGATGTACTCGGGACTTTTCCATTACCGGTTGAGATCATACCGATGGCGAGGAGCCTTGTAGCAAGGGCTCTGGTAGAGCTTGGAGGTAACCCCGAGTATCGGCAGGGGATTGTCACTGATAATGGAAACATTATTCTTGATGTACATGACATGTTAATTACAAATCCGCAAGAACTAGAGTTCGCTATTAACCAGATTCCAGGCGTTGTGACTTGCGGCTTATTCGCGAAACGCCCTGCAGATATTCTGTTATTGGCGTCGCAAGGCAACGTTCTAAAATTTGTACGGGACGCGTAAATGAATACTTCATTCGATAAATCAAAATTGAAGGTCCTTCTCTTAGAGAACATCCATCCTTCGGCGGAACGCGTCCTTCGTGACGCGGGATATACAAATATCGAAACAGTAAAGACCGCACTTAGCGGAGATGAGCTGGTCGCGAAATTGAAAGGCGTCCACTTTCTGGGTATTCGCTCAAGAACGACTTTGACGGATGAAATCTTTAAAGTCGCAGATAAGCTGGTCGCCGTCGGCTGCTACTGTATCGGAACAAATCAAGTCGACTTAATGAGTGCTACTGAACATGCAGTTGCTGTTTTTAATGCGCCATACTCAAACACGCGATCTGTCGCCGAGATGGTACTTGCGGAGGCGATCCTTCTTCTTAGAGGCATCCCAGAAAAAAATGCTAAAGCCCATCGTGGAAAATGGGTCAAAACAGCAAATGATGCCTTCGAAATCCGAGGCAAAACGCTTGGTATAGTGGGCTATGGCTCTATCGGTTCACAGCTTTCTGTTCTAGCTGAGGGGCTGGGTATGCGCGTCATTTTCTATGACGCCGTTTCCAAACTTCCGCTAGGAAATGCCTCACAAATTCCATCGCTTGAAGGATTACTACGACAATCAGACATAGTGACTCTGCATGTTCCAGATATCCCTTCAACACGCAATTTGATCGACGAAGAGCGCATCCAGCAGATGAAACCAAGTGGTGTCTTAATAAATGCGTCACGCGGGACAGTGGTTGATATCGATGCCCTAGCAAAAGCTCTTAAAACAAAGCGCTTACTGGGTACCGCGATCGATGTCTTTCCGATCGAACCGAAATCCAATCGAGACGAATTCAAATCACCGCTACGCGGTTTGGACAACGCACTATTGACTCCACATATTGGCGGGTCAACCCAAGAGGCGCAGGAGAATATTGGGGTAGAGGTTGCGGAAAAGTTGGTAAGGTATTCCGACAATGGCTCAACACTTACCAGTGTAAACTTCCCCGAAGTCGCACTACCGCCACACCCAAATCACCACCGGTTACTCCATGTTCATAAAAATCATCCCGGAGTTCTATCCGCAATCAACGCTATTTTTGCAGAAAATCAAATCAATATCGGAGCCCAGTTCCTTCAGACCTCCGATACCGTCGGATACGTTGTAATCGATGTCAATCGAGACTATTCAGAGGTTGCCCTTGAAGAGTTATCGAAAATTGCTGGCACAATAAGGTGTCGCGTATTGTTCTAGACAACAACAATGGTGCCCGGGCTAATCCCCTTCGTGCTATGAGACCCGCGGCTCCAGCTCACCTGCTGAGTATCGACTGGCCATCGCCTCAAGCCCAATCACTCTGATTTTTGATGCTTGTCCCGCGCAACCAAACGCTTCGTAGCGCGCTTTGACAATGTCGCTCATTGCTTTTTTTGCTTCTTGAAGATATCTACGTGGGTCAAACTCGGATGGATTTTTCATGAGATACCGACGAATTGCGCCAGTCGATGCCAAGCGCAAGTCTGTATCGATATTAACCTTGCGAACCCCATGTTTTATTCCTTCCTGAATCTCTTCAACAGGAACACCATAAGTTTCAGGGATTTCACCGCCAAATTCATTGATCACGGCTAGCCAATCCTGCGGTACCGAACTCGATCCATGCATCACCAAGTGTGTATCCGGTATCCTGGCATGAATCTCTTTAATTCGATTAATTGCAAGTATGTCTCCCGTTGGTGGCCGGGTAAACTTGTAGGCGCCATGTGAGGTACCAATTGCAATCGCCAACGCATCTACGTGAGTGGCCTTGACAAAATCAGCGGCCTCATCAGGGTCGGTTAACATTTGCTCATGTGATAGCGTCCCTTGCGCCCCGACACCGTCCTCTTCACCGGCTTTACCTGTTTCCAGAGAGCCGAGACAACCCAGCTCACCTTCAACCGAAACCCCACACGCATGCGCCATCCGCGTTGTTAAGAGAGTTGTTTCTACATTATAGTCATAGCTTGAGGGTGTCTTTTGGTCCGGCATCAAGGAGCCATCCATCATTACCGATGAAAAACCTAACTGGATCGACTGCTGACAGACATCCGGTGAGGCGCCATGGTCTTGATGCATACACACAGGTATGTGGGGAAATTCTTCAACTGCCGCCTCAATTAGATGACTCAAAAAGCGGCTCCCTGCGTATTTTCTCGCCCCGGCGGACGCCTGGACTATTACAGGCGCGTCAACCTCATCTGCAGCTTCCATAATCGCGCGCATCTGTTCTAAATTATTTACATTAAAGGCCGGCACCCCATAATTGCGCTCGGCGGCATGGTCCAACATTTGACGCAAACTTATTAATGACATGGAATCTCCTCACGAACCGCCTCTAGATCTCAACATTCTGACAGCTGGCAGCTCCCTCCCTTCTACAAATTCGAGAAACGCGCCCCCACCGGTCGAAATATAACTAATCTTATCGGCAACAGCGAACTGATCAATTGCAGCCAAGGTATCACCTCCGCCAGCAAGGCTGTACCCATTGCTCGCCGCGATCGCAAGCGATAGCGCTCGCGTTCCGTCCTCAAACTTTGGAAATTCGAAAACCCCAACCGGCCCATTCCATAAAATTGTCTTAGCAGATGCCATCATACCTTGGTATAAAAACCGTGTCTCGGGCCCAACATCGAGAATCAGATCCGCTGCAGCAACATCACCGACTCGTTTCACAGTTGCCGCTGCATCAGCCGAAAATACTGTGGCGACCACTACGTCGGTGGGCAGAGGAATATCAACCCTCGACATCAACAATTTCGCATTTTGGATAAGATCTGGCTCCATCAGCGATCGCCCGACACAGAAACCTGCAGCGGCTAAGAACGTATTAGCGATCCCACCACCCACAACGATCTGATCGACTTGGTTTGCAAGCCCCTCAAGCACGCTTAGCTTCGTCGACACTTTAGAGCCGCCCACGATTGCTACTGCCGGGCGACTGGGGTTAGTGAGCACTTTACCTAGCGCATCAAGCTCCGCCGCCATCAAGGGACCCGCTGCCACCTCAGGCGCAAACAAACCAACACCGTGCGTAGATGCCTGTGCGCGGTGTGCTGTTCCGAACGCATCCATCAAAAATATGTCACACAACGAAGCCATCTTTCTGGCGAGCACTTCGCTATCTTCTCTTTCACCTTTAAGATAACGGACGTTTTCCAGAAGCACCACATCATCAATTTGCGCAAACCCATCGATCCAATCCGTTATCAAGGGCACCGGCTGGTCGAGTTTTTCAGACAGGATATCTGCGACGGGCGCCAGACTGAATTTAGGTTCACAAGCGCCCTCCTCTGGGCGACCCAAGTGACTCATGACGGCGACCTTTGCTCCTTGTTCAACAAGCATCGTCAGGGTAGGTAGGGCGGCGTCAATCCTAGCCGTCGATCGCACACGGCCATCTTTAATTGGAACATTTAAATCCTGACGAACCAGTACGCGCTTTCCCCGTACATCTAGATCAGATATGCATTTGATCATTTGAATCACTCCCTATAAATCAATTGCCAATGAGGCAGTGGATCGATAACACGATTCAAATATCCCTTTTCGACGTCATACCAAGAGCGACCTCACAAGTGGCCCGTTGACCTATAATTGCTTCGTATCAAAAACTGATAATGCTGGATGATGATCGAAACCGCCCGAGTTTAGGGGGTTCTCATTGACCACGACAGACAAACCGGCCAATCCCAAACCCATTCATAACGCGCCACCACACGATTCATTGTGCGGTTGCTGTTGCAACAATGTGATCCACGGTAAACCCAAAATGCCGCATTACCTCACTGCCTGGCCCGGATTCTCCGAAGGTGCGCATGCCTATAACAGAACCGTTAAGACCCACATATTTATACCAACCATCCGGATGCCCTGCTTCTACAGCGACCCGCTTCGTGCAGTTGGCTGGTAAGACGGCCTCACGGTAATCTGAGTCTTGTTGATCAAAACGGCTTGTCGATGGCATAGAAACCACGCGAACCCCTGCGCCCAGAGCAGCAGCAGCGGCCATCACTAATTCCACTTCGGAGCCCGTTGCGATCAGGATCAACTCAAGACCACCCGTCTCTTTCATAAGGACATAACCCCCTCTCGCAATATCAGCGACTTGCTGCTGATCTCTCGCCTGATTAGCTAACCCCTGGCGAGACAAAGCAAGCGCGGATGGCCCCTTGAAGGATAAGGCCTCTTTCCAAGCAACAAGGGTCTCAGTGGCATCGCAAGGTCTCCAGATGTCTAAGCCCGGCGTAGATCTCAAACTCGCTAGCTGTTCAACTGGCTGGTGTGTGGGGCCATCCTCGCCAAGCCCGATCGAATCGTGGGTAAAGACATAAACGATTCGCTGCTTCATAAGCGCAGCCATACGCACCGCGTTGCGCGCATATTCCATGAAAATCAGGAAGGTTCCCCCAAATGGAAGTAGACCGCCATGCAAAGCGATACCATTCATAATTGCGCACATACCAAACTCTCGCACGCCATAGTGCACATAGTTTCCACTGGGGTTATCTACGCTGTTGACCTGATGGTCTGGCCACACCGTTAAATTAGAATGCCCTAGGTCAGCAGA
>PBZM01000049.1 GCA_002731015.1 Gammaproteobacteria bacterium
CAGGGTTCGCGCGATTATTGGGCGCGGAGAGCCAGAGAACACGATTTTTGTCGGTCGACGGTCAACAGGTGAGTTATGGACCCAAGAATTACACGAAAAATATCCAGATCGTGACTGGATTCTTGGGCGCATATTGTGGCTTTGCGGTAACGAGAGAGGCGTTAATCGTGGCGGGCGGGTAGATAGCCAGCGGCGATATATTTACTTGCACGGAGCGCCGCCGGTTGAGCCGATGGGGGTACCTATGTCTCATGGATGCATTCGACTGCGCCCCACCGATGTTTGTGAGCTGGCTGACCAGATGACGCCAGGTACTTTAGTTTCAATTTCGGAATCATGACATGCTCGAGCTTTTCATTGAATCTATCTTATCGCTTCTTAAGGACCCACTGACTCAAATTGGAATGTCGCCGATCGGTGTACTTCGGGGCGTTGAACTGTTCGCCATTGTTTTGTTAACTGTTTTTGGCGCTTACTTTATGCGTCGATTTGTTACAGGCCTAAAACTGCGGGCTGAAAAAACAGCGTCTAGGTGGGATGACACCTTTTTTGCTGCGCTTCAGGGTCCTGCAAGAACATTAGTCTGGGTTGTGGGTCTCACCTTTGCATTTGAACGCGCATCAATCGGTTTAGATATTGAGGCTGTATTTGGTCCACTGCGCTCGGCGTTAGTGATTGCGACGCTGACCTGGGGATTGATTCGTTTTATTGATCGTATTCAGCGACGGATGATTAATGATCCTCAGGCCGATGATTTAGATCTGACGACGGTAGAAGCTATTGGGCGACTGATCCGAATCACAGTATTGATAACAGGCGGCCTGATTATTCTTCAGACACTTGGATTTTCGGTGTCCGGAGTATTAGCTTTCGGTGGTTTGGGTGGGATTGCCGTTGGCTTTGCCGCAAAAGATTTGTTATCCAATTTTTTTGGCGGTCTGATGATTTTTCTCGACCGCCCTTTCGGTGTCGGGGATTGGATCCGGTCGCCGGATCGTGATATCGAGGGGACTGTTGAATCTTTGGGTTGGAGGCTTACTACCATTCGGACTTTTGACAAGCGTCCTCTTTACGTCCCAAACGCAACCTTTTTATCTATCGCCGTCGAGAATCCATCACGAATGTCACATCGTCGTATCTATGAGACTATCGGTGTACGTTATGACGATGCTGAACAGATTCGTCGGATTGGTGAACAAGTAAAATTGATGCTTGAGCGACACCCCGAAATCGATAATTCACAGACTCTGATGGTGAATTTCAATCAGTTCGGGCCCAGTTCTCTCGATTTCTTCATCTATTGTTTTACCAAGACCACGATCTGGGCTGAATATCATGCAGTTAAAGAGGACGTACTCTTGACGACGTATGACCTAATTACTGAACTCGGGGCGGAGGTGGCGTTTCCGACTCAGACGCTGCATCTGCAGGTTGAGCCTGAGGTTCTGCCGGCTCGACCGGCTCAGCAGCAATGATAACGCCGAACGCAGGATGGTCCAGATAATGAATGTCCTTCGACGACATCTTTCTGAACTCTCGTAGGATGTATACTTCGTCAATAGTTGTTCCGTCAGGAGCTTTTCGAACGCTGAAACGTGTCACTCTCAAATCGGTATCCACCTCAATGAATCGGTCAATTGACAACCGCAGATAACCTGTGAGGCTGAGACCATCTCCGCTCATGCCAGAGATCTTGAACCAGGGATTTGACTGTTGCTTTTTGGTCAATGGATGAATCCAGCGCTTATGGAATAGAACCTGACCATCGAGTTGTGTCCGGATGCGAAGAGCAGAGTTTTTGAGTATATGGCCTGAGTCAGGGAGCGGTATAAGATTGTTAAAGCCTGACTCTAGAGCAACTTGGAAGTCGAAGCTTTGCGGTGCTTCGGGCTTTGACGCTGGAAAAACCTCAGTTATGGACTGTACCGGTTCTGGGCGTGAAAATATCAATACTTCAAGGGCATAGGGCCGTACTTCAGCATAGGCGAAAGACGTCGTAAGGGTAGCGATCAAAAAACTGAGGATCCAGTTCGTCATTTGGTCGTGGGCCTTTTTAATGCATCGAGAACTTCGTAAATAAAACCAAATCGCGCTTCTGTCCCGACTGTTTCTCGGAAAATTTTCAAAGCGGTAGCACCATCAAGTTTATATTCATCCGGATGGCACTGTACCAGACTGATTAGTATCGTTGGATCGACTTTTGTCTTTTCTAGAAACTCGATTCGGCCAGACTGAGGACCAAGGGTGATTTGTCGAATTCCAAGAGACTCAGCAACTAGACGGATTTTTGCCTGTTCGAACAGATTTTTTACCTTTGTTGGGAGCAAGCCAAAACGATCAATCATTTCGATCTCGATTTCCGAGAGTAGCTCCGCCGAAGTCGCCGAACTGATTCGTTTGTAGAGCTGAAGCCGCAATGGCACATCATTGAGATAGTCATTTGGAATCAAAGCAGGGATCTTCAGATCTACCTCGGCGTGCGCTGATTCTGTCTGGTCAAAGTCGGGTGCGCGCCCCTCCCGAATCGCCGTCACTGCCTCATCGAGCATTTCCATGTAAAGGGAAAAGCCTATAGTTTGCATGTTACCTGACTGATCCTCGCCCAAAAGCTCCCCTGCGCCGCGGATCTCTAGGTCATGCGCCGCTAACTGGAATCCAGCGCCCAAGTCACTGGCCGCCTCGATCGCCTCTAAACGCTTCATGGCATCATTAGTCATAGAGCGCGGGTCTGGTGTTAAGAGATAGGCATAAGCCTGATGATGTGACCGACCAACTCGACCCCTCAATTGATGCAGTTGGGCCAAACCGAACCGATCGGCCCGCTCAATCAAGATGGTGTTTGCAGATGGGATATCGATGCCTGTCTCGATAATGGTCGAGCAAACTAGAACGTTGTATTTTTTGTGATAGAAATCCGTCATCACATCCTCAAGATCACGTTCTCGCATTTGGCCATGGGCCACAACGACACGAGCTTCGGGGAGGAGCTGCCGGATATTGTCAGCTGAACGCTCTATGCTTTTGACCTCATTGTGAAGGTAATACACCTGACCGCCTCGAAGCAGTTCTCGCAGGATCGCCTCTTTCACAAGCGGTTGATCCTTTCGTTTAATAAATGTCTTGATCGATAAACGTCTTGCCGGCGGCGTTGCGATGACCGATAGATCTCGAATTCCTGCCATCGATAGATTTAAGGTCCTTGGAATCGGTGTTGCTGTTAGCGTCAGGACATCCACATCTGACCGATATTTTTTTAACCGCTCTTTCTGCGCCACTCCAAAACGGTGTTCCTCATCGATGATCAGAAGACCAAGACTTGGTAGTTTCAGGTTACTGGACAAAAGTTTGTGGGTACCGATGACAATATCGACTCGGCCTTTGTTTGCGAGCTCGATTATGGCCTTGGTTTCTTTTATGGATTTGAATCTGCTCAGGACTTCAATAGTCACAGGCCAATCGGCAAAACGGTCTCTGAAAGATTCAAAGTGTTGCTGAGCGAGAAGCGTTGTCGGTACCAAAACACACACTTGCGTTCCACTGCAAATCGATGCGAACGCTGCCCTCATTGCAACTTCTGTCTTACCAAACCCGACATCTCCACAAACGAGGCGATCCATGGGCCTAGGCGCTCTAAGATCGGCGAGCACCGCCTCGATAGAGGTCTCTTGATCAGGTGTTAATTCAAACGGAAAACCGTCAGAGAAACGGTCGTATTGGGTCTCATCGATTCGATGTGCGTAGCCTTCTTTGGCTGCACGCCTGGCATAGATGTCTAGGAGATCAGCCGCCTTGTCGCGAACCGCTTCAGCCGCTTTCCGTTTGGCTTTGGTCCAGCGATCGGTTCCAAGTTTGTGCGCTGAAACTGCGTCCGGATCACCGCCTGCGTATCGGCTCAACACCCCGAGATTGGTAACCGGGATATACAGCTTCGCATCGCCCTGATACTCAACGACTACAAATTCATTTATGTCTTCACCGAGGACGATGGTCTCGAGGCCTCTGTAATGCCCAACACCGTGGTCGATATGGACGATTGGGTCGCCCTCTGAGATCTCAGAAAGGTCGCGTACAATAAGATCGGTTGCGATTTCATGCTGTTTTCGTCGGCGTCTCTGAGGTACGCGGCGACCAAACAGTTGACTCTCCGGGACAATCGCAAATTCATCGACGACGAGGCCCTGATCGAGAAGGCCAAGCGTAATTACACAGTTTTGTGTTTCTGGTGAGAAATCACTGACCCGTCGGACTGGTTCTGGTCTTATGCCGTGTCTGGCCAAAAGCTCCAAAAGCGCTTCTCGTCGACCGGCTGACTCAGCGACGAAGCAAACCGATTTACCGGTGTCGATGAAAGCTCTGATTTTCGCGGCTGGATCGTCTGATTTAGCCTCAAGAGCGATATCCGGGAGAGAACGAATTCGAGGGTGCTTGGAGTCAGCATCCTCGATCTCAATCGAGGCAAAGCTCTTTAGGCCAGCGAGTAACTCTTCAGTGCGAAAGAAAAGTTTTTTTGGCTCAAGAATTGGTCTCATGCGATCGTGACGTAGGCTTTCATATCGTGTCGACACATCACTCCAAAATTGTTCAAGCGCACCATGAATCAGTCCCACCCGGATGGTCTGCGTATCTGCTGGTAAATAGTCAAATAGCGATGCCATTTGGTTAAAGAACAGAGGAGCGTAGTATTCGACTCCGGGAGGCGCGAGTCCTGACGATACGTCCTTATATATTGAGCACTCCCTTGGGTTGCCCTCGAAGGTCTCGTGCCAGTTTCGTCTGAAACAGGCGATTCCAGACTCTGTTAGAGAAATCTCGCGTGCCGGTAAGAGGGTAACTGAGTCAACTTTGGTGATGGTCCGTTGGGTATCCGGATCGAAGGCTCGCAGGCTTTCAATCTCTGTGTCAAAGAGTTCGACACGTAACGGCTGGTTAGATCCCATTGGGAATACGTCAAGAATCGCACCACGTACCGCAAATTCACCATGCTCTCTGACGGTCTCTACAGCATGATATCCGCTCGCCTCAAGCCGCCGTCGTTCTCTGTGTATATCGAACCGGTCGCCAA
Source organism: Gammaproteobacteria bacterium (assembly GCA_002731015.1). Classification (GTDB taxonomy): domain Bacteria; phylum Pseudomonadota; class Gammaproteobacteria; order Pseudomonadales; family Litorivicinaceae; genus HIMB30. The sequence continues at coordinate 5,063 of PBZM01000049.1, forward strand.
CTTTGAGAACAAAACGCTGACCATCGAGGTGTTCTCGCGGTGGTAGTCGGTGTGCGAGTGTTTGCACGGGTAGGATTAAAAGCCCTCGACGCAGGTCATGCAATTGGCTTAATGCTTTTAGTCTCTCGGATATAATGTCCTCGTGAGGGGAAAAGCTGTCATAGGGTAAGGTTTCCCAATCTGGCAAGTGTATGATCGGAATCTCGGCAGGGCCGTCTGCCTCACCCTCGTCGTCAAGGTGATGCTCTTGACCCAAATAAAAATGCAAATTGTTCACCAGATGCTGGGCGTCTTGTGATTTCTTGACCAACACCAAGACCAGTGAACTCGACCGGGCGGCAATCTCGGCGATTACCAGTGGAATCGCGCTTTTTGGTAAATTTGAGAGCGTTTTATTTGAACTACCGGGATACGGCAATAGGTCAATAAGTGGCGGTTCTATTGTCAGCATGTGATGTCGTGGCTTTGTCTGAGACGAGAGTATAGGCGACAATCGAGGATTTCGCTTCAGGGAACTTTCGATGACCGTGTTTGTAGCCGACGAGGGACTGCTTGGACTTAGAGAGTTAGTCCCGAGTAATGTCGGGCTTCGTTGGTATTCTGGTCGGGATATATCGAGATCTCTGTTAGAAGGAGCAGACGCACTCCTCGTTCGTTCAACCGCGCGGGTTTCTACATGTCATCTACCTGATTCAATCCGCTTCATCGGAACCGCAACAATAGGAACCGATCACCTGCCCCTGAAGAGGCTAGCGGAACGTGATATTGCAGTCGCGTCTGCACCCGGGTGCAATGCCTTCGCCGTTACTGACTATGTTCTTTCCCATATAATAACTTGGGCAAAATCGAGGGGCCGGAGGGTCGACCAACTGATATTGGGTGTGGTTGGCGTCGGCGCCGTGGGTATGTTGTTGAATCAACGAGCGCGAGAACTAGGAATTCAGGTCCTCCTCTCTGATCAACCCCGATTCGATTCAGGTAATCTGCCAGATCACTTGCCTTTGGAAGATCTCGCTCATCAATCTGACGTGATCTCATTGCATGTTCCGCGGGTAACTGAGGGAGCTTATACCACTGAACGGCTGCTGGATGCGGACGTGCTCTCGGGGTTGAAGCGAAAAGCTCTTTTAATCAATGCCTCGAGGGGTCAGGTGTTACACGAACATGATCTGCTTGAGCAAACCCACTTTGATTTGGTGTTAGACGTGTTTCCTAATGAGCCCGTGATTGGTGATGCACTGATCAGCCGGTGTTGGCGAATAAGCCCTCATATTGCAGGCCATTCTGCTGAAGGGAAATATCGCGGAACAAAACAAATTCTGGCGGAAGCATCATCGATTTTCGGGTTCGGACTCAATGAGATTGATGACGAGGCATTTTTGGAGTCGGTCGCTGGCTTGCGGCCGGTCTGCGATACGCAGTCAGACGCTATTGTAACAGCCTGCCCAATGACCGAGACAGATAGAGGGTTCCGAGACTCAGTGTTTCGTGCTTTTGAGTTGGAAAAGCCTAACCTATTCGATGAGATCCGGAAATCTTATCTGTTGCGAAGAGAGTCAGAGATCCACCCCCTTTGAAAAGTAGTGTCAGTCAGCTAAAGTCTTCCATATCGACAGGTCTGTGGACCCAGCCGATCTCTGGAATAACGCGAATCTCCACTCACCCTCTATGTTGCGTAGCACGGCTGTAGCCACATAGGTGTCAGAATTGTGTTGCCCCCGATATGTGAAGTTGCCCCTCATGGTAAAGACCGCGATAGCTATATTTGCGTGAAAGTTCAACCGCTCCAACGCAATCAACTCGGAATCATGTACTGTCAAGTCACCGCTTTGGAACATGGCTGAAAAACCTTCAGCATCTAGCGGATTTCCGCTCGGTCTGATAAATACAAAGTCATCGGTTCCGTGGTCCAAAAAGAAATCACCGGTTCGCGTGGCCGATGCAAATTCCTGTAAAAGCGATCGGATCTCAGTCTCACTCATAGCGTTCTCCTCGATCTTTATTGATTAGACTATTACTTTGAGATTGAGTTCCCAAAACGGCCAGGCCAGTCAAAGCCCTAACCCCGCGGATTCATGGCGCGTGAAGGAATGGTATTGGCTCCCGCATACGCAGTAGTGTTTTTGATAGGTAAAATTATCTTTGAGGGGTTTAATGTCTTCGATTGGACGGTCGAGAATTTCGGACAACCCTCTGCGCTAGCCGCGGTTCGCGTATCTCATGTATTTGGAACCAGACACTAGCTTATGGTCATCCAAGAAGAGGTGCTAGCCACCGAGCACTTTCATCAAAACACTCATTTCGGCGATCAGAGTAGCTTTGGACCTGATCCTTACCGATCTGGCCCAAAGTGAAATACCGTGCGTCAGGGTGCGCAAAATAGAAGCCACTAACTGAAGATGTGGGCCACATGGCGAGGCTATCGGTGAGAGAGATGCCCGTGGCTGATTCGACATCGAGCAGTGACCACAGCGTTTGTTTCTCCCGATGGTCGGGACACGAGGGATACCCGGGAGCTGGTCTGATCCCACGATACTTCTCGCGAATTAGATCGTCGTTCGATAACGACTCACGGATTGCGTATCCCCAAAATTCTTTACGGATACGGCGATGCAGGTGCTCTGCAAAGCTCTCGGCGAGGCGATCGGCCAGCGCCTTCAGAAGAATCGCCTGATAGTCATCGTGCGCACCCTCGAATGCGTTAACATAACCATCAATACCATGACCGGTGGTCACGGCGAATGCACCAATGTAGTCAATCTGGCCGGATTTCTTCGGCGCAATAAAATCACTTAAACACAGCTGTGGCTTGCCATCAGGCATTGGGCGTTGCTGCCGAAGCCAGTGCGTTCGGGTCAACTCAACCTCGTGATTATTTGGATCCAAAATCACGATACTGTTCTCGTCTGAGTATGCGGGGAAGCAACCGGCGACGGCATCGGCCCGTAACCAGCGTTCATTAATGATTTCATCAAGCATGACCTGTGCGTCATTATACAGCTGTCGCGCCTCGGGACCTTTTCGTGGATCGTTTAAGATATCAGGAAACTTGCCGTTGAATTCCCATGCATTGAAGAAGGGCATCCAGTCGATCGTATCCAACAGTGCGTCCAGTGGATAATCGTTTAGCACAACAGTGCCAGTGGTCTTGGGCCGTGTGATCGTCGTTGAATCAAATGTAAGCTCCGCTCGCCTAGAATCAGCCTCCTCTATTGAGAGTAGTTTTTTCGGCGCTCTCCTAGCATGGGATTTCCTCTTCGTCTCGTGATCGGTTTCTATTTCTTGGTGGTATGTCTCTCGTTCATCGCTCAAAAGCTTCGAGGCTACGCCCACGGCGCGTGAGGCATCCTTTACATAAACGACGGGACCAGAGTATGCAGGATCGATCTTCACCGAGGTGTGTGCGGGCGATGTGGTCGCTCCACCAATCATAAGCGGGCACGTGAAGCCCTGGCGCTCCATCTCTGCGGCTACGGACACCATTTCATCAAGTGATGGCGTGATAAGGCCCGAAAGACCAATGATGTCTGCCTTGTTTTCACTCGCCGCGTCCAGAATTGTCTGGGTCGGTACCATCACGCCCAGATCGATTACCTTGAAGTTATTACACTGCAAGACAACGCCGACGATGTTTTTACCGATATCGTGTACATCGCCTTTGACGGTCGCCATGATAATGACGCCATGTTCCTGACTAGTGTCACCCGCGGCTTCCTTTTCTTCTTCGATAAATGGGATGAGATGTGCGACCGCTTTCTTCATCACCCGCGCAGATTTAACAACTTGCGGTAAAAACATTTTTCCCGCACCAAATAAATCGCCGACGGTGTTCATTCCGTCCATTAGGGGCCCCTCGATCACCGCCAGTGGACGCGTTACGTTCAGTCGAGCTTCTTCGGTATCCTCGATCACAAAGGTATCGATCCCCTTGATGAGTGCGTAGGCCAATCGTTCCTCACAGGTTTCACTACGCCACTCGGCAAACGTTGTATTGTCCTCCTCCTTATCGACATTATATTTTGGTGCGATATCGACGAGGCGCTCTGTTGCGTCATCGCGTCGATTCAGAACAACGTCTTCCACCAGCGATCGAAGTTCCCCATCGATATCTTCAAAAATAGCTAGCTGTCCCGCATTCACGATACCCATCGAGAGGCCTTCACGGATAGCATGGAATAAAAAGACTGAGTGCATCGCTTCCCGAACGGAGTCGTTTCCGCGGAAAGAGAATGAGACGTTGGAGATCCCTCCCGAGATATAACTGTGGGCGCAATGCTTCGTAATATCTTTACAAGCGTTGATAAAATCGAGCGCGTAGTTGTTGTGCTCCTCAATTCCCGTCGCTACGGCAAATACATTTGGATCGAAAACAATATCTTCGGCAGGAAAGCCAACGATCTCGGTGAGTAGCTTGTAAGAACGTTGGCAGATCTCGAGTTTGCGTTCGCGAGAATCGGCTTGGCCTTTCTCGTCAAAGGCCATTACCACGACAGCAAACCCGTACTGGCGTATCTTTCGCGCGTGTTCTAAGAAAATCTTCTCGCCTTCTTTTAGTGAGATAGAGTTAATTATTCCCTTGCCTTGCACGCATTGCATGCCGGCTTCGAGGATCTCCCATTTGGACGAGTCAATCATCACGGGAACTCGCGAGATATCTGGTTCAGATGCGATCAGATTTAAGAAAGTTACCATGGCGAATTGAGAGTCGAGCATCCCTTCATCCATGTTTATGTCGATGACTTGTGCTCCGTTTTCCACTTGCTGACGAGCGACGGTGAGCGCTTCGTCAAATTGGTTGTTGAGGATTAATCGTTTGAACATTGCGGAGCCCGTGACGTTGGTCCGTTCACCAATGTTTACAAACCCAGTCGTGTCGTCAGCAATCAACGGCTCAAGTCCGGATAGTCGCATCACAGGCTGGGTTTTTGGTCGTAGCCTTGGTTTATGAATCGCCACTTTATCTGCGATCAATCGGATGTGTTCTGGGGTGGTACCACAGCAACCGCCGACGATATTCACGAGTCCCGCTTGCGCATATTCAGCAACTATCTCAGACATCTCACTGGCGTCAAGGTCATACTCACCAAACTGGTTAGGTAGACCCGCGTTTGGATGTGCTGAAACGAACGTCTCTGCGACACGCGACAGTTCGGCCAGGAACGGACGGAGTTCTTTGGGTCCTAGGGCGCAGTTCAAGCCGATCGTCAAAGGCCTTGCATGACGAACCGAAAACCAAAACGCTTCTGTGGTTTGGCCAGACAATGTCCGACCCGACGCGTCAGTAATTGTGCCCGAGATCATGATACGAATCTGGATCTCGGTCTCACGAGCGACTTCATCGATCGCGAACAGCGCTGCTTTGCCGTTCAGCGTGTCGAAAATGGTCTCGACCAGAATCAGGTCGGCACCACCCGCTAACAGAGAACGTGTCGCATCCATGTATGTATCGACCAGTTGGTTGAATGTGATATTCCTAGCACCAGGATCGTTAACGTCAGGGCTGATAGAGCAGGTCCTGTTCGTTGGCCCCAACACACCGGCGACGAGCACTGGTCGTTCGTAAGAGTCTGCAACCGATCGGGCGAGCGCGGCTGCTTCGTGGTTCAGTTCGCTGACCAGCTCCTCCATCCTGTAGTCAGCCATGGATGGACGGTTAGCGTTAAAGGTGTTCGTCTCGATGATGCTCGCGCCAGCGTCAACATATTCCTTGTGGATAGAGGCAATTAGGTCAGGTTGGGTGAGCGTCAGGATGTCGTTATTCCCCTTTAATTCCTGCGGAAAATCACTAAAACGCTCTCTTCGATAGTCGCTCTCCCCGAGACCTGCACCTTGGATCATGGTACCCATCCCGCCATCGAGAATGACAATTGAGTCGGTCAGGGCGGCCTCGAGCCATTCGACTCGATCGTCGCGGGTCATGCACGACCTCGGACGCCGAGAGCGTGGCACACGGCAAAACTAAGATCTGCGCGATTTAATGTATAAAAGTGAAAATCATCCACGCCCTCGCGACCGAGTTGTTCTGCCTGTGAGACAGCGGCATGTGCTGCTATCAATTGTCGCGTTGTCGGATCCTCATCAAGCCCTTCAAACTGCGTGGAGAACCATTGTGGGATCGATGCACCACAGGCGCCAGCGAATCGTGTAAGTGTATTGAAATTGGTGACAGGTAAGATGCCAGGAATCAACTTGACGTTCATTTGTGCGGCAGCCACGCGGTCCCTGAATCGAAGGAACATCTCATTGTCGAAGAAAAACTGTGTAATTGCACAGCGGCTGCCGGCATCTATTTTGCGTTTTAGGTTCTCAAGGTCTTTATCGGCCGAAATTGCCTGTGGATGAGTCTCCGGATATGCAGCCACTAACAACTCAAATGGGTGCTTTTCGAGCAATCCTTGCACCAAATCAGATGCGTACGCGTAGCCCTCTGGATGGGGAATGTAGTTAGCCTCGGCGCCTCCCTCTGGGTCGCCACGGAGTGCGACGATCTGTCTCACGCCCATGCTCCAGTATTCATCGGCGATCGCGTCGATTTCTTTTTGTGGTGTGCCGACGCAGGTGAGGTGAGGGGCGGGCCTGAGACTTGTTTTGGTCAAGATATCCTTGATTACCTGATGGGTGCGCTCTCGGGTCGATCCATCGGCACCATAGGTTACTGAGACAAACTCGGGACACAGAGCCTTCAATCGATTTACTGTTTTCCAGAGACTAGCTTCAGCTTCTAGTGTTTTCGGTGGAAAAAATTCAAACGACACACGTGGTGCGCCCATTAGCGATCCTTTCTTTTTTCAGAAACCAACAGACTGATGTCCAATACGTCGCCAGGAAGGACGTTGGTTGTGCCAATTTTTAATCCGGCGTCTTCAAGCCAGGAGCGAATATCCGATATTGCGATACTGACCGCGGGTGGCGTTCTAGCGTTAGTAGCCTCTGTAAAGGCGACCAAGAGAAGTCGTCCGCTTGGTTTCAGCACTCGGGTCGCTTCTTTGATTAGCGCATCCGGGTTAGAGGCAAAGTAGAGCACCTGATCTATGGTCACGGTGTCGAAATGTCTCGCAGGAAACCGCATTTGGTACATATCTTCTTGGCGCACAGTTAGGTGCGGAAGATCAGCCTCTGCAAGAGCATTCCTCGCGACCATTACCATTTTTTTTGACAGGTCTATACCGACACCGCTGTCAGCCAGGGGCCCCACGATTTTAAGCATTCGGCCGGTCCCGGTCGCGATATCAAGCAGGTGACCAACGGCTCGACCAGCTAAGGCATCTCGTACGGCGTCGCTGAACCGCAGCTCATCACCGTGGTACTCATGCAAGCGCAGCCAGTCAGGGACCTCTGTCTCGACAAATTCTTCAGATAATTTTGCTCTCGCATCACGCAGCTCATTCAATCGCGCTTGGTCAAAGTCCATCAAATCGTCATAGGCCGGCAAGTTTTGCAAGAGGTCCGAAACTAGCTGCTGGCTTGGACTATTCTGCGCGACTCGATAGAAGACCCAGTGTTGTTCGCGGAAGCTTTCCAAGACCCCGGCGTCCTGAAGTAGCTTTAAATGACGTGAGACTCGAGGTTGCGATTGCCCGACAATTCTCATCAGTTCTGATACAGTCAGTTCACCTTGAGCGCACAAACGCGTTAGTCTGAATCGCGTCGGTTCAGAAATCGCTTTTAATGCGTCAATATAGTCGTCGTAAGATTTCCACATGACATATATAATAATATAAAGATATCTTTATGTTCAACGGAGAATTGATGTCGGAGCTAACACTTCGGTTTAATACTGTCCCGCTAGGCAAGGCTGATGGCGTCCTGGGTTTTGCGGTAATGGACCGCCCGAAAGCCTTAAATGCGCTGGATCATGGCATGATTCGAGAGTTGTTAGGGATTATTGAAGCCGTCGAAAATGATCCTGCCATCAAGGGCCTTTGGATTGAATCATCTTCTGAAAAAGCGTTCTGCGCTGGTGGAGATGTCCGCGACGTCACCAACAACGGGCAGGCTGGTGGCCTGACTGATTTGACGAACTCCGCCGATTATCTGGCGGATGAGTATTTGCTGGATGTTTGGCTTCGTCTCAGCACCAAGCCGATATTTGCTTGGGGCGACGGTTACATCATGGGTGGAGGCATGGGAGTCTTTCAGGGTGCCGATGTCCGCTTCGTGACCGAGCATTCCAGCCTCGCTATGCCGGAGGTACGAATTGGATTTGTGCCAGATTGTGGTGGTAGTTGGTTTTTAAATAGGGTACCCAACGGGCTTGGGATATGCCTCGCGATGAGTGGTACGACGATTGGCGCCGAAGACAGCTGTTGGTTGAATTTAGCGGACTGGTTACTACCACGCGCCGAAAAAACTGAAGTTTTCGACGCAGTGCTTGGACTGGATTACTCCTCGAAAGAGGTTGCTCTGTCAGAGATCGGGACGGTCTTGCATCATGCAACGTCAGAATCTCCGGGGAAGGGACCGTGGGAGGAAAGCGGGGCCCGGTTGGGGAATAGTGTCAGACATCAGCCGCCCATGACGGTTTGGCATAAGATGTTGCTCTGGAATCGCGACGTTCCCGAACTGTTTGATGGGCTTGAGCAGGCGAGTCCTGGGGCTGCCATGGTTGCAGGTTATCAACAGCAGCGAGCCAAATATCAGAACCTCACCCAGGCTGTGCTTCAAGAACACGATCTCGCTATGCGCTTGTTGTCTGACGGTGAGTGGTGTGAGGGCGTGCGGGCGCTTCTGGTTGATAAGGATAGAAACCCTAAATGGCGCTTCAAGGTCGTTGAAGAGGTCACACTAGATTGGATTCATGCGATGCTAGCCCCCATTAAAAGAACACACGAGCATCCGTTAGCGGAAAAGTTGTCCGACAAGGGTTTGCTTTACGATCATTACAAAAAGAAGGATTTCAGATGAACGTTTCATTCTTAGGCTTGGGTGTCATGGGCTACCCTATGGCCGGCCACCTCGCGAGGGCCGGTCACAAGGTCACCGTATACAACCGGAGTGGTGCAAAAGCCGAAAAATGGACAAATGAGTTCGGCGGGGTTTTAGCGGCCACACCCAAGGAGGCAGCCACTGGAAAGGAGATCGTATTTGCTTGTGTCGGTAATGATGACGATTTACGGAGTATCACGTTGGGAGAGACAGGCGCATTCGCGGGGATGAACGAGGGATCGTTATTCGTTGACCACACGACCGCCAGCGCTGACGTCGCACGTGAGCTGTTCGGTACCGCGAAAGCGCTAAATGTGGGCTTCATGGATGCGCCGGTCTCGGGCGGACAACAGGGTGCTGAAAATGGTGCCTTGACTGTAATGGTCGGTGGGAGCCAAGCGCATTTCGACCGCGCTTCACCAGTCATCGACGTCTACGCGCGCGCTTGCACGTTGATGGGTGAGGTTGGTACCGGTCAGCTGACTAAGATGGTGAACCAGATCTGTATCGCCGGCTTGGTTGAAGCACTGTCTGAGGGTCTTTCGTTTGCTCGGGCATCGGGCCTCGACGCGCACCAGGTCATTGACGTTATAAGCAAGGGCGCGGCGCAGTCATGGCAAATGGAAAATCGATACGAAACTATGCTTGCCGACAAATTTGAGCACGGATTTGCTGTTGACTGGATGCGCAAAGACTTATCAATTTGCCTAGCTGAGGCTCGCAAAAATGGCTCGGCCCTACCAGTTACCGCTGCCGTCGATCAACTTTACGGTGAGGTACAGTCAATGGGTGGGGGACGTTGGGACACCTCGAGCCTGTTTGCACGTCTGGAGGCAATGCGTAAACGCGGTGGCAGCTGATCCCTACGAAACACTGGTCGCGAGCTTGGCCAACAGAGAGCACTCGCGAGTTGAGCTCGATCGAAAACTACAAAATCGCCACCCCGCCTTGTCTCGAACCGAGCGCGAGGTCCTGCTCGATCGTTTGATCAAACTAAACCTCCAGTCCGACTTGCGGTTTGCAGAGATGCTAATCCGATCTCGTCTGCAGCGAGGGCAGGGCCGTCGCCGAATAGAACAAGAACTTGGTTCACATCAAATTGATGCGACCATTGTGGCGCATCACTTCGATGAGGCCGATCAGAGCGAATCGGATCGTTGTCACGTGGCACTTGAGAAATGGATCCGGGGTAAAAAAGATCCGACACGTGATAAAGCCCTGAGATTTTTAGCCACCCGAGGCTTTAATTTTTCCGATGCAACAGAAGCAGTCAATGCGATTTTCCGCTAGCATTATCTACCGTTTGATTTTCAGATAATTGAAAAACTATGAAAAGTGCTGAAATCCGTTCACAGTTCCTCGAATACTTCAAGGAAAATGGCCACAGTATAGTGCGGTCGAGCCCGTTGATTCCCGGGAACGACCCGACTCTTTTATTTACCAACGCAGGTATGGTGCAGTTCAAAGATGTGTTCACTGGTGAGGATGTTAGGCCCTACAACCGCGCAACCACATCGCAGCGTTGTGTGCGAGCTGGCGGTAAACATAATGATCTTGAAAACGTCGGATATACCGCAAGACACCACACATTTTTCGAAATGCTCGGTAATTTTAGTTTCGGGGATTACTTTAAAGAAGACGCGATTCGGCTCGCCTGGGGCTTTCTGACCGAACGTCTGGGACTCCCCAAGGAGCGTCTGTGGGTGACAGTGCACGATTCAGATCAGGAAGCCGAGGATATCTGGCTTCAGAAGATCGGTGTCGATCCGGACCGTCTCTCTCGTTTGGGCGACAAAGATAATTTTTGGTCGATGGGAGACACTGGTCCTTGTGGCCCATGTAGCGAAATTTTTTACGACCACGGGCCGAATGTGCCCGGCGGACCGCCTGGATCGGAGGATGACGATCTCGACCGTTATATCGAGATCTGGAACCTAGTATTCATGCAATTTGAGCAAGCCGCAGACGGAACCCGTTCGCCGCTACCAAAACCATCGGTAGACACAGGGATGGGTCTTGAGCGGATAGCTGCTGTCATGCAGGACGTTCATTCAAACTACGAAATTGATTTGTTTCAGACGTTGTTAAGGGCCGCGGCTGACGTCACAGGTACTGATGACCTCGAAGCCAAATCACTACGCGTTATAGCAGATCACATTAGGAGCTGTTCTTTCCTAATTTGTGACGGGATAATGCCGTCGAACGAGGGCCGTGGCTATGTATTACGCCGGATCATACGCCGCGCGATACGGCACGGAAATAAGCTTGGTTGTGATCATTTGTTCTTCCACAAACTAGTACATACCCTGGTAGCAGAAATGGGTGAAGCCTATCCAGAACTGCGAGATAACGAGGACCGCATCGTCGGTTCCCTTAAGCAAGAAGAGGTGCAGTTTGCTAAGACGCTTGACGCCGGCATGAAGGTTCTCGAGGAGGCGATTGGCTCGCTGAGAGATGAAATACTTCCCGGCGAATTGATCTTCCGGTTATACGACACGCACGGATTCCCGGTGGATCTTACCAATGACATTGCCCGGGAGCGCAGTCTTAGGTTGGATATCGATGGGTTTGAAAAGGCGATGGCCGGACAGCGATTAAAGTCACGTCAAGCGTCAAGCTTTGCTGTCGAGGGCCAGATTCGATTTGATTTAGAAGACTCTACAGAGTTCCTTGGCTACACACATCTGGACGCTGGTGCAGTCGTCGTTGCAGTAGCGAAAGAAGGTAATGAGGTTGAAGCACTCTGCGCTGGTGAGTCGGGCATCGTTGTTCTAAACCAAACCCCATTCTACGCAGAGAGCGGTGGGCAGCAAGGGGACTCGGGTTTACTAACGTCATCCTCCGCATCGTTTCAGGTGATGGAGACCAAAAAGTATGGTTCGCACTTCGGTCACGAAGGCAAGCTTCTTAAGGGTGAAATAAAGATTGGCGATACCATCAATGCCCGAGTGGAAGGCCCAAGGCGTCAGGCAACCGCCTTGAATCATTCAGCTACGCATTTACTGCACGCAGCGCTCCGCTCAGTCCTTGGCGAACATGTGACGCAGAAGGGTTCGCTGGTCACTCACGAGCGGACACGTTTTGATTTTTCAAACCCTCAGCCGGTCAAAACTGATGAAATTATTGCAATTGAGGCGATGGTCAATAAAGAGATTCGCCAGAATGAAGAGGTTGTTACTCGAGTGATGCCCATAGAAGAAGCTAAGGCAACTGGGGCGATGGCGCTTTTTGGAGAAAAATATGACGATGAGGTGCGTGTTTTGTCGATGGGGGATTTTTCTGTCGAACTGTGTGGTGGCACTCACGTTACGAGGACCGGTGACATCGGTCTTTTCAAGATTACCGCCGAGAGCGGGGTTTCGTCTGGGGTGCGCCGAATCGAGGCAGTAACAGGCAATGGCGCTTTGGATCATGTGCGAGCCCTTGAGAGGACCTTGAGTCAGGCCACTACTCTGTTAAAAACGGGAGCTGATTCTCTAATCCCTAAGATTGAGCAGATGGCGGAGCGTGTTAGGGGATCAGAGCGTGAAGTCGAAGCACTTAAAATGAGACTCGCGACCGCGGCTGGAGGGGATTTATTAGATGACGTCGCTGAAGTCGCTGGTGTGCAGTATCTTGTCGCAAGCCTTGACGGACAAGACCCAAAAACACTTCGCGATACAATGGATCGCTTGAAACAGCGTCTGTCTCAGGGTGTCGTGGTCCTCGCGACCGTGCGTCACGACAAAGTAAATCTGATTGCAGGGGTCACAGATAATCTTACTGACCGCATCAAAGCCGGCGATCTAGTTGGATTTATCGCTTCACAGGTTGGGGGTCGTGGCGGCGGACGTGCCGACATGGCACAGGCGGGAGGAACCGAGCCAGCATCCTTGCCAAGGGCGCTAGAGTCAGTCCCAGGATGGATTAAAGAACAATTGGTTTAGGAAGATCGATGACGTTAATCGTTCAGAAATATGGTGGAACCAGTGTAGGGACCGCAGAGTGTATCCAGGGAGTCGCTAAAAAAGTAAGAGGTTTCAGAGAGAGGGGATATGACGTCGTAGTCGTAGTCTCCGCTATGGGTGGTGAAACAAATCGTCTGATTGATATGGCAAACGAGATCAGCCAGCGACCTGTCCCAAGAGAGTTCGATGTACTCATATCGACTGGCGAACAAGTCACGATAGCGTTGCTAGCCATGGCATTGACAGAGATGGGATGCCCAGCCAAGAGCTATACTGGTGGGCAAGTTAAAATCCACACAGATAATGCGCACACCAAAGCTCGTATTCAGGCAATTGATAGCGAGAATATCTGTGCCGACCTTAAAGCGGGGCGTGTTGTTATCGTCGCTGGCTTTCAGGGAGCAGATGATCTGAACAACATTACCACACTCGGCCGTGGGGGTTCGGATACAACTGCGGTGGCATTGGCCGCGGCTTTGAGTGCTGAGGAGTGTCAGATTTACACAGACGTGGATGGTGTATACACCACCGATCCTCGTGTTGTTGAGTCTGCGCGGAGGTTATCCAAAATTACCTTCGAGGAGATGCTTGAGATGGCGTCTTTGGGTTCAAAAGTCTTACAGATTCGGTCGGTAGAATTTGCCGGCAAATACAATGTGCCGCTCCGTGTGCTTTCAACGTTTGAGGAAGGCCCCGGTACATTGATTACCACTGAGGAGTTAGAGTCCATGGAACAACCCGTTATTTCCGGTATTGCATTCAACCGTGACGAAGCAAAGTTGACGCTGCTTGGTGTGCCCGATGTTCCGGGTGTTGCTGCAAAAATTTTGGCTCCGGTTGGTGCAAAAAATATTGAAGTTGACATGATTGTCCAGAATGTTGGGGTGGACCAGACGACTGATTTTACGTTCACGGTTCACCGCAATGATGTTGATTCAGCTCATGATATACTGGAGGGTGTGGCTTGTGAACTTGGGGCCAGAGAGGTCCGTAAAGATTCCAAAATTTGTAAGGTCTCGGTGGTGGGTGTCGGCATGCGCTCACATGCAGGCGTTGCGAGCCAGATGTTCGAAACACTCGCTGCCGAGGGCATCAACATTCAGATGATATCCACATCTGAAATAAAGATCTCCGTCGTTGTGGACGAAAAATATCTCGAGCTCGCTGTTCGTGCGTTACATCAGACTTTTGATTTGGCGCAAGAGGATGCCAGTTAATACACCTGAGGCATTTAGGGGCATTGATCGTCTATATGGCGGTCAAGCCTATCAAAAACTCTCTCGAAGGATAGTTTATGTTGCAGGTATCGGTGGCGTGGGCTCATGGGTTGTTGAGGGTCTTGCACGCTCGGGGATTGGTGAAATTCGAATGGCTGATCTTGATGATCTCTGTACTACGAATATCAACCGCCAAATTCATGCGCTGATTTCTACGATCGGTCAGTCGAAGGTTGAAGTGATGGCGGCCCGGTGCCTTGAGATCAACCCGAGTATAGCGATTCGCTGCGATCAAGCTTTTGTGACCGGCAAGACGGTCGAAGACCTGATTGAGGGTGATCTGGACCTAGTGATTGATTGTGGCGATAACCAAATGGCAAAGGCTGCGTTAATTGCTCACTGTAGACGTCTTAAGATACCAGTAATGACGCTCGGGGCGGCTGGTGGTCGGATTGATCCGAGCAGGGTTAAGGTCCGAGATCTTGCTAAAACTGATGGAGATGCGTTGTTGGCAGCGGTCAGGCAAACCTTGAGGAATCGGCATGGATTTCCTCGAACTCCGGGGAAACGATTTTCAGTGAACGCTATCTATTCGGATGAGCAAACACGTTACCTGCAGGCCAATGGATCGGTTGGCCAACAAAAACCTAGTGAGGGCCCGAATCGATTAGATTGTGCCGGTAGTCTAGGTGCAGCGACCCACGTGACCGCCGTTTTCGCATTTCACGCGACAGCCAAAGCGATAGAGATATTGCTCAGTTGATTACCTCAATCGTGATCGAGGGCCAGTAACTTATCCAATCATAATTGGGGTTTTCGTCGGGCCGGATCACCACCCCACTGATGAGGTATTTATCGGCTGTTGGTAAGTTAAGGCGTGCTCGTCCGTTAACGTCGGAGTATGCCTCAGATACAACACTCCGATCTTTGTATCGAAAAGCTTTGATCAGGACATTTGCCAGTGGATTTTGGCCCTCAAATAGGGTGATAACGTGGTGCCCCGCCCTAAGCCGGTTCCACGAGCCTCCCAATACAAATTCAAAAGGCATCTCTCCGGAAAGTGAATCTGAAACTGGTTGGTCATCTGTTTTTATTAGACTTTTGGCACATCTGACGTATCGTTCGGTCACGGGCACTATCTTGGGAATATCGGAATACTGATTGATCTGGCGATCGAGCCCATCCAGCTTGACGTAATTAGCCCACCGTTCGTCACCCTCCCCGAACCGAACTGAGAAGGGTGTGGTGAGATGGATAATCTGATTGAGACCTTTGGCTATGGTGATTCGGGCTGCCGGTCTAGAGTCTCCCAACAAACCATCGATGGTCCTCGGTTGGTCAGTAATGTGGACAAATCGCTCGACTTCCTGGGGTAATAGTGGTTGTGCGCTACCACGAAATGTCTCTCCGACCTTGAGGATCAGGGCAACAGTTTCGTCGGATTCTCCATAATGTTTGGATGCCTCGATCCAAAACTCATGCGCAGCAATTTGACTACTAGACAACAGAAGACCTGCGGAGAATGTTAGGCTACGAATTAGTGTCATCATGACCTCGATCAATTGAGATAAGTAGCAATGAAAACTTTGTTGTTATGCCTACTGTTCGCGATTTCCAGCAACGTTGCAAGTGCTCACGAGATGCGCCCCTCGGTGGCATCGTTATCAATAGATTCTCAAGGGACCTTAACGCTTGACTTGGTTACCAATATGGAGGCGTGGCTCGCGAATATTGCTCCATCCTTATCTGACACCGACGACTCACCGAATGCTGAGCGGTACGATCGGCTGAGAGCGCTGAGCGCAAGCGCGCTCGTTGACGTTATCAGAAAAGGTGACCGAGACATCACGCAAGCTATCGAGATATCTGCCGGTGGTGGCAGGATCGGAATGTCACCGATGGCGATCGAAGTTCTTCCGGTTGATGATGTTAATCTACCGAGGGACACCCGGTTGACACTCGTCGGAGGTCTCCCCGACGGTGTCAATAGCCTCGTTTATCGCGTTCATGAGACGCTTCCAAATACCGCAGTGCGTCTGTTTCTGGAAAATGCTGACCCCGTAGTCCAATTTGTCAGAAGTGGCCGAACGTCAGATGAATTATCACTTGACCGCACTGTAGAACGCTCTATGAAGGCACTTGCGGCCCAGTACTTGGAACTGGGGTTTCTGCACATCATACCGAAAGGGCTTGATCACATTGTTTTTATTTTGGGTTTGACGTTAATTTCGAAACGTTTCATCGATTTAGTTATTCAGGTGACGGCTTTTACCGTGGCGCATTCGGTGACGCTGGCGCTTGGTCTCTACGGGGTACTTAGGCTTCCGGCGTCTATTGTTGAACCATTGATTGCTGCCTCTATTGTTTACATCGCCGTGGAAAATATTTGGCACTATCGGGTAAATATATCGCGCACGCTAATTGTATTTTGTTTCGGTTTATTGCATGGGTTAGGGTTTGCTGGAGTGTTGACCGAGCTTGGGTTGCCCGAACGTGATTTTTTGGTGGGTCTTCTGGCATTTAACGGAGGGGTCGAAATTGGACAACTTGCGATTATTTTGGTTGCCTATTTTTCGGTAGGTATCTGGGTTATAGGATTTCCGTGGTATCGAGAGCGAGTAGCTGTACCGATTTCGGCGCTCATTGGTCTTGTTGGTATCTATTGGTTTGTCGAAAGGGTGACTAGTTAATATTCGCTGAGATGAAAACGAGTGCCTAGATTATGAACCGGTTAGAGTGATTGGGGCCGCAGTCGATGAGTCACTTGGCGTCTTTAAAGTTGTTATAGGCCTCATTATTTAGAGCGAGGCCTTGTTCGCTGATGGTGTTAGTTCTCTTTCAGATCTTTGTATTAATGTGCCGGTAACTTTAGCAGCGAAGTGAAGCCTTATGCAGACGATTCTCATGGTCACGATCGGATTCAGACGTTGTGCCACGGAATTGCAGGTTTTCACCAAAATCACAATGACATCGTCTTGAGAGGAGACCCTGAAATTAATCTTAAACCTTTGATCATTTAGCAGGTTGGAGCGATTCCAGCATTGATCCACAGCCGTTCGGGCCTTTGCAATATGCGTCAAATCCGATTTTGCACTTAGAATGATGAGGATTTGAGTGACCAATATGCTCAAGTCGATTCTCCCAGATCATCGTCAGAAGCCTATCAAATCGGATTTTGGGTTGCCCGCGCGACGGAAAATCAATGTTGGTGCGTGGCGGGTGTGATGTTATGCATCGATCCGGAAGATGGTCCCGATATTGATAAAAGATCCGAAGTTCAATAGGACTTTTTATTAACAAAAACAGCAGAGGTTCGTGGAAAAAACTGGGTCGGTCTATGAGAATCCGGTTATTTGAGGCCACTTTAATTGCGCAGAATGTTGGACGTAGGACTAGAAATCAAGCAAACGTTAGTCGCGGTCTCTTACGACCAAAATGTAAAAAAGCGCGTTTATGAGAAAAAAAATTCTCTGGTCAAAAGGTGTGCTATAAAAACTTCTGAGGGTAGGTTCTGAGGTCACGATCAGTTGGGATCCAGCGACATAGGCCGATGATTGGCAAGTGTTTTAAAGCGCTAGTAAGTGTGATCTGCGCATTTATAGGAGTGCAGTCCGCTAAAAACTTGCGATACGACTTTGAGCATGGTCGGGCCACCGTATTTGCGATAGCTGGAATTTTGATGACGATTACTTTTTTAGCTGCAATATACGGACTTGTCCAAGTGGTAATGATGTATGTACAATATTGGGGCTAATTAATGGCTCGGGTTCCGGATGAATTTTGACCTCGATATGTGCTGGAGTGCACACCAAGCAATGATCTATCGTAGTTATTAAAATTTTGTTAACCGCCGTATTGAATTACGTAGGAGGTATGCGAATGACCAAAGCATTAACTTTGGCTCTATCGCTTTTGTCAGCGCCAGCATGGGCGGATTGGCAAATCAATATGAACAAAGGGGTGACAGCGCTGTCTCGCGAGATCTTCGATCTACACATGTTGATTTTTTGGATATGTGTTGTGATCGGTGTTGCTGTGTTCGGTGTGATGTTCTACTCAATTTTTAAGTTTAGGAAATCGAAGGGGGCCGTCTCAGAACACTGGCATGAAAATACGACAGTTGAGGTCGTATGGACTGTGATTCCGTCGATCATACTTATAGCTATGGCAATTCCGGCAACCGCGACCCTTATGGACATGTATGACACGTCAGAAGCGGACGTGGAAATTCAAGTTACGGGTTATCAGTGGAAGTGGCGGTATCAATATCTCGACGAAGATATCGACTATTTTTCGAATCTCGCAACACCTCGTGAAGAGATCACAAACGAGGCATCGAAAAATCCGAACTACCTCTTAGAGGTCGATAACCCTCTTGTGATACCAGCAAACAAGAAAGTGCGCTTTCTGATTACCGCCAACGACGTGATTCACTCGTGGTGGGTCCCACACTTTGCGGTGAAGAAAGACGCTATCCCGGGATTCATTAATGAGTCTTGGGTCAAGGTCGAGGAGCCTGGTGTTTATCGGGGTCAGTGCACTGAGTTGTGCGGAAAAGACCATGGCTTTATGCCTGTCGTTGTCGAGGTTAAGTCTGAATCCGATTACCAGCAGTGGGTTTCTGATCAGAGAGCGATGAAACTCGCTATGGCCGGTGAAGCTTCAAAAGAGTTTTCAATGGATGAATTGGTCGCAAAAGGTGAAGGAGTATACAACACTGCTTGCGCGGGGTGTCACCAGCCAAATGGCCAAGGGATCCCGGGGGCATTCCCAGCGATCACCGGTAGCACGATTGCCACGGGCGCGATCGATGCCCACGTCGACATCATCGTAAATGGTAAGCCAGGAACGGCGATGCAGGCTTTTAAAGAACAATTATCAGCTGTCGATATCGCAGCTGTTGTTACCTATCAACGCAATGCGCTTGGTAATTCGGTGGGCGATCTTGTCCAGCCAAACACGATTCAAAATTAAGGGGAAATCATTATGGCCACGGTTGATGTCGATCTACCGCACGTAAAGGAAGACGATCCGCACCATCATGGTCCCGCGAGGGGACTTGGACGTTGGTTGTATACAACGAACCACAAAGACATTGGATCGATGTATCTCATTTTTAGCTTATGTATGTTCATGATCGGTGGGATCATGGCGTTGATCATTCGCGCAGAGCTATTCCAGCCTGGCCTGCAATTGGTCGAGCCAAATTTCTTCAACCAAATGACTACCATGCATGGACTCATCATGGTTTTTGGCGCTGTCATGCCAGCCTTTGTAGGCTTGGCGAATTGGATGATTCCAATGCAGGTTGGTGCCCCAGATATGGCGTTGCCTAGGATGAATAATTGGAGCTTTTGGATTCTGCCGTTCGCGTTTTTAATATTGTTGTCTTCGTTGTTTATGCCTGGCGGTGCGCCTAACTTTGGCTGGACGTTTTATGCACCGCTTTCGACGACCTACGCACCTGAATCTGTCACCTTCTTTATATTCGGTGTGCACATCATGGGTGCGTCGTCCATAATGGGCGCGATCAATATTATCGCAACTATTTTGAACATGCGTGCCCCCGGCATGACGTTATTGAAGATGCCACTCTTCGTATGGACGTGGCTAATTACTGCATTCCTGTTGATCGCTGTGATGCCCGTGCTGGCTGGTGTGGTTACGATGATGCTGATGGACATCCACTTCGGAACGTCTTTTTTCAACGCAGCTGGTGGCGGAGATCCGGTCTTGTTTCAGCATGTTTTCTGGTTTTTTGGCCACCCCGAAGTTTACATTATGATCCTTCCTGCGTTCGGTATTATTAGTGAGATCATTCCGACCTTCGCACGCAAGCGCTTGTTCGGCTATGCCTCGATGGTGTATGCGGTGGCATCGATCGCCCTGTTATCATTTGTTGTGTGGGCTCACCACATGTTCACGGTCGGCATGCCCCTCGTTGGTGAGGTGTTCTTCATGTTCGCCACAATGTTAATCGCGGTTCCCACTGGAGTTAAGGTATTCAACTGGGTTGCAACGATGTTTCGGGGCTCTTTGACGTTCGAAACTCCCATGCTTTTCGCATTGGCATTTGTTGTCTTATTCACCATTGGAGGTTTCTCGGGGCTAATGCTCGCAATCGCTCCTGCCGACTTCCAATACCACGACACTTATTTCGTGGTAGCGCACTTTCATTATGTATTGGTGCCCGGCGCGATCTTTTCCATAATGGCGGCGACCTATTATTGGCTACCCAAGTGGACAGGTCATCAGCTAAACGAGACGATGGGCAAGATACATTTTTGGTTGTCATTCGTGGGCGTGAATATTACTTTTTTCCCGATGCATTTTGTTGGTCTGGCGGGTATGCCGCGTCGGATACCGGACTATGCTTTACAGTTTGCTGACTTCAACAGCATGGCCTCGGTCGGTGCCTTTATTTTTGGATTCTCGCAGTTGGTATTCATCTATAACGTGATCCAGAATGTGCGGGTTGGTGAGAAGGCGACCGCTCAAGTCTGGGAGGGCGCACAAGGCTTGGAGTGGACACTCCCGTCCCCGGCCCCGTATCACACATTCTCGACTCCTCCAGAGGTTAAGTAAGAAATGGCAGTGCATAACGAGAACCACACAAAGCGTCTATCGTTGAGGCTAGCAACAGCTGCAATAGCGATGTTTGGTTTTGGTTTTGCATTGGTTCCGTTATACGACGTATTTTGCGATATCACTGGACTGAACGGAAAAAATTTCAACCAAGGACCTATACAAATTTCTACAGTAGACGAATCTAGGACAGTGAAGGTTCAATTTATCACCGTGAACCCAGGGAATATGCCCTGGAACTTCGAACCGACAGAGCGTTCGATTCGAGTGTCGCCGGGGGAAGATAGGCAAACTGTATTCTACGCAAAGAATCCGACTACGAACTGGATGGTAGCGCAAGCGGTTCCCTCGGTAACCCCCTCCGAAGCAGCGCCTTACTTACACAAGGTGAACTGTTTTTGTTTTGAGCGTCAACCTCTTGAGGCAGGAGCCGACACGGAAATGCCGTTACTGTTTATAGTTGATCCCAAACTTCCGGAGCACATCTCGACCATTACCTTGTCCTATGCGCTCTATGATCTGACTGATAATCAGAAGGTAACTCAAGTAAAACCCAACAAGGATAAAGGACGGGCGAGGTTATGAGTGGTTCGACATATTACGTCCCAGAACAAAGCAAGTGGCCGATATTAGCGTCAATCGCTTTGGGCCTATTGGCCTACGGGGCTGCAATGACTATCACGTCCATGACCGCTGATCGCGATTCAATCGGACCATGGATTCTTGGAAGTGGTTTCCTCGTGCTTTTCTATGTGATCTTCGGTTGGTTTAAGGATCAAATAAGAGAAGAGGCTGAAGGATTACACAGTGATCAGCTTGATAGGTCTTACCGCCAAGGTATGCTTTGGTTCATTTTTTCGGAAGTAATGTTTTTTGCAGCGTTCTTTGGCGCTCTTTTCTATGTTCGAACCTTCGCAGTACCGTGGATCGGGGGCGAGGGCGCAAAAGGCGTCACTAATATGTTATGGGAAGGCTTCAGTGCGACTTGGCCTTTGCTGCAGACTCCAGATATGAAACAATTTCCGGGCGCGGAGGCAGTGATTGATCCCTGGCATTTGCCGCTAGTAAACACCATATTGCTGATCACCTCGAGTG
Organism: Gammaproteobacteria bacterium; assembly: GCA_002731015.1. Lineage (GTDB taxonomy): Bacteria > Pseudomonadota > Gammaproteobacteria > Pseudomonadales > Litorivicinaceae > HIMB30. The sequence continues at coordinate 26,832 of PBZM01000049.1, forward strand.
TGACGATCACGTTTGCTCATCATGCTTTGAAAGAGCAAAAAAGGCAGGCGTTAGAGGCTTGGTTAGCGGCAACGATTGGCCTAGCTGTCGTCTTTTTATACTTCCAGGCTGTGGAGTATCACGAAGCTTATACAGAGCTTGGCTTAACGCTAAATTCTGGAATCTACGGTGCAACGTTTTTCATGTTAACTGGTTTTCATGGTTTTCATGTGATGCTTGGTACGACGATGATATTCGTAATGCTTCTCCGTTGTTTTGATGGTGCGTTCTCACCAGAGAAGCATTTCGCATTTGAAGCGGTCGCCTGGTATTGGCACTTCGTAGATGTTGTTTGGGTTGGACTTTTTTTATTTGTGTATATCCTTTAACCACTGATTCCGTGTGGTTCTAGTAGACCGGTAGCGATACCAATTCCTACCAGAGCTATCAGGACAGCGGCTAATCCGACGCGCCAAGCGAGTGCACTCACGACACGGTTCTTATCAGAAGGGTCTTTCATGAGGAAATAAAGCCCTGAAAATAAGACGCCAACGACGGCTAGGAATAAAATCACAATTAATAGTTTGAACATGGTTTATCTCACGTTATTGATAGTTTGCAGGAAACCACAATGTGGCTCACAAAGAAACGGTGGTTTTTGATCGTTGTCATTCCGGTTATTGGTTTGTGTGTCAAAGCGGGTTTTTGGCAACTTGATCGCGCGCATCAAAAAGAGAAGTTAATTCAAGAGTTGAAGGTTGGAGAGGCGTTACTATCCACGAGCTCTGAAATCTTGGAAGCTCAAACGCATAAAGGATCATATAGGGTTCGGCTACCAGTATTACGAGACGTATCTGAACCATTGGTATTTTTGGATAATCGTATTCAAGCGCGAGTTGCTGGCTATGAGGTGTTTACTGAGGTCACGAGTATCGACGGAGCCATCCGATTTTTGGTTAATTTAGGATGGGTTCCAGGGACAAAACTTAGAAGTGAATTACCGATAGTCGAAGTGCCAGAGCGTTTTGTTTTATCGGGCCTTTGGATTCCGCTGACTGAGAGTTATCTCATGGCTGCGTCCCAGCCTGAGAGGATAGCGAATAGTTGGCGGGTGCAGTCTCTGACTGACATTTTGGAGGAAAATTTTGTATCAGGAATCGTTTTAGCGGATGGTCTTTTACCTCGCAACGCGGTTGGTCCATCGCCACGACTTGGGCCCGAAACGCACTATGGTTACGCGGTGCAATGGTTCTTAATGGCAGCCGTACTTGGTGGAATGGCAGGGTATATATTGAAGCGAGGACTAATTCTTGGGTAATCGAACAATATTTTGGTTGGTCTGGGCTATTGCAGTTGTTCCAATGCTTGCGGCGCTAACGATGTATTTCGGGCAAATCGGCTTGCCGAAAGGGCGAACGCACCACGGTACACTTGCTGAAAGCGGGACTCAATATTTTCATATAGGCCTTCCGGCACCTAGTGATCCAGCTAAATGGCAGGTGGTTCTGTCGTCTGCCGAGAATTGTTTGCCTTGTGCTTCGTTTAGTGAGGGACTGGAGAACTTTCACATCGCGTTGGGTCGCGAAAAGGATCGTGTGGCTGTGAAGGAGATTCAAGCGGATAACCTGACGATGACTGAACCATCGATTTGGATCATTGATCCATTGGGTAATGTTGTTTTACGTTTCGAACCCGAGATCAATCCAACCTTGATCCTCCGAGATTTGAAAAAGCTTTTGAAATTATCGAAGGTGGGATAATGGCGAATAATCTTCCATTAAAATTAGCCACGATCGCTTTATTTTTGGCTGTCGAAGTCGTTCTTATGGGTGGTTTTACGCGTATCACTGACTCAGGTCTTGGTTGTCCAGACTGGCCAGGTTGCTTTGGTGAAATGGTCATGACGACGGATACTGAGACGCTCTTGTATCTTCAAGAGCGCTATCCAGAGATTCATGTTGCCGCTCACAAGGGATGGATCGAGATGATTCATCGTTATATTGCCGGAATCCTAGGTTTGTTAATTGTGGCACTGGCGTTTGTTGGCTATCGCGAGAAAGAAAGGACACCCAATTATCCGTTTTTACTTTCACTGACGGTTTTGGGGCTTGTAATTGTTCAGGGCGCTTTTGGGGCTTTTACAGTAACATTAAAGCTCGTTCCAAATATTGTCACACTGCATCTAATGGGTGGACTCATTATTGTGTCCACCCTTATGTATTTGAGGCATCGACTTAAGCGACTAGTAAATGGTGAAACCAGTTTAATCAAAATACGAATGCCAGTCTTGGTGGGTGTCGGTTTGTTGTTTGTACAAATTTTATTAGGCGGGTGGGTCTCTACGAATTACGCTGGTTGGGCTTGTCCATCCGTATTGGGATGTTCCATGGGGACCGAGGTCCAGTACGATTTCCAGAGTGGGTTCAACTTCTTTCCCGAAATAGGTCTAAATTACGAGGGCGGTCGATTGGAACATGGTGCGAGGGCAGCAATTCAGATGGTTCACCGGGCCGGTGCATTCGTCGTGTTAGGATATTGGATCATGTTGCTAACGTTTTACGTCAGAGGCAAGGTGCTAAGGATACGCCAAGCCTACCATTTCACGGGTCTGGTTCTAGTACAAATAGTGTTCGGTTACGCCAATGTCGTTTACGCAGTTCCGGATAGTCTCGCATTTATTCATCATGCGCTTGGTGTTTTATTACTATTTTCCGCGTGGTCGATCGCTTACGCTACAGCTATGGAGCAGGAGGATGCTGTCTATGGCAATGTCAGACACGCTTAATGTCGGATCAACGAGCCCCTCCTGGCGAGATTATCTTACATTAACCAAGCCACGAGTGGTTGCGGTACTTGTTCTGACCTCGATGGTTGGAATGTTGCTTGCAAGCCCGGTATTGCCGAGCATTGAGCTATTTATCCTCGCAAATGTTGGAATCGGTCTCGCTGCCTCAGCGGCAGCGGCAGTAAACCATGTCGTCGATAGACGAATAGACGCAATGATGAGCAGGACCAAACATCGACCTGTCTCTGACGGAAAGATAGCGCCAGCTAATGCGCTCCTATTTGCGTTTGTTCTCGGCGTAACCGGGCTTGGTACATTGGTCATCGTGGCTAATTTATTGACTGCAGTCTTGACTTTTACGTCAATTATTGCCTACGCCGTCGTCTATACTCTATACCTTAAACGAGCGACACCCCAAAACATTGTGATTGGTGGCATTGCTGGTGCATCGCCGCCGTTACTTGGTTGGGTTGCTGTGACCAATACCATAGATGCATATGCTTTGTTGTTGGTAGCGATTATCTTTGCTTGGACGCCTCCGCATTTCTGGGCGTTGTGCATTGCAAAAAAAGAAGATTATGCCAACGCAGATGTCCCTATGTTGCCGGTCACGCATGGCGATGAATATACACGTTTGCAAATGCTGCTCTACACTATTCTAATGGTCTTGGTAACGCTCTTACCCTACCTGAGTGGTATGAGCGGTGTCTGTTATTTAGCAGGTATTACCGTCATCAACGTAAGATTCTTAATGCTTCTCCAGAAGTATTCGGATTCAAAAGATCCACAAGATGCTTTGTACCTATTTTGGTATTCAATACGCTACATTATGTGGCTATTTCTATTTTTGCTTGTCGACCATTTTGTTGCTTTCTAATAAAGGGTAACGGAAGACATTAAATTTAGTAGGGACGTAATCTTGTCTACTAGATGAAGCGAGCGAGCTGAAAATAATATTTTTCGGTGCGTTCTTAATCTAGACTCTGTCACTAAACGAAGTAAATTAAGTTCCGGAGGTAGATAATTGTCCGCGTCCGACAATTGTCGCGGTCATAAAGGTATGACGTGCCGTACCACATAAAGTACCTTACGGAGCGGTCACTTGCATTTGTTGGGGCCCTCGCTTCTATTCAGCTTAAAGCTGAAGCCAATAAACGAGATAGAGAGAAAACATCCCCGTGACTAGAGTAGGGCCAGTGCGCTTTGTGGCAAAGAATGCGAAGGCCGCCAGAATTGCAGCGATTGGTTTAGGGTCGACGGCTACCTGTCCGAATTCTTGAACAAGTCCTGAGTCTCCCTTGAAGATACTTGGGACAATGAGAGAGCAAAGCACCGCAGGAGGCACAAACTCTAATGCCGTGATCAGCCACGGCGGAAGTGTAAAGTAGGTTTGGCCCTCGATAAAAGAGCTTTTGAGGCCTAGCGTTACTATCCCTGCCAGCCCTACGACAAATAAGAAATCGAGCGTCATCGGATCACTCTCTGGTAAAGAACTCCAAAACAGACTCCCGAAATAGCGCCAAGAATTAGGCCCAAACTATAGGGCAGATCTAACCCCACGAAGGACACTAAAGTGCCTGAGATTGCGGTCACTCGATGAGCCATTGTTTTCAAGGTTTGGAGTGCTAGTGTCAAAAACGTCAAAGGGATCATAAATTCTAGTGACCAAAACACAGGGATAATTTGACCGGCAAAAGCGCCAGCAAGAGTACATGCTTGCCAGAGTCCCCACAGTAGCACAGTGCCTCCGGCGTAATAAGCTATGCGCTCCTCCAATCCCCATTCATAAGTTTGGTAGTCACGGTAGCAAATGGGATAAATTTGATCACTCAAGCCATACCCCGCCAGTAATCTTATAAACCGATTCGCGTCCGCTAAATGAGGCGCTATCGAGGCGCTATATAGAACGTAGCGAAGATTGATTGCGGTGACCGTCAGCAAGATGACCCAAATAGACGCGTGTTCATTCATCAGCTGGTATGTCGCTAGCTGAGCTGCTCCTGCGAACATGAAGAGGGAGCCAAGCCAAGAATCTATCCAAGTAAATCCCAACGCTATAGGAGTAAAACCAGTAACAATCCCAAAGGGAACGATTCCTGGTAAAAATGGAAGCATTGCTCGCATCCCCTTGACGAAGGGAGGCGTAAGCCGCCTAGATTGCTTTTGATTCATGCTGGGACGATACAGCAAGTTGAAAAAAAACGCAGAAAATCGGTAAGGGTTTGATAAATATGGTGCCCACAGCGCCTGTGGATAACTATGGGGATTTATTTTTTGTCACCACGCTAGGTGTCTGATACACATGCTTTCGCCGGATCATCTAAAATTTAAACAAATATTGCATTGACATTAATATTGAAAAAATTCAATGGGTTAATAAAAAATTGCAAATAATCATGTGTTTCTGTATAGGTATTTGAACGTACGGGGCGCAATCAAAGTTATTCCGGAGGGTAACACTTGATTGTGGATATTGCGCACAGGTTTGGTGCGTTTAGGTTATCGAATAAAAATGCCTCGAAAACGTTCTAAACTATCGGTCCGATCAGTGCTGTGCGCCTAACCGGCTTGACTTCTCTTGACATGACGATGCTTTTTTGGAAACAAGTCACGCTTCAGTGGTTTATTTGGCTACATCAGGGACCTGCCAAACATGCATATGTGAAACCATGTCGCTGTCTGACGGATCCTAACGAGCCCAGCAAGTTTGATAATTATATTTTGTGTTTGGTTTGTCGCGTCCGACACAAAAGGGTCAGCCATCGGATGGGGACAATGACTTGTAGCTATCGGGTATTTACTGGCCTTTCTGGACCTAGCAGAATGGCTAACCACTGGTATTTGGGAGACTCTTCGGAAGCTAATTTAGCTGTCATAGTGAGCGGAATAGCCAGTAGGATACCTACGATTCCAAGTAACCAGCCCCAGAAAACAAGGGACAGGAAAACAACCATTGGTGAAAGTCCGAGGCCCTGACCCTGCAGGCGGGGCTCGATAATTTGACCGAGACCAATGTTGACGCCGAGATATACAAGGGTTGTGAGGCCAGCTGAACCCAAGCCAAATTCAAGGAAGGCTAAGATCACTGCTGGGACGCCTGCTAAGATTGAGCCGAGAGTTGGAATGTAGTTTAGAAGGAACGCCAAGAGGCCCAAAACAAACGGGAAATCCACCCCTTCCGATAGAAGAAATCCAGTAACGGCTACCCCTGTTATCAAACCTATGAGCGTTTTTATCAGCAAATATTGGTTTAAGTGTCCCATAAATTGTGTGAACGCAACAAATGGCTCATGTTCTCCTCGTTCAAACGCAACACGAACTTTTCCTGGCATCGATGCGGCTTCCATTAAAATGAAGACAACAATCAATAGAATGAGGAAACCATTGGTCAGGAGAGCGCCCAGCGCAGTCAACAGATTCGATAGAAGCGTAAAGACACCCGATGTGTTCAGGGTTTGTCGTAGCTGGGTCGCATCGATGGGGACGTTGTAGCTGGCAGCGATAACCCAAAAAGATTCAAGTTGGTCATTCAGGCGAGCTTCATAAACAGGTGCCGCCGCACTAAAAGCGTTTACTGATCCCCCAACAACGGCACTTAATCCAGCGACGATAGATAGAAGAAGAACCAATACGATTATTACCGAGACGACATTTGGGACACCGCGGTTCTTGAGACCGATCGATAGTGGAGCTGAGATTAGCGCTACGAATAAAGCGACCAGTAAGGTCACGATGATTGCGCTAGCCGACTTAATGCCTGCTATGACCACCACGAAAGCGGCTAGATTAAAAAGCCAACGTTCCCCAGAGTTCAATCGATTCCCTCATCAATAGATATCTAATATAGATTCTAACAAAGAAGGCCGATAGAGGTACCGAGTAATTGGACGAACTTGTGTTTTCGATAATGTTAGAGCCATGTTTGGCCTCTTCATGGGCGGATTATCTGCGGATTTCATGAGAATATGGGGAGTGGCTATGCTATACCAAAGTCTGTCGACGCTTTACTTTTCGATCGGCCCCGCCAAATAAATAACTCACCACCCTAGATAAATGCCAATAATTCCGTAGGTGAAGCTGAGTATTAGTAGCGAGAAAATGAAGCCTCTTATAAATATGACGCGGGAAAAAGCGTGTGGATCACCAGGCTCCTGGTCAAACGCGTGTTTCCTGCCGGTAAGCATTCCTCGGATAAGCGGCTCCTTCATTACGATGACGTGCCAAGTAATGGCAATGAGGTGGACAGCGACAACAACGAGCAAAAGATCGCTTAAGATGGGGTGAACAGTACCTGCAAAACTCACCATGGCCGCTGGTAATAATGGCGCAAAAGGTCCATCAAATAAGATATCGTCCGACGACGACATACCGGTTAACGCGGTCAGCAGTATAAGCGTCAAAAAAACATAAACTGCTACTCCGCCAATCGCGGAGTGACCCGGAACCTCCTCGGATTGCCGTGTAAGGATCCTTTTAAAACTTTTTGTTACGAGCCTAGGGTTTGGAGGTGGGAAGCTTGAAAATTGCGCATATTTTGGACCAATAAAACCCCAGAGGATCCGGAAAATAACCCATCCCGCAAGCAATGTCCCGACCGTGGCATGTGCATCGATGTATTCCGCATCTCCGCCAGAGATTTGCTGGAAAAAAAAACCTATAACAATCAACCAATGGCCGAGCCTTATCCAGATATCCCAAACAGGGATCGTCTCTCGCATCTTCTATCCGCAACAGATTTGACTAGCAAATAAATAATAACCTCATTACGCTAAAGTTAAAGAAAGCTTTAAGCTCGGCCTGAAACGCATAGTTTGCTGTTCCTCAAATTCGTCGTGCTCGAGTGTCACGCGTCACAAACTGTAATTAACTGACAAAATATTGTAGGACAAGGAGCCCAACATTTTTCTCCAAGAATTCAGTTATCGGGTAAATTTTGTGTCATTCTTGATAACGCAGTATGGAAACGCGCAGCAGCGAATTGGAACAGTCGCGTTTCATGGATGAAAATTTTCAACGGATTGAGGTGGGATATGCTTGTACTGACACGACGCGTGGATGAATCGATTCGTATCGGTGATGACATCCGTATCACCGTGGTAAAAATCAAAGGAACGCAGCAGATTTGCGTTGGGGTTGACGCTCCTCGAGACGTACCGGTGCTTAGAGAGGAGCTACTAATCGATCGCAGCGAGCTTGTCGACGAGTCAGAGTCTTCAAACTCGTAAATCAGATCATACATATGCTAACGATTCCCGTATCCTAACAGTCTTTGTGATACGCGGGCGTTAGCGTGCAATCAAGAAATACAGTTATTATCCGACCTGGTCTGTCTGTTTTGTTTATACCTAATTGGTTGTCAGGACAAGAAAGTGACGATTTAGCGCTCGAGTTGCTTAATGTTCTTGATTGGTCTCAGGGCGCAATTCGTCTGTTCGGTCGGAAAATTGACGAGCCTCGAATCACTTCTTGGTGCGGAGATGCACCTTACACTTACTCAAACCGTATACTACGGCCGAAACCTTGGCCGATAGATTTAGCCAACATTCGAGATGCATTGCATTACCTGTTAGCTCACCACGAGATTCAGACGCAACGTGGTTTGAACCACTGTTTATTGAATTACTATCGGTCAGGTACCGACTCCATGGGTTGGCACCGGGATAATGAACCAGAGCTTGGTAGGCATCCTGTCGTTGCCTCATTGTCCTTAGGTGAGCCGCGTCGATTTCGTCTGAAGTCTAGGATTAGTAAAGCGATATCTCCGCTTACCTTTGATTTAGGAAATGGTGATCTGTTAGTCATGTACGGAACGACACAAGTCTATTGGGAGCACGCGTTGGTAAAGACTAAAAAAATAGTTGGTGGAAGGATGAATCTTACTTTTCGTTCAATCGGTGTTTCGTGAGTCGTCATATTTTGTGCGTGTTACATCAGGCGCACTCCACTACGGGGCAGGTCGGAGTCGCCTTAAGACAACTTGGCCACCGGATTAAGGTAGTGCGTCCTCTTGTTGGCCAAAGTATGCCGCGACAGATTCGTCGGTTCGATGGAATGATTGTATTCGGCGGGCCTATGAGCGCTAACGATGACCATTTACCTGGTATTTGCAAAGAGCTCCACACTATTGAGCGATGGATGCACATGGATCGGCCGGTGTGGGGGATCTGTCTAGGGGCTCAACTAATGGCTCGAGTTCTTGGATCAGAGGTATATAGCCATCCTGAAAATCAGGTCGAGGTTGGTTGGTATCCGATTAATCCAGTGGGCCAGGGTAGGCGAATCTTCGGCACCCTAACACACGTTTACCAGTGGCACAGGGAAGGGTTTGAGTTACCAGATAACGCTGTGCGGCTGGCATTTGGTGGGGCGATGGGGCCTTTCCGAGAGCAAGCTTATATGGCTGGCCGACATGCTTTTGCGACACAGTTTCATCCAGAAATGTACCTAAAAATGATGGATACTTGGTTAGCACGCGCCGGGCATATGACCGAATTACCGGGTGCAATGCGGATCGATAGTCATCGAAGCGGATTAGTCAGATATTACCAAAAGCAGTCGTTATGGCTTAAACGGACGCTAAATTTTTGGGTACATTCGATACTTTGAAGCGAAGCGACCAAAGATTCTAGTGTATAGGTCGATACTAGAATCAAGACAAGCAAGAGTTCAATTAAGGAATTTGACTTCCATGCACGGGTTACTGCTTATCACAGCAATACTTACGACAGCATTTTTGGTTTTTGGTTTATATCAGTTGAATCAAAGAGTCTTACGAATCGAGGATAAGAAGCGCCAAGTGGCATCTTCCAAAGTAGTCGATGAGCGTATTTTAAAAAAAAGCACTCCTGATTCTAGTGATGACATCTTCAATGATCTGGAGGGTGAAGACTTGTTTCACGCTATGGTCGGTGAGCGGCACCAGGAGATCATCTTTTCGGATGAGGCGAGAAAACGGTTTGAGTTAATTATTCGGAAGCATATTCTTGAGGTGCTGGAGAAGGCCAAGCAGGGAGAGCTCACTCTTGACTCTGGTTCGAAAATTCGAACCCTCAGAGGGTCAGTTCGCTCTTGGCTTCCACAGGATGTTA